>CAVHZY010000003.1:0-123477 GCA_963640645.1 uncultured Phascolarctobacterium sp. | reverse complement strand
AAAAAAAAAAAAAAGCAAAAGGAGCGTGTTATTATGGCATATTTTTTCTCGGAACCATCTCATACCTTTGGTGAATATTTACTGGTCCCGGGGTATTCTTCTTCCCAGTGCATTCCGGATGCAGTTGATCTGAAGACTCCACTGGTTCGTTTTAAAAAGGGAGAAACCTCAGCCATTACGCTGAATATTCCAATGGTTTCCGCCATCATGCAGTCTGTTTCCGATGACAGAATGGCAATTGCCCTTGCCAAGGAAGGCGGCATTTCCTTCATTTACGGTTCCCAGAGCATTGCTGATGAAGCTGCCATGGTAGCCCGCGTAAAAAGCTATAAGAAGGGCTTTGTTGTTTCCACCTGCAACCTGACACCGGAAGACTGCCTGGCCGACGTCCTGGACCTGAAAGCAAAAACCGGACACAGCACCGTTGCCATTACCGATGACGGCACCGCAAACGGCCTTCTGCTCGGCATTGTCGGCAGCAAGGACTACCGTGTCAGCCGTATGGATCCCAACACCAAAATTAAGGAATTCATGACGCCAAGAGAAAAACTGATTACGGCGCCGGATACCACTTCTTTAAAGCTTGCCAATGATATCATTTGGGACAACAAGCTGAATGCGCTCCCGCTGGTAGATGAACATGACCACTTAAGCTACTTAGTCTTCCGGAAAGACTATGAATCCCATAAGGAAAACAAGCTGGAACTGCTGGATGAACACAAATCTTACGTAGTCGGCGCCGGAATCAACACCAGAGACTACGCAGAACGCGTTCCGGCCCTGCTGGAAGCCGGTGCGGATGTTCTTTGCATTGACTCCTCTGAGGGCTACTCTGAATGGCAGCAAAGAACCATCCGCTGGGTACGTGAAACCTACGGTGACACGGTACGCGTTGGTGCCGGCAACGTAGTAGACGCAGAAGGCTTCCGCTTCCTTGCGGACTGCGGTGCTGACTTTGTTAAAGTCGGCATCGGCGGCGGATCCATTTGCATTACCAGAGAAACCAAGGGCATTGGCCGTGGCCAGGCAACTGCTCTGATTGACGTTTGTAAGGAACGGGATAAGTACTACAAGGAAACCGGTATTTATGTTCCGGTTTGCTCTGATGGCGGTATCGTTCATGACTATCACATGACCCTTGCCCTTGCCATGGGTGCTGACTTCCTGATGCTGGGACGCTACTTCTCCCGCTTTGATGAATCCCCAACCGAATTGGTTCGCATTAACGGCAACTACATGAAAGAGTACTGGGGCGAAGGTTCCAACCGCGCCAGAAACTGGGCCAGATATGACCTTGGTGGCGCCACCAAACTGGCCTTTGAAGAAGGCGTTGACTCCTACGTTCCCTATGCAGGCTCCCTGCAGGACGGTGTTACCGCTTCCCTGTACAAAGTTCGCTCTACCATGTGCAACTGTGGTGCCCTTACCCTTCCGGAATTGCGGGAAAAAGCCAAACTGACTCTGGTTTCCGAAGTGTCCATTGTAGAAGGCGGCTCCCACGACGTTATGCTGAAAGATAACTTCAGCAAATAACACAGCTTATAGAAATACGCTTCCCAAAGCAAAAGAAAAACCTGCTGAACAGGATTTCCTGTCAGCAGGTTTTTCTTTGTTTGTTGTTGATGATGTCTGCCCACTTGCGGCTAAGCCAGGTTTACTTCAAATAGTTAACCAGGATGCCTGCCAGCGTGTCCCTGTTGACCGTAGAGGTACCTTTGGACGAATAATAGGTCTTGTTTCCTGTCTTCTTGGCATAGGCCTTCACAGCTGCAGCAACCTGCGTTTCGGTCAGCCTGGTGTTTTCCACTTTACCAAGTGCAAGAATGTTATTCTTGGTGCACCACTTCTTAACGTCTGCGTAAGAACCTTTCTTATTTCCTGCCAGGCGATACAGTGCATATGCCAACTGCTTCCCGGTAACTTCGGTGTCCGGATTAAAGTTTACCGCTCCATCGCCAATCATAATGCCTGCATTATACAGACGGACAATGGCATTGTAATTTTTAGCATCTGCAATATCAATGAACTGGGTTTCCGGCAATGCCGCCATAAACTGGTCAGCAATATATTTATGCCCGGAAGCATTCGGATGGTTAACATCAGGATAATTATCCCCTTTGTCCGCCAACGCGTAATCAATCAGGGAATCAAAGTTCTGATATGGAGAATCAATATCCATTTCGTCTACGTAAGTATACTTATAGGCATTCTTGCAACCGGATTTCAAATAATTGTTAATCAGTTCTGTTCCGCCGTTAATAACGGAACCCAGTTCCTTCCCACCCTTGTAGAGTGGCATCTTACCCATGGGGCTGCACATACTCATGACCATAACAGTAACATCCGGATTCAGCTCATAAATTTTATCCGTAATAACATTGTAGTTAATTTTGAACTGTTCCAGGCCCACCATCATGTTCTTCATAAATTCCGGTACAGCAAGGCTTAACACTCCGGCTGCCCCAGCATAATAGAACAGGCGTTCCATGGCTTCAAAAACTTTGTTCTGCAACAACAGTTCTGTAATTTCATTGTCCTTTGCCTTGTCCCAGGTATCGGTGAAATCGCTCATGCGATCCTTCAAAACATCCGTAGGGATTGTAAAAATGTCATTAGAGCAAAGTCCAATGGAAATGACATCTGCTTCTTTAATTGCCTTAATGTAACTGGCGCGATCCTTTTCATCCAGCGTCTGTACGGAATTAATGTACTTGCCAAGATAGGCATCTCCTTTGTAGGATTCATCCAGAAGATATCGAACTTCCACGGTACGTTCTCCGTTAACCGCTTTCGGATTCAACTTAATGTTACCCAATCTTTTGGCAATTAGGTCACTGTACGCACCGTTCACCCGCATATACGAACTGTTTCCGTTGTTAGTCAGTTCCCCATATCCTGTGGCAACCGAGTCGCCAATTACCGTATACACTTTGTACTTATTGTAGTTCTTCTTTCCCCCCACAGCGGAAGCCGGAAGACAAAAAAGTACTGCAGCCATAACCAAAGATAAACCAACGGCCATAACCCGTTTTAATTGTTTCATTGCTAACCCTTCTTGTTTATTTATTTTCATAGGAACGAATTGCGTCTGTAATCCGGCAGCAATTGGTCCACAAATCCTGACCAGCCTTTTCTGTTAAGACCAGATCCGCATACTTCAAATACAGTACTTCCCGTTCTTCATAAATATCCCGGAATGTTTTGCCTTCCGGAATTACAATACCACGGGAATCCATATTGGTAATTCGGCTTTTCAGCTCTTCATAAGGAACCTGAAGATATACAACAAGGCCAATAGACTTTAAATGCTGCATGGATTCATCCCAATAAACAGCAGAGCCACCGGTGGCCAGTACGGTATTTTGAATCTGCAGACCAAGGTTAACTTCATTTTCCAGTTTTCCAAAAACTTCGTTTCCGTCCTGATCCAGAATTTCCTGCAGCTTTTTTCCTGCTTTTTGCTGGATTAATAAATCCGAGTCTAAAAAATCATAGGCTAAATTTTTAGCCAGCAATACGCCAAGCGTACTTTTCCCGCAACCCGGCATACCAATCAAAATAATATTGTTCATGGGCATATTCTCCTTGGTAATTCCAAAAAATATGCCCTATTGTAACAAGATCTTCTATTATTCTGCAAGGCCTTCAAAGTTAATCTCATATCTTGGATCCCAGTCTTTTTTATTCTGAATGGTATCCAGAAAACCGGTTATGAAATCCAGAGCATCCTGGAATCCTTGTCCGAAGAGCATTTCATCTAATTCCTGGCAAACCGGCTGGCAGGATGCCACCGGCTCCTTGGCAATTGCCATATCTTTACATTGCTGTCCGGCACCCGACACTACTTTGTCGGCCAGATCCGCTATGCGATGCAGTGCAAACCGCTTTACTTCCGAAGTCATAACCAGACCATCCAGCAGAAGGTGGGAGCCCACCATACAGGCAAAAATCCATTCCGGTGTCAGCATAGGATAATATCCGGCAATCATTTTGGCATTCTTCCAGCTGATTTTAATATGGTCAGTCAGTTTCTTGTGGAGCGGGTCAAAACCATCCCGCACCAGATAATACCGATCCCATTCTGCTTCAATCAGGAAGTGGGAACCCTTCCCCTCATCTGCACACTGGTTAATATAGGCATGGCAGGCACGGTCTGCCGCATAATGCGTTAAGAAGCCGTAGATATAAGCCAGTTGGCACTCATCCATATTGCTGTTTAACAGACGCTGACCCATAAAGGAAAACCAGTCTTTTCCGCTTCGTCTGTGCGTTAAGGAAGAAATCTTGAACGTATGCATGGATGGCAGGGTATAAAACAAAAGATCCGGTCCCATGGCACCCATATAGTAAAGATCCGGATGACGCTCCGTAATTTTCTGAATATCCTTTGGAAGGGCTTCTCTTACTTCCAAAGCAAATTTGTAATGAGTATAAGTTGTAGGCATAATACAAAACCTCCTGTCTTTTTTATTCTATACGAAGATTCAGAGAAAGCCAGTGTTTTACTTTAATTTTACGTGAACAGTTTGCCGGGAATGTAAAAAGAAAAGACCTGAACCGAAACGGTTCAGGTCTGTTGGTGACCCATCGGGGATTCGAACCCCGGACACCTTGATTAAAAGTCAAGTGCTCTACCGACTGAGCTAATGAGTCATATTTTTTGGCGCCCGTATATCATACTTTAACGGCGCCATAAAGTCAAGGAATTTTGCAAAGATTGTGCCCTGCCGGAACAGGGCACAATAAATAATTCAGTTTATTTTACAAACAGCGTTACCAAAACAGTGGCCAGTGCTACTAAGAAAAACAGGCCGCCTAAAATCTTGGTCAGATTGGCAAGCAGGTCATCCTTCTGATGTCCGGCGGTCTTGTCAAAGAACTGGTTGGAAGATCCGCCCTGTACAGCAGAAGCATCGGCTTCCCGACTCTTCTGTAAAAGCACAACAACGGTAACCGCAATGGCAAGAATGATGGTAACAATGGCTAAAACCATTTCTAAAGTGGACATATTGGTTCCTCCTATAAGAGAATGCTTAGAAATTTTAGCATATAACGAAGGGAGTTTCAAGGGTTAATCCGTAACGGTATCCAGGGTTAACTGCTCTCCTGCCACGTCTTCGGATGCCGGGAAAGCCCCCAGGGCCGGAAGGCTCTTGGTACGGTACCGGGACGGCTTTGCAAATTCACCTTCCTGATACAGTCTGGCTTCTTCCACACGCTGTCCCTTTTTCAGCCGCATAATGGAAACACCCTGCGTATTCTTTGTGGTCTTTGCAGTCAGCAATCCGGTATGAAGCAGCAGAAGCCGTCCGCCGGAGGAACGAAGCACCAGCTCCGTGTCTTCCGGTAAATATAAGGCATCTGCCAAAACATATTTTTCACACGATGCTTTAATCAGTTTCTTCCGATTGGTCTTGGTATAATAAGCAGACATTTCCACCTTTGCTACCTTACCGTTTTCATAGGCAAAAATCATATAGCCCTGGTAATGATCGGTAACCGCCATGTAAACCGGTTTTTCACCTTCGTCAAAGCCGAGTTCCGTCGGAATATACTGGCCTAATGCAGACGCTTTGGAATCTTCAAAATCCGAGGCCTTGGCTTTGTATACCTGTGCCTGATCCGTAAAGAACAGCAGTTCCTTTGCATTGCTGGATTCCACGGTCTGCCGCAGGAAGTCATTTTCCTTCAGCTTCTGGGAGCCGCTCATGCGCAAAGACTGCGGTGTAATCTTCTTGAAATAGCCGTCATGGGTAAAGAAAAAGGTGCAGGGATAATCTGCTACGGCCTCCTCTTCTTCCAGTTCTTCTTCCAAATCCGTGGCATAAATGATTTCCGATTTCCGTGGCTGACCGTACTTCTTAGCAACCTCTTCCAGTTCGGTTACCAGAATCTTTTTAATGCGGGCTTTGCTGTTTAAGGTGTCCTGCATGTCGGCAATGGACTTTTCCAGATCAGAGACATCCTGTAAACGCTTTAAAATAAATTCCCTGTTTAAGTGGCGCAACTTGATTTCAGCCACATACTCGGCCTGGATCTGGTCAATTCCAAAGCCGATCATCAGATTCGGGACCACTTCTGCTTCTTCTTCGGTTTCCCGGACAATTTTGATTGCTTTATCAATGTCCAGCAGAATCTTTTGCAGGCCCTGCAGCAAATGTAACTTTTCTTTGGCTTTGTTCAGGTCAAAATAAACCCGTCTGCGGACGCACTCCGTACGGAAGGCAATCCATTCTTCTAACAGCTCTTTGACACCGCAAACCCGCGGCATACCGGCAATCAGAACGTTAAAGTTACACGGAAAAGCCTCTTCCAGAGAAGTAGACTTAAACAGCTTTTTCATCAGTGCATCCGGATCCGTACCCCGTTTTACATCAATGGTAATTTTCAGACCGGATTTATCGGTTTCATCCCTGATGTCGGAAATTTCCCGTAAACTACCGCTTTTGGCTTTTTCAATAATCTTTTCAATAATGACTTCCGATGTGGTGGTCGGCGGAATTTCGGTAATATCAATACAATGGTTTACCTTGTCATACTGATACTTGGAACGCACGGTAATGCCGCCGCGGCCGGTGGCAAACACTTCCTGCATTTTGGCCCGGTCATAAATAATCTGGCCGCCGCCGGGAAAGTCCGGTGCCTGCAGGGAATCCATAATATCATAATCCGGGTCTTTAATCAGGTTGATGGTAGTATCACAGATTTCTTTCAGGTTAAAGGAACAAATGGAGCTGGCCATACCAACGGCAATCCCCGTATTATTGTTGACTAAAATGCTTGGAAAGGTGACCGGCAGCAGCGTTGGCTCCTTCATGGTGGCATCATAGTTATCTACAAAATCTACAGTGTCCTTATCAATATCCCGAAACAGCTCGGCTGCCAGCTTTTCCAGCTTTGCCTCTGTGTATCGGGAAGCGGCCCAGGACATGTCTCTGGAGTACGCTTTACCAAAGTTACCCTTAGAGTCAACATAAGGATGCAGTAAAGCACCATATCCACGGGAAAGACGTACCATGGTGTCGTAAATGGCTGCATCGCCATGGGGGTTCAGTTGCATGGTCCGGCCCACAATGTTGGCGGATTTAATCCGGTTTCCGGTCAGCAGTCCCATTTTGTACATGGTGTACAGCAGTTTTCTGTGGGATGGTTTAAAGCCGTCTATTTCCGGGATGGCACGGGACATAATAACGCTCATGGCATACGGCATGTAGTTAATTTCCAGTGTTTCTACAATGCGCTGGTCCACTACCTCGCCTGCGCCCATGATATGCGCATTCGGGTTGTTTTCTTCACGGGCAATGTCCGGCCCTGTTTTCTTTTTAGCCATTCATTTCCCTCCTTAGCTGACGTCCGTCATGTCAAGATATAAGTGGCCGTCTTCTGCAATATGCTGCTTTCTGCCGGCAAGGTCATCGCCCAGTAGCAGGTCAAAGGTTCTGGCGGTCAGTTCGGCATCATCCGGCGTTACTTTAATCAGACGGCGCGTCTTTGGATTCATGGTGGTCAGCCACATCATGTCGGCATCGTTTTCACCCAAACCTTTGGAGCGCTGAATGGTGTACTTCTTCCCTTCCAGCTCTTCCAAAACCTGGGTCTTTTCCGGTTCGGTGTAGGCAAACCAGACCTGGTCCTTGCACTGGATTTCATACAGTGGGGACTCGGCAATAAACACCTTTCCCTCTGTAATCAGCGTCGGCATCAGCCGGTAAATCATGGTCAGAACCAGGGTACGAATCTGATAGCCATCTACGTCGGCATCCGTACAGATAATGACCTTGTTCCAGCGTAAATTGTCCAGGCTAAAAGCGTTCATGTCCTTTTTCTTGGTTTGGACTTCTACCCCGCAGCCAAGGACTTTAATCAGGTCCGTAATAATTTCCGACTTGAAAATACGGTCATAATCCGCCTTCAGGCAGTTCAGAATTTTACCGCGGATGGGGATAACTGCCTGGAATTCGGAGTCCCTTGCCTGTTTGCAGGAACCAAGTGCGGAGTCCCCTTCTACAATGAAAACTTCGCGGCGGCTGACATCTTTGGTGCGGCAGTCCACGAACTTTTTGACACGGTTGCCCATGTCCATATTGCCGGTCAGCGTCTTTTTCAGATTCTGGCGGGTGGATTCTGCGCGAATCCGGGACCGCATGTTAATCAGGACCTGATCGGTAATCCGGTCGGCATCCATTTTGTTTTCAATAAAATAGATTTCCAAAGAATGTTTGAAGAAATCCGTCATGGCTTCCTGAATAAATTTGTTGTTAATGGCCTTCTTGGTCTGGTTTTCATAGGACGTCTGGGTGGAGAAGGACGAAATAATGACGCAAAGGCAGTCTTCCACGTCCTGGAAGGTAATCTTCTTATCGGATTTGGTGTACTTGTTGTTGGCTTTCAGGTAGGCATCAATCTGGGAAACAAAGGCACTGCGTACCGCTTTTTCCGGCGCACCGCCATGTTCCAGCCAGGAGGAGTTGTGATAATATTCCTTCAACTGCTGCTTATTTGAAAAGCAGACTACCGTATTAATCAGAACTTTGTAGTCTTCCAGGTCTTCCCTGTCCCGGCCAACCCGTTCGGTTGTCCAGAAGACAGGCTGTGTAAACGCATCTGCACCCACCACTTCTTTCATGTAGTCCTGGATGCCGTTTTCATAACAGAATTCGTATTCTTCAAATTTCCCCGGAGCCACTTCGTCCTTCAGGCGGAACAACAGACCGTTGTTGACAATGGCCTGGCGACGCAGCGTATCTTTGAAGTATTCCAGCGGAATATTGATGTCGGTAAATACCTGGCGATCCGGTTTCCAATGAATGCGGGAGCCGGTTTCCTTACCGGAAGTTTCTTCTTTGCTTAACTTTCCCTTCGGATTTCCTGACTGGAACTGCATTTTGTAGCAGATCCCGTCCCGATGGATTTCTGCATCCATGTACTCTGAGGAATATTGTGTGGCACAAAGGCCAAGTCCGTTTAGTCCCAGAGAGAACTCATAAATTCCGTTTCCGGAGTTGGTGTTGTACTTTCCTCCGGCATACAGTTCACAGAAAACCAGTTTCCAGTTGTATTCTTTTTCTTTTTCGTTGTAATCCATGGGAATACCCCGGCCGAAGTCCTGTACTTCCAGGCTTTGGTCAAGGTACCGCGTAATGATAATCTTGTTACCGAAGCCTTCCCTGGCTTCGTCAATTGAGTTGGACAGAATTTCAAAGAAAGAGTGTTGGCAACCTTCAATACCGTCTGAGCCGAAGATAACGGCCGGTCTTTTCCGAACCCGGTCGGCACCCTTCAGCTGGGAAATATTGTCATTTGTATATTTCGCAGTCTTTGCCATAGTACCCTCCATTATTTTTTTACCGTAAAATTTTACACTGCATCTTGGGTTCTGTCAAGAAATAGCCCATAAATATGCGGTTTTTACGACTTTTCATGGCTTCCTTATGAAGTTAAAATTCGGCAAAAAAGAGACCTGCTCCCCTTTTACGGGAAGCAGGTCTTGGTCTTGTTTTTGATAGGAGATTACAGAACCTCTTCGGTAGTTGCTTCTGTATCAGTTGCTTTTTGTACCTGGGCTTCTTTTGCAGCTTTGGCATCTTTAGCAGCCTGAATCATTTCTGCCGGTGTCATGGTATGGCGTTTCAGCTTTTCACCATGTTCCTGAATAAAAGCATCAATGTCAAAGTCGTCACTTTCCATAATCTGACGGAAAATAGTGCCGTCCATTTTTTCATACTGAATCAGGAATTTAGCAACATTATCAAGCTTATCAGAGTGCTCTTTTAACAAGCGTTCTGCTTCCTGATATGCATGATCCATAATGCGTTTTGCTTCCTGATCTATGGCAGCGGCAGTAGCTTCAGAGTAGTCACGTTTACGGCCGTAGTCCATGCCCAGGAATACTTCGTCACTGTCGGAGCCATAAGAAATGGTACCCAGTTTTTCACTCATACCATAGCGGGTAATCATGTTGTGCGTAATCTTGGTGGCACGTTCAATATCATTGGATGCACCGGTAGATACGTCACCCATGATAAGGGCCTCTGCAACCCGTCCGCCTAAAAGGCTAACCAGATTTTGCAGCATGGTGTTCTTGGTCATGTAAGATTTATCTTCCGTTGGTACGCTCATGGTATAGCCACCGGCAGAGCCACGGGGAATGATACTGATTTCATGAACCGGATCAAGCAGTGGCAGATAAAAATTGGTAACGGCATGACCGGCTTCGTGGTATGCAGTCAGCTTCTTTTCCTGATCTGTCATCTTCTTGGTCTTCTTTTCCGGACCTACCATAACCTTAACGGTTGCTTCCCCAACGTCAGCAGCAGTAATGGCTTTTCTGCCCTTCCGTGCAGCCAGCAAAGCAGATTCGTTCAACAGGTTTTCCAAATCTGCGCCGGTAAAGCCTGCCGTGGCATTGGCAATGACGTTCAGGTCTACGTCCGGAGCAATTGGCTTGTTTTTGGCGTGAATCTTCAGAATGGCTTCACGGCCAACCACATCCGGATAATTTACGGTAATCTGACGGTCAAAACGGCCGGGACGAAGCAGGGCCGGGTCCAAAATGTCAGGACGGTTGGTTGCAGCAATAACAACAATTCCCAGATTTCCGGCAAAGCCGTCCATTTCAACCAGCAACTGGTTCAGGGTCTGCTCCCGTTCATCATGACCGCCGCCCATACCGGCACCACGGTGACGGCCAACAGCGTCAATTTCATCAATAAAGATAATGGCAGGTGCATTCTTCTTGGCGTTGTCAAACAGGTCACGAACACGGGAAGCACCAACACCGACATACATTTCTACGAAGTCGGAACCGGAAATGGAGAAGAACGGTCTGTCTGCTTCCCCTGCGGTAGCTCTTGCAAGAAGGGTTTTACCGGTGCCCGGAGGGCCTACTAACAAAACGCCCTTTGGAATTCTGGCGCCAAGAGCATCATATTTGTGCGGGTCTTTCAGGAAATCAACAATTTCCTTCAGTTCTTCTTTTTCTTCATCCGCACCTGCTACATCAGCGAAGGTTTTCTTTTCGGAAACTTCATCGCCCTTTTTAATGCGTGCCTTGCCAAATCCGAGCGCACGGTTATTTTCGTTCATCATGGTGGTGTTCATGCGGCGCATAATCCAGATACAGGCCACAATAATCAGCACGGTAGAGAAGATAACCGGCAGCAACTGGGACAGCCAGCCGGTAGATTTGGTTACCTGATAATCCACTTTGATAGGACTATCCGGATGTTCTTCATTGTACTCCATGATACTGTCATGGGTATCATTGACGAACAAATCTACGGACGGCACAGTATAGGTACGTGCCTCCGATTCCCCTTCCAGCGTATAAGACAGCTTTCCGGTGGAAATGTTCAGAGTGTATTCCGTTACTTCGCCCTGTTGGAAATAAGAAATTACTTCATAGTATTTCTTGGAATCCCTGGTGGAGCTGGAATTGAAGGTAAAGTACATGGAAACCACAAGGAGCAGCGGTAAAACAATCCAGATAATGGTCTGTATCAGATTGCTGCGCTTTTTCGGATCCTGATTTGGGCTTCCCGGGGTTCTGTTCTGGTCCAAGGTAGTGGTCCTCCTTACTTTCCGTATACTTCAGGCTTTAAAACGCCAAGATACGGAAGGTTTCTGTATTTTTGGTCGTAATCCAAACCGTAGCCAACAACAAATTCATCCGGCACAATTGCGCCAACGTAGTCCGCAGTAATGGGGGCTACCCGACGGTCCGGTTTGTCTAAAAAGGTACAGATTTTAATGGATTTCGGATTACGTGTGGAAAGTAACTGCATTAAAGAATAAAGCGTATTACCGGTATCCAGAATATCTTCTACAATCAGCAAATCCAGACCGGACAGGTCCAGATCCAGGTCTTTGATGATTTTGACACGACCGGAGGTGGTTCCTTTTCCATAACTGGAAACCACCATAAAGTCAATTTCTACCGGCAGGTCAATGGCGCGCATCAGATCTGCCATCCAGACGACAGAGCCTTTCAGTACGGACACCAGTACCAATTTTTTGCCGCGGTAATTTTCTGTAATCTGTTGACCAACACGATTCACAATTTCCTGAATCTGCTGTTCCGATAACAGGATGCGGTCAATGTCATTTGACATTTGTTCACTTGCCATTGCGGGCCTCCTAATTCAGTATAATTTCCATAATGGTTTTGGTTTCCGTCCGAACACGGACGGATTCCGAGGGACCAAATCCCTGGATCCACACAATTTCGCCGTCTGCTTCCATCAGCAGAACACCGGAGCGATCTTCCGGTGGAATTCCGGCTTCATTGAACAGGGCTTTCAGCGATTTGGTCACTTTCCGGAACGCAGGAGTAAACCTGTCTCCGGGGCGGCGGTTGCGCAGCGTAAACGGCCCGATTTTGTCAAAATCCAGCCGGCACGCATAACCTGGCGCCGCTGCATTGGGGCGGAGCCCCCGGTCCGGGTTCGGAAAAACCCGATACCGAAAGGTACCGATGGGTAAAATTACCTCTTCGGCACCAGTAACGGCAAAGTCAGATACCGGATGGGTATCCGGCAATTGCCGGAGTACACAGAATTCATTGTCCCGAACCCGGACGTAGGCTCCGGTGGGAATTTGCATCTGACCGCCTGTGGTCAGCAGCGAAGCCGCCTGTGCAATGTGTCCTGCCGTCAGATCCTGACCGCAGACTTCGGACAGGACGGACGCCAGCACACGGTTTAAAACGGCGGGGTGCGCTGCAGACAGCCGGTCTGCATAGTAGGCGTCTTTCCCCGCTACTTTTGCATAAGCGTAAAGGAGATCTGCCTGTTCTTCCAGATAGGCTTCATCCTGTTGCAGAAGTTCCATGCAACGAAGCATATTCCGGAGGGCACCGTCATTGCAGGCTTCTAATGCCGGCAATACCTGGTGGCGAATACGGTTACGCGCATAAGAAATGTCCTGATTGGTACTGTCTTCCCTATGCGGCAGTTGCCGCTCTTGTAAGTAAGCTTCAATGTCTGCACGCGTGCAGGTAAGAAGCGGTCTGATTATATTTCCTCTGGCGGCAGGAATTCCACAGAGACCGGTTAACCCGGTTCCTCTGGCCAGGTGGAACAGCATGGTTTCCACCGCATCCTGTGCCGTGTGGGCTGTGGCAATTCGGATTTTCTGTGCCGGCACACCGGCTGCCATCAGTTCCTCTGCCAGGGTTTGAAAAAACCGGTAACGGACTTCCCTGCCACAGGTTTCTTCCGAAACGCCGGCCTGTCTGGCTAAGTTGGGAACATCTGCATGCAGAACACGGAGTTCCACACTCTGCTGCTTGCACAAAGACTGACAAAAGGCTTCATCCTGGTCTGCCTCTTTCCCACGGATTCCATGGTTTACATGGGCGGCCAGCAGATGCAGGTCATATTCATCCTGCAATTCCCTGCAAACAGAAAGCAGGGCTACGGAGTCTGCTCCGCCAGATAAAGCAAGGATGACCCATTGTCCGGTCTGTAGCAACTGTTCCTGCTTCAGAAATGCGCGTACCTTAGAAATCATCATGTCTTGTTTCAATGGTAGAAAACAGCGTAAAGTCGGCATTCCAGCCAAGGTAAATGTCTCCGGTTGGACCGTGACGGTTCTTGGCCACTTTAATCTGCACTTTGTCTATTTCCTTTTCCATGTTTTCCGCGTCCGCGCTGCCGTCGGAATAATAGTCTTCCCGATACAGCATCAGGACGATATCGGCGTCCTGCTCAATGGAGCCGGATTCACGCAGGTCAGACAGCTGTGGTTCATGGCTTTTCCCTCTGCCTTCGGTTCCACGGGACAGCTGCGCCAGGACAACCACAGGGACCTCTAAATCCTTTGCCATCAACTTCAGATTTCTTGTAATGTCGGATACTTCCTGTACACGGGATTCCGTGCGGGTTGCGGATTTCATTAACTGCAGATAGTCTACAATAACCAAGTCCACGTCTTTCATCCGACGAATTTTGGCCTTCATTTCATTGACGGTAATATTGGATGTGTCATCAAAGTACAACTCTGCCGTACTAAGGGCAGAAGTTGCCGTAGATAACCGCAGCCAGTCATTTTCGTCCAACGCACCGGTTCGCATTTTCTGCCCGTAAATCCGGGCTTCCGTGCTGATAACACGCTGCGCCAGCTGTTCCTTGGTCATTTCCAAAGAGAAGAATAATACTTTCTTTCCGGCAATAACCGCAGCATTCCGTGCCATGTTCAGGGCAAAAGAGGTTTTACCCATGGCCGGACGGGCGCCGACAATAATCAGGTCAGATTTATTCAACCCGGCAATGGTACGGTCCAGTTCGGACCAGCCGGTGGTGAATCCAAGATACTTTTCGCGGTCCGGGGAATTCAGCTTGTTCAGGCGGTCATAGACTTTGTCCATGATAATGTCTCCCAGTTTGGAGGCCTGCCCGGTACTTTTCCCCTGGCGAATATCATAAATTTTCTGTTCTGCGGAATCAAGTAAAATGTCAGCATCGGCTTCTTCATTTGCGGTATCCTGTTCAATTTGCTTGGCAACCGCAATTAAATCCCGCTTATAAAACTTGTCCCTGACAATCTTAGCATAGGCTTCCAGGTTGGCCGTTGTGGGAACCACCTGTGCCAATTGGGCAAGATACGTCTTGGCCGCTGCATCGTCATAGACCTTCTGCTCTTTCAGCTTTTCCACTACCAAAAGAACATCCGCCTGCCGTCCGGAGGTTTCAATTTGTACAATTGCTCCGTAAATGGCCTTATGCTGCGGAAGGTAAAAATATTCCGCGCGGAAACCCTGGGACTGAATCAGGGTCAGGCTGGTCGGATCCATTAACAGACAACCTAAAACCGCCTGTTCTGCTTCCATACTGTAAGGCAGATTGTAGTCGGTAACAGTCATATCCGGCATCTTACATTCCTTTCTTCTGAAAAATTCTTATTTCAAAAAATCCTTACTCTTCAGAAACCTGTACTTTTACTTCAGCGGTAACACCCTGGAACAGCTTCACCGTAGCGGTATAGGTTCCAAAGGCTTTAATTTCCGGTACGGTGACCTTCCGTTTATCCGCATTCACACTGAATTCAGAGCGGATCCTGGCGGCCACATCCTTGGCGGTAACCGAACCATACATTTTGCCGCCGGCGCCGGCCTTGCACTTGAAGGTTAAGGTCTTTCCTTCAATGGTGCGGGCAAAGCCTTCTGCCTGCGCCTTTTCGGTATCATACTTATATTGTTTGGCAGCTTCCGCATTTTTCATTTCGGTTACGTTCTGTGCGTCGGCGGCAACTGCCAGGTTCTTCGGGAACAAAAAGTTTCTGGCATATCCGTCGGAAGCGTTGACCAGCTGGCCTTTCTTTCCGAGACCTTTTACATCTGCTTTTAAAATTACTTTCATAAATTACACCCTTTCCGGATAGTTGTGAATGACCTGTTTAAGGCGGTCCACCGCTTCCGTCATTGTTGTATTGTAAAGCTGGGTTGCCGCCATGGTGAAGTGGCCGCCCCCGCCCAATTTTTCCATTAGTATTTGTACGTTCATTTCCCCCAGGGAACGGGCAGAAATATTAATACAGCCGTTGTCCTGAAACAAAACATACGAAGATTTGATGCCGGTGACATTCATAAGTTCATCTGCCACCTGTGAGGCAATGGCACGAATTTCCTGCTGATCCTGATCTGTTACTACCGCAATGGCGCAGGACTCATAAGTTTCGGCACTGCTTAAGATTTTGGCCTTTTCCCGATAAGCCTCCAATGAATTGGAGAACATCTGCTTTACCGCAACGGTGTCCGCCCCATGACTTTTCAGGAAAGCGGCCGCCTGAAAGGTTCTGGTTCCGGTACTTAAAACAAAGCAACGGGTATCCAGCATAATACCGGACAGCAGAGCTTCTGCCGAGCAGGGTTGCAGATTGATAACGGCCGGTAAGTACTGAATTAACTCGGTAATCATTTCACAGGCTGAGGAAGCGCTTGGCTCATCATAAAAGAGCACTACATTTTCCATGGCGTGCGCAACTCGCCGGTGATGGTCTACAATGGCAATCCGGTCAAAGCCATTGGTCAGTTCCGGAAATTCCAAGGAATCCATTCTGTGGGTATCCACAACCACCAGGAGTGTTGCTTTTCCGCGCATGAGATTCAGTGCTGCCGTGCGGTCTATCAAGCAGTCATGCAATGGCCCGTCTTCCAGGCGAGTCAGCAGACTCTTTGCCATACTTTTGCTTTTGTCACAAAGAATGTAACACGGTTTCCCAAGTGCCTTTGCCATTTCCCAAACGCCAACGCAGGCGCCGATGCTGTCTAAGTCTGAAAAGGAATGTCCGGTAGCAAAAACCACATCTACCGCCTTCATATGATCTGCCATAGTGGTAGCCATAATTCTGGCTTTTACCTGACTGGACCCGGCTGTGGAAACCACGGTTCCTCCAAAGAAGGTCAGTTGCCCGTCCGTGTTAACAGTAACCTGATCTCCGCCACGGGACTGGCTGATTTCCAGTGCCTGTTTGGAAAGCTGATCATTCTGACTCAGGTCCAGTCCACGGCCGACCCCCATACTAAGGCTGATGGCCAGGGGCTTGTCTTTGTAGCGGTACTCATGAACCCGGTTTAGAATTTCAAACTGATGGTCCATCATGACCTGCAGTGAGCGTTCTTCTGTTACCATAATATATCCGCCACCGCTAATCCGGCGGAACAGACAGGGAAACTGGGCTGCCCAGTCATCCAGAAGGGTTTCAATTTCCCCGCTGATGACTTCGCATTCACTGTTTTTGAAGTTTTTATAAACCTCTTCCAGATTGTCAATCCGGATTTTGATGACAACCGGCTTGCTTAGGTTATATTTGTCTGCTGCTTCTTTTAATTCAGTGTCATCAAAGAAAAACAGCGCATAGGAAGGATGTTCTTCTTCCGGGTCTATACAACTGGCATAGATGGTATACTGCCGGTTCTGCAGGTGCAGATTATATCCTTCCCTCTTTCCTGCCACTTCTTTGGCAGAAACTTTCCCAAGGTATTGGGAAAGCTGATCTTTGGGTAAAGTCCCTTCCGGCACCATTTCCTCTTCAAAAAGACGGTTATACCAAAGAATCAGGCCTTTATGATCCGCCACCACAACCGGCATTGGATAGGTTTGTCTGCCACCCTGTGTGGAAAAGTAAAGATTGATTTTTTCCACCTGGTTTTTCAGATATTTTTTTCGGTCCAGGTATGACTTGATGGCTATTACCGCTACCAGTGATGAGCAGACCAGCGCTACAATGCCGACAGTCAGGCTGTAATGAAACAGGGACCCGGTCAGCAAAGCAAGGACTGCAATAGCGGCAGTAACAACCCAGACAGACAAGACTTAAACCTCCATAATAATTGGTAAGATCATTGGGGAACGCTTGGTGCGTTCGTAAATCAGGCGGGAAATTTCATCCCGAATCCGGCTTTTAATGGTGGACCATTCGCGAATGTTCTGATCCAGGCAGTTTTCAATAGCCCAGGCTGCAATTTCCTGTGCATCCTGGATTAGTTCTTCCGATTCCCGAACATAAACGAAGCCGCGGGATACAATATCCGGACCGGCCATAATTTCTCCGGTTTCCTGATCCATGGTAACCACAATGGTAACCAGACCATCCTGTGCAAGACGGGTACGGTCCCGCATGACAACGGCACCTACATCGCCAACACCGTAGCCGTCAACAAAGACTTTGCCGGCAGGAACGGTTCCAACCACTTCAATGCCGGACTCATGAACTGCCACGGTGCGTCCAATTTCGGTAAGGATGATATTGCCGGACGGAATACCCATCTGTTCTGCCAGTTCTTTATGCTTGGCCAGGTGCTTTTGTTCGCCGTGAACCGGAATAAAGTACTTTGGACGAATCAGGCCCAGCATCATCTTCAGCTCTTCCTGGTTGGCATGTCCGGAAACGTGAACCTCATACATACGCTCATAGATAACTTCACAGCCACGCTTCAGAAGTTCGTCTACCACCTTGCCGACTGATTTTTCGTTGCCGGGAATTGGTGTTGCAGAGATGATAACGTAGTCATTGGACGTAATATTCACCTTGCGATGTTCGCCGAAGGCAATCCGTGTCAGGGCAGACATGGGTTCCCCCTGGGATCCTGTGGTAATAATCAGCTGCCGTTCCGGCGGGTAGTTTTTGATGTCATCCAGAGGGACCAAAACCCCATCCGGAATTTTCAGGTAACCAAGTTCTGCGCCGATTGCCATAACATTTTCCATGCTGCGGCCGGACAGGGCAATTTTTCTCTTCTGCGATTTAGCAACATTAATAATTTGCTGTACTCTGTGAATATTGGATGCAAAGGTTGCCACAATAATGCGCCGCTTGCCGGCAGAGGCAAACAGGCGTTCAAACGAAGCACCTACGGTTTTTTCAGAAGCGGAATAACCGGGTTTGATGGCATTGGTAGAGTCAGCAAGGTAACAGAGTACCCCTTCCTTTCCCAGTTCCGCAAAGCGGGCCAAGTCTATCATGTTGCCGTCAATTGGCGTAGTATCAATTTTCATGTCACCGCTGTGAATGATGATACCGGCCGGAGAACGAATGGCAAACGCCAGCGCATCCGGAATACTGTGGTTTACGTGAATAGCCTCGATATCAAAGGCACCGAATTTTATGTGGTCTCCCGGCTTGATAACATGTAATTCTGCGGTTTCCAGCAAGCCATGTTCTTCCAGTTTGCCTTTAATCAGGCCGATGGTTAACGAGGTTGCATAAACCGGGATATTAATTTCTTTCAGCAGGTAGGCCAGTCCGCCAATGTGGTCTTCGTGGCCGTGGGTAATTACAATTCCGTGGATATTTTCCACATTTCTTTTTACGTAAGTAAAATCCGGGATAACCAGATCTACGCCCAGCATATCCGGTTCCGGAAATGCCAGTCCGCAATCCAAAATAAACATGTCTCCTTCATAGTCAAAGAGGGTCATGTTTTTACCTATTTCATTTAAACCGCCCAAAAACGAAATGCTGACGGGGGAACCGACCAGTTCTTTCTGGGCTTTTTTTCTTCGAGCCATAAAAAATCCTTTCTTTTGTTTTATTCAGTGCAATATTCATCCACCGTACGTGGTCGCTAAACATTGCCATTTCACGACGTAGGGAGCTAAACATTGATACTATATTATAAAATAATAACCCTGCAGGGTCAACGATTTTACGCTCTTGAGAGCCAACCTGTGCTATGATAAAATGGCAACTGAAAAATAAGCTAAAAGAAGACGAAGAGGTATCTCATGAGCACTGAATTAACCCGGGTGGAGCTGTTTACCGACGGCGCCTGCTCCGGGAATCCCGGCCCAGGCGGCTGGGGCGCTATTCTCCGCTGTGCCGGCGTGGAAAAAGAATTGTCCGGTGGTGAAGCGGAAACAACCAACAACCGTATGGAACTAATGGCGGTCATTAGCGGCCTCCGGGCCCTGAACCGGCCCTGCCATGTTACCATCACCACGGATTCCCAGTATGTGGTAAACGGCATTACCAAGGGCTGGGCCGCTTCCTGGAAGGCCAACGGATGGCGCAAGAAAGACAACAAGCCGGCTTTGAATCCGGAGCTGTGGGACCAGCTCCTGACGGAGCTGTCCCGACACGAATATGAATTTCATTGGGTCAAAGGCCACGCCGGACATCCGGAGAATGAGCGCTGTGATGCGCTGGCGGTTGCCTGGTCCAAGCGGTACCAGTAAATTAAAATATTGCAAAAACAGAAGGGCGCGTTTTATAACGCGCCCTTTTTCTTATTCGTCGTCTTCTACTAGACCCAGTTCATGGTCCAGTACTTCCTTGACATCTTCCGGATCCAGGCCGTGTACCATGCAGGCTTCGGCTAAGGATTCATACAGTGCGGAACCGCAGGTGACGCAGCTCATGCCGCAACTCATCAAAATTTCAGCTGCTTCCGGGTATTTTTCAATGATATCAATAATCAGCATATTGACATCTATGCTTCCCTCCTGTACCGGATGAACAGTAAAGAGTGCCTCTGCATCTTCTTCCGGAGTGGTAATGACATGCAGTCCGAAGTTCTTCTGGAAAATAGAGAATACGGATTCCGTAAAGAATTCCGGTAACTTGCTGAGATAAACATTCTTGGAACCAACATAAAGAATGGATAACAGCGCCGCATAACTGAGATTGCTGCCCAATGAAACAAAAAACGCAAGTGGGACACCGTTAATATCAAACTTTCCAAGGCCTTCCTGGAATTTCATGGCAGCCGTTAAAACGGCGTACAAATCCGCAATTCCACCAGCGTCCATAATCCGCGGCATACCACGCAGGGTGCCGAGTTGCAGACCCATGGTGCGGAATTTCACAGAACCGGCCGTAATGGCTGCCGCGTTTTTCGGCAGTGCTTTGCAAAGGTCCGTAAAGTAAACTGCATCCGGTTCGTCATCTCCGACCAAAACCAGCAGTTTGGAAAGCGTTCCATCTTTCATGGACGAAATCAGGTTGTCCGACATCTGCTGCAAGGTTTCACGGGAGAAACCGGAAATATGTTCACCCTGCTGCAGGGCTTCCGGAGCAGCGCAGGTTTTTGCCTGTTCTGCCACTTTTCCATAATCGGATTTTGTTAAATTGGGAACGCCCGGATAAAAGACCGGCGCAATGGTGTAAATCCGGTCTTTGTAACTTTCTTCCGGTGCTTCCATGCCACCGGAAGTGACAATAATGGGTCCATGGAAAGAAGCAAAGTCTTCTTTCTGCCGGAAACGGGCTCCGCCGTAATTGCCGGCAAAATGATCATACTTTTGCAATTCCGGATAACTATGGGCAAAGTAAAGGTCATCATGGGTATAGACATCTATCCCCTGATTTTCCGTAGCCTTCAGAATATCCTCCAAAGCGGCAATATTCTGACCGCAGACCAGAATGCCCGGATGATTCCGCACACCCAGTTCTACATTGACCAGCCGTGCCGTGCCATAACGGCTCTGGCATGCCTGATCCAGCAGGTTCATGGCACGGTAGGCATTACCGCCCACTTCCAGTGCCAGATTGAATAACAGACCAACACTTAAATTATATTTCAGTGTCCGAAGCAGCAAGCGCTCCATAAACAGGGAAATTCCGTCATCCTCGTAACCGACATCATAGGCTGCCTGACAAATCTGTGCCACCCCTTTCAGGGCAGACAGAATCAGCTGGCGGAGCCCGTTGGCATCCTGCTTATTGGCAGTCTTTTCTTCCAGCTCTTTTAACTTTTCTTCATAGTCTGCCGGTCCGGTTGGTGTCCATTGCACCTCCGGGGGCAATACGTTTTTAACGCTAACCTGTTCTAACAACTGATCCCGCAAAGACAGCGTCCGCGTAATCTGCTGCTGTAATGTAACCGGGTCCGCATTGGACTGTTCCGATGTCATACACAGATTAACCATGATTAAATGAGACGCCGACTGCGGCACCTCAGACTGTTCTATCCGAAGCTCTGTGGTAACCGCCGCTAAGGTTTTGGTACACAGATCCAGGGTATCCTGTAACAATTTATCCTGCATAAAGGCCTCCTAGGGATAATGCGAATTCCGGCCGGATAACGGCAAATTGTGGCAAAAAAGTATGTTCCAGGCCGGCATTGGAAACCATTAACTCGCACACAAAACAAAGGCTGATGATAACCAGCAGGAAAACAATGGCAGCCACACGAAGTGCTATATTCTTCTTCATGACCGTTCCCCTTTCCGGATGATAACCACATGGTCATCCTTTTCCTGCAACTCCTTCAGTTGCACTTTCCTGACATAAGTTATCTTTGATGCGGGCTCTTCTGTTTTTTCCGGCACTTCTATTGGTTCTGTAACAGCGGGTTTGGGCAGTGGTGGCAATTCCGCCTGCAAGGCTTCAAAGGAAGCAACGGCTTCTTCCAGTTTCTTCTTTTCTTCCTCTGAAATTAAAGGAATTGGCGGAATGGTACGTGGCTGTTCCCCTGTCTCCTGTTTTTCCGGCGAGTCAGCTGTCTTCTTTTTTCCGTGGTTCTTCTGGCCAGTCAGGACAAACAAAAGCAGGAATACCAGACACGGAATGCCAATGCAGAGAAGGGTTCCCAGAGTGGAATCCAGAAACAGAATTCCTTTTCCAAGGCTTTGATTCCGTCCGACATATTCTCCGACAATCTGGGCAGGCAGCAAATACGCCGTGCTTTTTCCGTCTGCAGAGTTAACTGAAAAAGTAGGCTCTGTATCTGCAGAGCTCTGGTTAACAGAAGCAATGCTGCCGACAACCGTGGTATTTCCGGAACGGTAAGCAATTAAACTACCCGGTTGAAGAGAGGTAACATCTACCTGTCTGGCCATGGCCAGATCTCCTTTTTCCAGTTCCGTAATGCCATCTGACGAACGGGTATCTGACACCAAAAAGAAGCGATATTCCCTTAGTTGTACTGCAGACTGGTCAGAAAAATAGCCTTTTACCAACGTGGTACAGTTAAACACCAAAAACGGCAGCAGTAGCAAAATGAAAAACAGGCCAAAAACAGTTCCTGTTACATGCGCACGAGACTGTTTCACGGACTTCCCTCCTTCCTGGATTTTACAGAAGTAAATTATAACAAAAACAGGCAAAAAGAAAAGCCTGTTTCAGGAGAAAGCAAAGCAGTCCCTGAAGCAACTGCCCCGGGGACTGCCTTTCTTTTCTCCTTACATGTTGGTGGACTTGTCTTCGCCCAGGCCACACATGCCATCCAAAACATATTTATTGCCGTCTTCATCCAGAAGATACCCTTCCAAAGTGCCAAAGAAAATGGAATAATCCATGATGAGTGGAATCTTGGTCAGATGACGGTCCTGAATGTGATAATATACGTCAACCATGCCATATTCATCCGTAATATGCCATTTGTTTTCCGTTACATGTTCAAAAACAACCGGTGGCAGACGGGAAGTTCTGCCATCCAGGAAGATCAGATTTTCATTATACCGGTCCTGATCTACCGACTGGTTCCGTGTCAGGTTGAAGCCAAAGGGTCGAAGAGCACCATCATATTCCAGACGGCCCATAGTGGCAACCCAGTCATAATGCATATGGAACGGATAAAATCCACGGTGGTCATCAATGGTGGCAAAGGTATTTTCATTGGCAGTATAAACTTTGTCATTCCATTTCAGCGAACCGGTAACAGACCAGATATCTTTCTGACTGTACAGGGTGCAGTTCTTATGGAACGGAATCAGCACATTAGAAGGCAAAGAAGCTCTGGTAAATTCCAAATCATAGGAAATGGAACCGGCAACAGATTTGCCTTTTCCGCTAAGGTAAGCCTTGTCCCTGTCATATTCATTGACAAATTTTACGTGATCCAGCGGGTTCTTCCCTTCCGTTATATTTCCCCGCAGAAGATTTGGGGCAAAGGAAGGCTTTGGGCTAAGTCCCATCCAGGCATATTTTTTGCCTGCTTTGCGGTCAAAAAGCAGGGTTAGGCAAACGCCGACCATGCCGCCGAACATAGGAGATACTGCGGTCAGAATGGCAATGTCATCAAAGACAACTTCTGCCGCTTCCCAGGTGGTGTAAATGCTTTTGTTAAAAAAATTCGGATTCCCGCGGGGCCGGTCTGCATGCAGGAAATTCATGTTTTCAAATTCCTGTTTATACGTACCGTGATAAAATCTTCCGTTTTCATCTACCACGTCTTCCGGTACATCCGTTGGAATCCTTTCTTCTGCAAGATATTTTTTGTAGTCTGTCATTTCTGTTCTCCTTACTATTTTTATGCAAATTAGAAACCGTCACTTTTGTTCGGAACTGTAGTTGTTCGAACAACTTCATACAATTCAATTCTAAAAGAAATGCCCAGCTAAGTCAAAAGAATTAGCTGGGCAAAAGCGAACAATATTTTTCCTTTATTTATGGGAACATTGCCTCTTTACAACGTCTTGTTGTTCGGTTTTTAAAATTAGTCTATTTTAACTGCCATTCGGCAATGTCCTTTACTTCTTCATAAAGCAGACGGTAACTGCCATACCGGGAAGCGGCAATATTGCCCTCCTCTACAGCCCTTCTGACCGCGCAGCCCTTATCATTTAAGTGGCGGCAGGAAGGATAAAACTGACACTGCTCCACATAAGAAGCAAACTCCGGAAAACAGTCCGGAAGGTCTTCTTTCAGGATCAGGTCTGACTTGTCAAACTCCAGGCTGGCAAAACCGGGCGTGTCGGCAACATACCCATCTGCCACGTGAAGCAGCGTACACTCCCGTGTGGTATGCTTCCCGCGGCCCAGTTTCTGGCTGATTGCCTGGGTTGGAAGTCCAAGGGACGGATCCAGCGCATTCAGTATGGTGGACTTTCCAACCCCGGAGTTGCCGGTAAACGCACTGGTTTTGCCAGCCAGCAACCGGCGGATTTCCGCCGTGCCCTGTCCGGTTTTTCCACTGACAACCAGCGTCGGAAATCCCGCTTTCTGATAGGCCTCCTCCCATTCATCAACCGCTTTCAAATCTGCCTTGTTCAGCAGGATTATGGGAGCAATCTGTGCTTTTACAGCCATTGCCGTTAAGCGGTCAATGACCAATGCATTCGGGGAAGGCTCACAACTGGAAACCACAATAAACAGTTGGTCTAAATTGGCCACCGGTGGCCGGCGAAGACAGTTCCTGCGTGGCAGAATTTCTTCTATGGCATGATAGGAGTCATCCCCACTTAAGGTCACAATAACGTGGTCTCCTACCAGTGGTGTAATGCGGTCTTTTCGAAAACTGCCGCGCGCTTTGCATTCATAAACCCGTTCAGCGGCTTCCACATAGTAGAAGCCGCCGATTCCTTTAATAATAGTGCCTTGGACTTGATTCTGATTCAACTTGGTCACCGTTTTCTTTTCCTTTAGAAGAGGTTTTGAATGGTGTAACTCTTCCGGCTGACATTGCTCATTTTTGCAGGCTCCGATCCGAAATTGGCGGTTCCCGTATAAATGGTAGTGCCATCCAGTGTAACTTCTACGGACTGTCCATCTTCACTGCCGCTAATGGTGGAAGTGTAGTTGCTTCCGTTACAAAGAACAGAAGTTTCCTTTACCAGTTCATTGTTAACGTACAGCTTATAGGTTCTGGTCTTCATGTCTACCGGCAGGGTTACCGTAATATCCAGCGACTGCTGACCGGAGCTGACAACCAGGCTGACTGTAGAGCCGGCATCAATCTTGGTTCCGGCTTCCGGATCCGTGGAAATAATATAGCCCTTCGCCTTGGAGGAGTCTTTATACGTAACCTCTCCAATATTCAGATCCTGTTCGGTAAAGAAAGCCTTTACCGAAGTCTGGTCCGTAACATAGTTCAGGCCGACTACATCCGGCACTTCCCGTTCATTTTCGTTGACATCTGTTGCAACGTAGATAATGATTGGGTCTGAGGTGTCAGCAGTGGTACCTGCTTTCGGATCTGTGCGGATAACGGTTCCTTTGGTAACATCCGTGTTGTACTCTGTCTCCACGTTAATTTCAACAAAGCCCTGCTGCTTCAGCGCACGGGTAGCCTGTGACTCCGTTTTACCGGAAACATCTTCTACCGCAACGCTCAGGCCGTTGGAAACAACTTCCAGTGTAATAGTGGAACCTTTGGAAACACGTTTTCCATTTCTTGGAGACTGTTTGCAAACGACACCCTTAGCATAATCTGTAGACTGAACATAATTAACTTCAAATTCAAAGTCATCATAACGGCCCTGCACTTCTTCTGCATAATTCATGCCAACAAACTTCGGTACTTCTACCTTGTTGCCGCCAACAGAATCCTTCAGAATCAGAACTACGGCAACAATCAGCAGAACCACCAGCACGCCAATTACGCTACCGATGATGGCTTTCTTTTTCTGTTCTTCTTTTCTTTGCTGTTCTGCTTTTTCCTGAGCTGCTGCGCTCTGTTTCTGCTTTCCGGCAGTGCTGTTAGACGGAATAACAATGGGACGGACCGGCTGTTGTTTGGACGCTTCCGAAGCCATTCCGCTGTAAATAGCGTCCCGATTAATGAATTTGGTCGGTTCCTTATCAATGAAATAACTGTAGTCAAATTTAATAGCCGGATTCCGTTTCAGTTCATCCAAATCCAGCAGCATTTCTGCCGCAGACTGATACCGGTTTTTGGTACTTTTTTCCATGGCATGCAGCGTAATCTGTTCCAGGCCAACCGGTATATCGGGATTAATTTCCCGTGGCGGTGTGGCTTCACTTTGCAATTGCATAATGGCAACCGAAACCGCACTGTCAGATTCGAACGGAAGACGGCCGGTAATCATTTCATACAGAACAACACCAACGGAGTAGATATCGGCTTTATCATCCGTAATTTCACCGCGGGCCTGTTCCGGACTGATGTAATGAACAGAACCAATGGCCGATTCTGACATGGTACGGGTTTCCCCGCGGCTGAATCTGGCAATTCCGAAGTCCGTTACTTTAATGGTACCGTTGGCAAGCAGCATAATATTCTGCGGCTTAATGTCCCGATGCACAATTCCCTTGTCATGGGCATGCTGCAGCGCACGCAGAATCTGTGTACAGAAATGGATGGCTTCTTTCCAGTTGATAACACCCTGTTGTTCAATATATTCCTTCAGGGTAATCCCTTCCACATACTCCATAACAATGTATTGGAGCTTGTCACCTAAGGAGACGTCATATACCTTTACAATATTTGGATGGGATAAAACCGCAATGGCTTTGGATTCATTTTTGAAACGTCTGCGGAATTCCTCATTAGCCAAAAACTCTTCTTTTAAGATTTTAATGGCAACAATCCGGTCATCAATGTTGTCATAGGCCTTATATACTACAGCCATTCCGCCAACGCCGATGATTTCACGGATTTCGTAGCGTCCGTCTAATCGCTTTCCAACGTAATTATCCATTAGTTTCTCTCCTTGTAATCCGATAGGGTAAGTCAGTAAGCAATGGTGACAACCGTAATATTGTCTCCCCCGCCGCCCTGGTTGGCAGCAGCCACCAGCTTACTGGCAAGATCCGGATTCGGATCCTTGCGAACCAAATCAAAAATGGCTTCATCTGATACGAAGTTGGTCAGACCGTCCGTACAGAACAGGAAGATATCTTCCGGAGAAGTGTCCTCTTCCGTGAAGTCCACCTTCAAATTTTCATCCACACCCAAAGCCCGTGTAATCAGATTCTTCCGCGGATGCGTACTGGCTTCCGCTTCTGTAATTTCACCACGTTCTACCATGTTTTGTACGATGGAGTGGTCCCTAGTTACCTGTTTCAGACTGTGATCAGATATGATATATGCTCTGCTGTCACCGGCATGGGCAACAAACAGAGTGGTTTCCGTAATAATGGCAGCTACAACCGTAGTTCCCATTCCCTGTAATTCTTCCCGAGCCATAGCAAGGTCAAAAATTTCATAATTGGCATTGGTGATGGCGGTCAGCAACAGGTTGCGGATAGAGGAAGAACTCATATTTTCACGGTAAGCACCGGTGATGCGTTCGGAAATATACTTAACAGCGGTGGAACTGGCCACATTGCCGCCGGCATTTCCGCCCATACCATCACAGACAACAACCCAGGCAACGCCGTTACGAAATTCTCCGGCTGCATAGGAATCCTGATTGGTGGAACGGGACTTTCCGATGTCCGTCTTTGCAATAATCTTCATGAGTTTTCCTCCTTTCCTTTATTTTTTCTGCGGAGCTGTCCGCAGGATGCATTGATGTCAGAGCCGAGCGTCCGACGCACGGTTGTGGTAATACCGTATTTTTCCAGAATCTTTGAAAATGCCTGCAAACGTTCTGCAGAGCTTCGTACGTAATCATTTTCCCGTACTTCATTAGCCGGAATTAAATTAACGTGGCACAGCATGCCTTTTAATTTTCCGGCAAGCTCTTTGGCACACTCATCCGTGTCATTTACGCCGCTCATCATGGCGTATTCAAAGGAAATTCGTCTGGATGTGGCTGCGGTGTAGTCCCGGCAGGCCTGCAGCAATTCCTCTGTGGTCCATTTTTTATTGACCGGCATAATCTGATTCCGGACCGTGTCATTGGGTGCATGTAAGGAAACAGATAAGGTGAATTGCGGATGCAATGCAATTAAGTCATAAATGCGTGGCACAATGCCACAAGTGGAAATACTGATATGCCGGGCACTTAAATTGTAACCCTTTTCATCGGTAATCAGTTCTAAAAAGCGAAGGACGTTGTCATAGTTCATGAGTGGCTCGCCCATGCCCATCATAACAAGGTGGGAAATCCGGATTCCGGTATCCCTGGTAGCGGCATAAACCTGTGCCAGAATTTCGGAAGCCCGCAGGTCCCGGACACAGCCGTCTATGGTGGACGCACAGAAGCGGCATTTCATGTTACAGCCGACCTGGCTGGAAACACAGATGGAATATCCGTATTTATACTTCATGAGTACGGTTTCCACGGTTTCCCCGTCATTCAGTTCAAACAGATATTTTATGGTGCCGTCCAGCCGGGAAACCAGCTTTTGTAAAATCCGGCAGTTGTAAAGCTCATACTGCTGTTCCAAAGAACTCCGTAAGTCTTTGGAAAGATTGGTCATTTCCGAAAAAGATTCTGCCTGCTTCTGATGAAGCCACGTATAAATCTGTCCGGCACGAAACTTCGGAAGTCCCTGTGCCGTCAGCGTTTCCTGCAGTTCCGGCAGAGTCATGGATTTCAGATCTAGTTTTTCCAAGCTCAGTTCTCCATTTTTTCCAATACTGAAATAAAGAAACCGTCTGCGTGATACGTCTGTGGGAACACCGTTTCCATGCGAACCAGCCGGAAATCCGGATGCCCCTGCAGAAACCGTTCCACGACTTTTTCATTTTCCGCCGGGTTCAGGGAACAGGTGGAATAAACCAGTCTTCCTCCCGGTTTCAAATAAGAGGAAGCAACATCAGAAATATTATATTGCAGGCCCGGCAAATCGTCAATTGAAGCCGCATCCTTATAACGAATTTCCGGCTTTCTTCCAATAATGCCCAAACCTGCACAAGGGACATCTACCAATACCTTGTCAGCCAACTCCACATTCTGGTTAAACACAGTGGCATCTCCCTGGCGGGGCTGCACATTGGGCAGTCCCAGCCTGGCTGCTCCATCGGCAATCAGCTTTACCCGGTGCGGATGCAAATCAAAGGAGTAAACTGTCCCCTGCCCCTGCATCCGCTCAGCCAGGGTAAAGCTTTTGCCGCCGGGAGCAGCGCATAGGTCAAGGACTACATCGCCCGGGGAAGGGTCCAGTCTGGCACAGCACAGCTGCGAGGACAAATCCTGAATATGGAACAAACCTTCCCGGAACGAAGGTAATTTTTCTACGGCAGATACCCCAGTCAGCAACAGGCAATCTTCTACAGCACTGCAGGGTTCCGCCGTGACCCCTTCGTCTTTTAGCCGGCGAGTCAGTTCCACCGCTGTAATTTTAGTAGTGTTAACCCTTGCATACAGGGGTGGTGCGCCCAAAGAAGCCTGCAAAATGCCAAGTGTGGTTTCTTTTCCGTAAGCCTGCCACCAGAGCTGCACCAAAAAAAGTGGGACAGAATACCGGATGCTGTAGTACTTTTGCTGGTCCTCCGTTGTGCTGTTCTCCGGCAATTCCGGAAGCATCAAACCTGCGGCAGAAACTTTGTGCAAAATGGCGTTAACCAGGCCGGAAGCAAACGCAGCCCCGTTGGATTTAACCAGTTTTACGCTTTCGTTGATGGCCGCATGGGGCGGAATTTTGTCCAGAAAAAGAAGCTGGTAAGCTCCCAGTAACAGGGCTGTATACGCTTTGGGGTTCAGTTTCTTCAGTGGCTGTTTTAAATAGAGTTGTAAGTTATAATCCAGAGTCAGTTTACGCTCTACCACACCGTAAACCAGAGTGGTAAAAAGCGCTTTGTCGGCATCCGGAAGGGAATTCTCCTTCAGGACACCGGCAATAGCCAAATTGGAATAGGATTGATTTTTCTGAATATGAAGTAAGCAGGTAAACGCCTGCTGACGTGCAGAGTTCATGCGCTTCTCCTTTAGTCATCCCGCCGGCTACGGCCCAACAGCAGAACGGTATAACGCAACAAGTTGGCCAGTACACTGGCAACTGCCGCCACATAGGTCATGGCGGCTGCCGTCAGCACCTTCCGGGCACCTTTTAATTCTTCACCGGTAAGTAAACCGCTTTCCTGCATCTGTTCCATGGCGCGATGACTGGCGTTCAGTTCTACCGGAAGCGTTACCAGTTGAAAAATGGCAATGGCAGAATACAGTAGCAGGCCAAATACAACAATGCTTTCCCGTCCAAGGGCAGCACCAATAATGGCCAGCGGAATGCCGGCATAGGTTCCGAAGTTACATACAGGAATTAAGGCGTTCCGTATTTTGATGGGCAGATACCCCTTGTCATGCTGAATGGCATGACCGGCTTCATGGCAGGCAACGCCGATGGCAGCAATAGAGCTGTGCCCATAGGTGCTGTCCGAAAGGCTGAGTATCTTTGTCTTGGGATTATAATTGTCAGTCAGGTTGCCCTGAATGTGCTGTACCTGTACATCCATAATACCGGCCCGTTGCAAAACCATGCGTGCCGCCTGCTCTGCAGTAATGCGTCTGGAAGACGGAACACGATCATATTTTTTATAGGTACTGCTAACCTTAGCCGAAGCAATGGCAGCAGCAATGGCACACAGGATAACCAGCACAAGAGAAAGCATGCTTTCCGTGCTGTACTGATAAGAACCTAAGTAATAGGAACCATAAGGGGTCATACCGTTGTCTCCTCCTCTTCCCAGGTAAAACGTGTTTTGTCCGGAATGGCATGGCCACGCAGATAATCGGCTGCGCTCATCTTTTTAGAACCCTGTGCCTGTACTTCCAGCAGTTCCAATTGCCGGCCATCCCTGCAGGTAACAAACAAGCGCCCCTGTTCTGTAAAGACAGTGCCGGGCAGGGCATTGCACACTACAGAATCCGGAGTCAGGGCAGACCGATGGATTTTCAGGATTTTGCCGTTTAATGTAGTGGAAGCGCCGGGCCATGGAGACAATCCACGAATCTGATTGTGGATTTCCTGTGCCGTTCTGGCCCAGCAAATGGGAGAATCCTTTTTGGAAAGCATGGAAGCATAAAAGCTTTTCCCCGTTTGGGGAACCGGATGTAATTCTCCAGCTTCCAGTTTCACCAAAGCCTCCGACATGGCATCTGCGCCAAGCGCGGCCATGCGGTCAAACAATTCCCCGGCGGTTTCATCCGGTTCAATGGAAATCTTTTTCTGATATAACATGTCTCCGGTATCCAGGCCTTCATCCATTTGCATGATGGTAATACCGGTTTCCGTTTCTCCGTTTAAAATAACCCAGTTAATGGGTGCCGCTCCCCGATACATTGGTAACAGGGAAGCATGTACATTTAAACAGCCATACTTCGGAAAGTGAAGCACATCCGAACGAAGCAGCAAGCCATAGGCACAAACCACAATAACCTCTGGCTGTAATTCTTCCAGAATGGGCATTCCTTCCCCGTTTTTGAGTGTCTTTGGCTGATAAACCGGAATATTATGTTCCAAGGCAGTTACTTTTACCGGCGGTGGCGTCAGAACCTGATGGCGGCCCTGTGGCTTATCCATCCGCGTAAACACGCCGCACACATCATGGCCATCTGCAATCAGCCGTTCCAGAACCGTGGATGCAATATCCGGGGTTCCCATAAAAACGATTCTCATTCTGCATCTTCCTCAACTTCCACATCTTCCAACGGCGTTGGGTGTGGATTCTTCCGATCTATAAACAGGACGCCGTCCAAATGGTCAATTTCATGACAGAAGCATCTGGCAAGCAGTCCTTCTCCTTCATATTCGTGCCATTCGCCATGCCGGTCCTGGGCTTTTACCTTTACCTTTTCCGGGCGAATGGTTTCATAATATTCATTCGGAATGGACAGGCATCCTTCTTCAGCGCACTGTTTCCCTTCCGTCTCCAGAATTTCCGGATTAACCAGTTCCATGAGTCCGGTTCCGACATCAATGACAATGGCGCGACGCAGGGTGGCAACCTGTACCGCAGCCAGTCCGACGCCGTCCGCCGCATACATCGTTTCCGCCATATCATCCAGCAGCATAGCCAGGCGGTCGTCAAATTTGGTAACCGGGCGGCTGGTCTTTCGTAGCATGGAATTTTCTTTAGTAATAATTTTGCGAAGTGCCATAATTCTTAAATCCTCTGTTTCTGACGTTATTTCTTATTTTTTATTTCCTTTTGCGATGTACCTGATTCCGCCGCTTCAGCTTTCCACCGAAACAATGGTCTGTACCCCGTTACTCTTTCTGCTTTTGGAAAAATCCAGAAGTACTGTGGAAAGTAAATTGCGGAACATCCGGTTATTTTTGCATTTAATGAGCAAACGGTACCGGTACTTTCCGTTTAATTTAAACACCCGTTCTTCCATAGGGCCCAGTGCAATCAGCTTTACCTCCGGGAAATCCTCTGTCTTTTCTTTCAGCAATTGCAAAAAGAACGCAGACGCACATTGCACTGTTTCTGCCTGTTTTCCATGGAATCCAACCGAGACCAAAGTGCAGAATGGTGGATAAGCCATGGCTTTCCGGATGGCAATTTCCGTTTGGTAAAAGGCTTTATAATCCTGTCTGGCCGCCAGACGAATGACTTCGTTTTCCGGATTCAGGGTCTGGATAATGGCCCTTCCGGCATATTGTCCACGGCCGGCGCGCCCTACCACCTGGGTAATCAGGTCAAAGGTGCGTTCCAGGCTTTTGTAATCGTCGTTATAAAGCTCTTTATCTGCATTCAGGACGCCAACCAGGGTCACTTTTTCAAAGTCCAGGCCCTTGGCTACCATCTGCGTCCCTATCATAATATCATACTGTCCCTGCTGAAACGCTGCCCACTTTTCATCATAGGCATATTTCTGCATGGTGGTATCCGTGTCCATACGGAGCAGTGAAGCAGTCGGGAACAATTCCTGCAGTTCCTCTTCTACCTTCTGCGTACCGCTGCCGGTATACCGTACTTCTTCCTGGCCACAGGAAGAGCAGTGCCTGGTAAAAGGAATGGAATACCCGCAATAGTGGCACATTAATCGCCGATTGGCACGGTGATATGTCAGGGAAATACTGCAATTGGGACAGGTGGCCACTGCACCGCAGGAAGTACATTCTGCAAAGGTCTGATATCCCCGGCGATTCAGCAGTAAAATGCTTTGCCGGCCCTCTTTCAGATTCTCAGCCAACGCTGTATAAAGTACTTTGCTAATCTGACTGGTGTTTCCATTCCGGCGTTCCTTGCAAAGATCTACCACCGTAACCTCCGGCAGTTTTGCAGTGCCATAGCGGTTTTTTAATTCATAGAAATCATACCGTCCGGAAAGGGCGGCGGTGTAGCTTTCAAAGCTGGGCGTGGCGGAAGCCAGTACCAGCAGTGCCTTGTCCTGGGCACAGCGGAACTTAGCCACGTCTCTGGCGTGATACCGCGGGCTTTGCTCACTCTGATACGTGTGTTCCTGCTCTTCGTCCATAATAATCAGGCCAAGTTCCCGAAATGGGGCAAAAACGGCAGATCGGGTACCGACTACAATCTGGGCCTGTCCCTGATTGACACGTTTCCATTCGTCCAGGCGTTCCCCCTGGGACAAGGCACTGTGAAACACAGCCACTTTGCTGCCGTACCGGGAATAAAACAGATGCAATGTCTGCGGGGTCAGGGAAATTTCCGGCACCATAACCAAAATGCCTTTCCCGGTCGGCAGCAGGGCATCTATCAGTTTCAGATACACCTGCGTTTTACCGCTTCCGGTTACGCCATATAACAAAGCTGCCCCGCCGCCCTGCTGACTTTTTTGCAGCAAGCCTTCAAACGCAGTCTGTTGTTCCTCTGTTAAAGAAATGGGCAATGTATCCGTTGCATTCTTTTCATACGGCCGGCGATATACTTCCTTATCATAGGTAATGGCAAGGCCTTTTTTTACCAACGCCTTTGGTACAGCCTCTGTTACCCCGGTAAAATAACACAGTTCTTTTACCGAACAGGAGCCACAGCGTTGCAGTTCCTCTGCAACCGCTTTTTGCTTTGCGGTTAATTTTTCCGGATACTGTTCCAAGCCTTCTTCTGTCTGGTAGGGTTCCGCTAAACGGATCATGCGAACCGCAGCATCTCCTACGCTACGAATGGCATCATAGTCCCGCAACAGATAGTTTGCTTTGTATAAGCGTTCCAAGACATCCGAAGAAGAGTCCAGACCAAGGTCAGCACAGATAGCCGTTTTCTTTACGTAGCCCTTCCGGTGACGTAAATACTCCAGCACCTGCATCTGGTCGGCTGTCAGTTCCGATTTCCCTTCCGGATCCGGAAACTGCTTCAGCGCATAGGCTACCCTGGTTTTCAGATTGATGCCGGGCGGGAACATAACCCGGACGGCATCAAACAGCGTACAAAAAGTCCGCTCTTTCAGGTAAGCAGCTAACGAAAGCTGCTTTACGTCAAGCAGCGGTGCCTGATCCAGCACCGCTGCAATTTCTTTCATATAATCTTCCGCTTGTTCCGCACGGTGCAAAGACAGAACAATGCCCTGGCGCCAGGCGTTTCCGCGTCCGAAGGGAACCATGACACGACAGCCGACCTGCAAGGTGTCAGCAAATTTCGGCCCCACAACGTAGGTATAGAGTTTGTCTACAGAATAGGACAAATTCTGTACGGCAACGCCGGCAAGTACCGTTTCAGCCATAGGATCCCCCTGATTCCGTCAGACGAATTAAAGGTTCTTAATTTCGTCCGGCTCCACAATGGTATAGTCCTTATCCAGGAGCTTTTCCAGTGCCATGGAAACCGGTTTTTCAGTTAAAATTTCCTTTCTGCGGGCGGCATCATCGGAAATTTCTCTGGCCAGTTTGGCAGTAGCACTAACCAGGGAGTAACGACTGATGCGTTCTCCGTGTTCGCCCTTTAAAAGTTCTGTTAATTCCGGGTTAAATCCGTATTTAGACATAATATTATCCCTCTTTACTAATTTCTTTATTCAAACAGGTAACTGTTGTTGACTGGTTCTCCACGCAACATGGCACGATTTCGGTTAACCACTTCCAGAACCCCTTCCACAGCGTCCTCCAGGCGGTTATTTACAATAATGTAGTCATAGTCATAGGCGTGAGATATTTCATATCTGGCAATGGCAATCCGCTTTTCAATTTCTTCATCGGATTCCGTACCTCGCCCTTTTAAACGGGCACGCAGGGCCTGAACGGAAGGCGGCATTAAAAACATGGTGCGAACTTCCGGCATTTGCTCTTTAATTTTGCCGGCGCCCTGTACCTCAATGTTCAGAATGACCGTTTTCCCCTCTGCAATCCATTTCAGAATTGGGGTTTTGGGAGTCCCGTAATAGTTCTCCCCGTACTTTGCCCATTCCAGCATTTCGTCCTGTGCAATATTCCGTTCAAACTCTTCCTTGGAAACAAAGAAGTAATTGACACCGTCCCGTTCTCCGGGACGGGGCTTCCGTGTGGTCATGGAAACCGAACAGACAATCTGGTCATCCCGCTTCAGCAGGCAGTCAATTACGGTATCTTTACCGGAGCCGCTGGGACCGGAAAGAATCAGCAAGAATCCTTCACTCATACTTCTGCTGCCTCCTCTTCGTCTTCATTCATCCGATGTATTAAATTTTCCGGTTGAAGATACGAAAGGACCGCATGATCTGAGTCCATTAAAATAACCGTTTTGGTTTTGCGGCCATGGGAAGCATCAATTAAGGTACCCCGTTCCTTGCAGTCCTGTACAATTCGCTTAATGGGCGCCGAATCCGGGCTGACCATTGCAATAACACGATCTGCATTTACCGCGTTGCCAAAGCCGATATTTACTAACTTCAAAGAGAAAACCCCCACTTCAGAAAATGTTTACTCTATGTTCTGAATCTGCTCGCGAATTTTTTCTACTTTTCCCTTAATGTCTAAGACTTTGGCTGTAATTTCCAAATCCGAGGCTTTGGAACCAATGGTGTTGGCTTCCCGGTTAATTTCCTGTACCAGAAAGTCCATTTTACGGCCTACAGCCTCTTCTTCTTCCAGCATGGATTTCAGCTGGTCAATGTGACTGTGTAACCGGACGGTTTCTTCGTCTACAGCCACTTTATCTGCATGGATGGCAACTTCTGTTAACAGTCTTCCTTCGTCTACGGAAGCATCTGCCAGTAGTTCCTGTACCTTTGCTTTCAGTTTTTCGTGGTATTCCTTTACGGTTTCCGGAGATCGTGCTTCCACAAAGCGGACGTCTTCCAGAATGGAATCTGCTTTTTCCAGAACGTCTTCTTTCAGCTTCTGTCCTTCCCGTTCCCGCATGGCAAGGAAACGGTCGGTTGCTTCTTCCAGAACCGGAAGGACCAAAGCCCAGACAGCGTCTTCATCTGCCTCTTCCTTTTGCACGGAAAGAACATCATTGAATTTGGCTAAATTCAAGGCGTTAATGGTATTTGGAACCGACAGGGATTCCGAAAGCTCTTCCAGAGCAGCAAGATAACCGGCAGCCAGTGTCTGGTTGACCCGAACAGTAACATTGGCATCCTGATAAAGTTCTACGTAAAGATTACATTCCACTTTACCGCGGGAAATACGGTCCTGCAGATAGGATTTTACCTTTTCTTCCAGGAAGGAGTACTGTCTTGGCAGACGCGTACTTAATTCAAAATACCGGTGGTTGACACTGCGCAGTTCCGCAGTAATACTGCATTCTTCCGTAGCGCACTGTGCCCGACCAAAACCGGTCATACTTCTGATCATAAACTATATCTCCGTTTCAAGGGCATAAAATATCCTAAATATTATACTAGCTTTCATAGGTTCCTGCAACCGCCACAGGGAAAGCAGAAAAGCCTTACCGATGTGTCCGTTCCCGGGCAGAGTGCTTTGCTTCCAGTTTCAGCGACTTAACCTCCTGCGGCGTCAGATACCGCCATTTTCCCTGTTGCAGCATACCCAGTTTAACCGGGCCAATGGCAATGCGTTTTAACCGGGCCACTTCCAGGCCAAGGCTTTCACACATCTTCCGGATCTGCCGGTTCCGGCCCTCTACCAGAGTTAATTCCATAACCACGCGATTTGGCTCCCGGCTGACAATATGAACCTCTGCCGGCAGGGTCTGGCGGCCGTCAATCATCATGCCGGTCATCAACTGATTTACCATGTCCTCCGTTACGTCAGGCCGAACGGTAACACGGTAAATCTTCGGTACATGCCTGGACGGATGCATCATCTGATTGGCAAATTCTCCGTCATTGGTCATAAGCAGCATGCCTTCCGATTCCCGATCCAGACGGCCGACTGGGTAAATCCTTGCCGGCACATCTTTGACCAGTTCCGCCACACACTTGCGGTTTTGTTCATCAGACATGGTGGTAACAAAGCCGCGCGGCTTATGCAGCATAACATAATACAGCTCAGATTCCTTTTGAATTGGTTTGCCGTGCACTGTTACCTTGTCATGTTTGGGATCAATTTTGTCCCCGATGTGGGCAACCTGCCCGTTTACCTTTACTTTGCCGGCGCTGATCAATTCTTCGCTTTTGCGGCGGGATGCCACACCGGACTCAGCCATATATTTTTGTAATCTGACTAGTTCTGCTGCCATAGTAATACTCCATTAGAACGACAATGCAACCATCCGGCCGGAAGCCGGATGGCTGCAACAAAATACTTCTTACTTTTTGACAAACCCGGTTACTTTGTCAAACATACCGGGAACCAGATCCATTGCTTTGGATCCGGAAGAATCCGGCTGACCGATCTGCTTTACTGTAACGTCCCCATCCTGCACAATCAGAAAGGCAACCGGTTCCATGGTAAAACCACCACTGGCGCTTTCCTCATCAGCCTTATGGGAACTGCTTTTTGTTCCCCCGGATGTAAACCCATAGGTTACTTTGGAAACCGGAATAACGGTCATACCGAGACCGGTATCCAGGGGTTCCCCCATAACAATATTTACGTTGATTGCCTGCTTAATCTTTTCAAAGCTGGATGCCAGCAGATCTGCGGGGTTTTGACTTGCCATGGTTTGTCATTCCTGTCTGTTAATCCATTTCAGCGTACTGCTGATTTAACTTGGCTTCCGTCTTTTTTTCCAGAAGCTCTTTATTCTTCTGAATCTGCTTGCTGGTCTTGGAAACAAACGGAATTGCCTTGCTTCCTACCTTAAAGGCAAGCGGCACCAGAGGAGATACCACATAAAGTGGACGAAGGCCCACTTTTACGTGTACTTCCGCATTGTCCTTTTCATCCAGGAATTCCGGATGAATATCAATGGAAGACTTCTTGACATTAGCCGTGCTGACGAATTTTTCCAAAGCCGGTACGGCTACAGAATCAACAGCACCATAAGCCAAAGCGGTAACTGCGGTGTTCGGTCCGTGAACCCCCAGTGTAATATCTACATTCTGGAATACAATCCGCTTACCCACTTTGCCAAATGCACCTTTGCTTTCGGTTCCGGCAAATTTAATTAAAGCTAGAGCGGAAGCAAAGTCAAAGCCGTTTACAAAGCTCATGACGGTGTTGTAACCCTTTTCAAAGTCCAAAGCATGGAAGGAATCCCGAATGCTTTGCAGCTTCTGGAAGCGAGATTTATCCACAACATCCGGCAACGGGGTTCCGGCCTGTTCGGCAGCTTCTGCTGCAACCAGATCCGCCTGCGTCTTTTCCATTTCTGCGTTGATTCTTGCTTCTTCCTCTTCAATGCGGTTGGCTTCCAGAAGCAGGTCTTCCTGTTCCAGGATTTCCCGTTCCACGGCCTTCTTGTCAACCTTGGTTTCCACGGATTCCTTGGTTTTATTGACTGCCTTACGAACATGAGGTTCCATTTTGTATTTTCTCTTGTTCTTCTTTTTCTGGCTTTTTGCTTTGGCAGCAGCAATTTCTTCTTCCGTCTTTTTCTTCTTCGGAAGCAGTTTAATACCGATAAAGCCATACTTTACCTTCAGCTTTGCTTCTTCTCCATCGTAATCAAAGTGCAGCTGTACTTTGATCAGCAAAGCACAAAGGATTCCCAGAATAGCCAGCAGAGTCAGTGCCAGGCAAATGACAAAAATCCACATGATGATCTTCAGGATGATCAAAAAACAACACCTCCCATTTCATTAGATTCGTTCTCAGCGTCATTGGCAGGAGCGGATTCTTCGCTTTCTGCCGGTTCTTCCGATTGCGGAAGCGGCGGCAGTTCTTCCAGTGACGATATGCAAAAGCACCGCAGGAAAGCGGGCGTTGTGCCATAAACAATAGGTTTGCCGGGAAGATCCAGCCTTCCCCGTTCTTCAATCAGACCCTTTTGGCAAAGAGTGCTGATAACGCCGGAGCAATCCACACCCCGGACCTGTTCTACAAAAGCTTTGGTAACCGGCTGGTTGTAGGCCACCACTGCAAGCACTTCAAAAGAGGCCTGGGACAATGGCGTATTCCGCCGTGATTCCAGAACAGAGCGGACTTCTTCGGCATATTCCACCCTGGTACAAAGCTGGTACCGGTCTCCCAGTTGTTTTAAACAGACGCCGCTGCCGCGGTCATCCAGTGCCTGTGCCAGGCGATTTAATATCTTCCGTGCATCCGGAATATCAAGTTCCAAAGCGTCTGCCAGACGAGAGACAGGAAGTGGCTCGCCAGAGGCAAATAAAACAGCCTCCGCTGCGGCCTGCAGACGTTCTTCCTCCATTGGGTCAGCTCCTCTTCAGGGTAATTTCAAGGTTTTCTCCTGTGCCTTCTGTTTTTACTTTTTTGTCTTTAATCAGTTCCAGAATGGCAAGGAATGTGGCCACCATGTCGGAACGGGATTCCGACTGGGCAATCAGCTGACGAAAACTTTGCCGCCGCCGCGTGCCGAACTGGGCCATAATTTTAGAAATTTTGGAAGAGACCGAAACGACGGTCTTTTTTACAATAAAGGTGAAGGATTCCACCGGTGGCGGTAATTTGCGTCGTCCTTTGCCCAGCGCCAGACGGTAAGCACGGTATAGTTCTTCCGGCTCATGAAGCAGGTCATAAGAAGAATCTGCTTCTATGGTATCCGGTTCTTTAGTGTAAAGATCAAATCCGGTGGCAGACTGTTTCAGCTTTTCTGCCATAATCTGACAGTCCCGGTATTCCAGCAGTTCTCCGGTCAGTTCCTGCTTTAACTGCTCCGCCTCTTCATGGGTTGGCAAAAGGGAAACGGTTTTCAGATAAACCAGGCGGGCCGCCATTTCCAGAAATTCAGAGGCCAGTTCCATGTCTTCTGCCTGCATGGCACGAACATAAGCAAGGTACTGGTCCACCAGTTCCACAATGGGAATGTCATAAATATCCAGCTTGTGTTTACTGATCAGGGACAGGAGTAAATCCATGGGGCCTTCAAAAACTTCCAGTTTATAGGAAAGCTTTTCTTTTTCCATAGGACCTCCGATTAATGGAACGGTAACGCGCAAAGCGTTCCCAAACCATTTAGAATCAGACCGGCCAAAGCACTGAGCGGTCTGGACAAAACACCGGTAAACAGCAGGGCAATAAAGATGATGGAAATAATCTGCTGATGGGTATTCAGCCATTCCGACCAGCTTGGTGGAAGAAGTCCTTCAATAATGCCGTAACCGTCCAACGGCGGCACCGGAATTAAATTGAATACCATCAGGTACAGACTGATTTCTGCAGCAATATAACAGAAGGCGTAAATATAGGATGCCAAGTACGTCCCTGCGGCAGGTCCGACATTGGCAAACAGAGAGCCAAGGAACAACAATAACCAGGCCAGCAAAAAGTTTGCAAACGGACCGGCAAAGGAAGTCAGTGCAATACCCAGCTTCCGGTTTTTAAAGTTATTGGGATTAATGGGTGCCGGTTTACCCCAGCCAAAGCCAATAAGGCAAATCAGCACTGCCCCAAGCGGGTCTATATGTGCTGTTGGATTCAGGGTGTACCGACCCAGCATCTTTCCTGTGTTGTCTCCTAATTTTGTGGCACACCAGACATGTGCAAATTCATGAACAGGAACAACGACAAAAATTAAAAAGAGGCTGGCAAGCAACGAAGCATAGATGGTGATTTTGTCACCACTGAGTAGGGCAGAAATAAGCATGGAGCCAACTCTCTTTCTTTGAAAATAAACAGAAATTCATATACAAATAGGATACTAAAAAAGCCTATTTTCGTCAATGGAAAAAGGCTTTTTCGCTTATTTTATCCCCAGAACAAAACGGGTCATTCCATAGGGATCCTGTTGCAGTTCTGTCTGCTGACAGACAGTGGAAAACAATGTGGCAATTTGCGGGGCCTGGTCTTCCCCGCCTTCCACGGCAAAGAAGCCGCCGGTAGGTAAATGCGGAAGCCACTGTTCCCGCAAATTGCGGTAGAAGGACAGGCCGTCCTTTCCGCCGTCCAGGGCCATTACGGGCTCCCGTTTCAGCTCTGTCTGCAACTGTCCCAATTCTTCCGTACGCAGGTACGGTGGATTGGACAGGAGCAGATCCGGCACCGGAAAAGAAGAAGCCTGGAAGCCGTCAAACAAACTGCCCTGCCGGATAACAGAGCGGTCCTGCAGCCCGTATTGTTCCACGTTACGGTGCAGGAAAGAGACGGCCGCTTCCGACTTTTCAAGGAAATACACTGTTGCGCCGGGCACCTGCAGTAATAAGCTGATGCCAATGCAGCCGGTTCCGGCACACAGATCCAGTATGTTCCAGGTTCTTGTCTGCCAGTCCTGTTGCTGATGGATATAGTTCAAAGCAAAATCTACCAGGCATTCCGTTTCCGGCCTGGGGATCAGCACTCCTTCGCCAACAAAGAACGTATTTCCGTAAAAATCCCATTCCCCCAGCAAATATTGCAACGGAATGCCTTCCGCACGTTGCTGAAGTAATGGAACATACCGGTCTTCCACGGCTGCCGGAACCGCCTGGTCCGCATTCATAAGCAGTGCGGTTTGGGACAATCCGGACGCCAGTAACAGCAGTTGCCGGGCATCAAAAGCGGCGTCCTCCGGGCAAACCGGCTGCAACCGTTCCGTTCCTTTCTTCAGCAAATCCCGATAGGTCAGCAAAGCTTATCATCCTCCGGATTGTCTGTCCGCACGGCATTGAATGCGGCAATGCCGACCTCAATCATGTCATCGGTCGGCTCTGCAGTGGTAATGCGCTGCATCCACAGTCCCGGCGCAGATCCGATTTTAGCCAGGATGGAGTCGCTTCTGCCGGCCCATTTAATAAATTCATATCCAAAGCCCATAATCAGCGGCAAAAGAACTAACTTTAACAGCATCCAAAGGGCTCTGTGGGTACCAATTCCCGGAATCAGAAAAGACAATAGTGTGTAAATTAAAATACCAATCAGGAGGAGTACAAAAATGAAGCTGGTGCCACATCGCGGATGAAAGCGGGTTTGTTTCCTGACGTTTTCCACGGTTAACTCCAGCCCATTTTCATAACAGGAAATGGTTTTGTGCTCCGCACCATGGTACATAAAAACGCGCTTAATTTCCTTAGTACGGGAAACCACCTTCATGTAAATAATCAGAATAATAATTTTCAAAATACCTTCCAGCAAAGCGTGCAGGTTATGCGCTTCCAGAACGCCACTGGTAACATACTTGTCAAACAGGTCAACCAGCCACATAGGAATATACAGAAACAGAAACAGTGCCAGCGCTACCCCAAGAACAACAGAAAGGACACTAATAATTTTCATCATGTGTTCCCCAAAATGAGCCGCCATCCACTGGTCAAATTTGGAGTCCTCTTCCGTTGCCTCCAGCTCCACGCCATCCAGTGCCGTCTTTTCTGCAGACAGCATCAGATACCGGTAGCCGTAGTAAAGGCTTTCAAAAAATGCAATACACCCACGGACAATGGGCCATTTGGCAAAGGCATATTTCTGTGACAGGTGTTTTTCTTCCTGCGGTTCTACATCAACGGAACCATCCGGAAGCCGTAAGGCAACGGCAGCGCCCAACGGGCCCCGCATCATGATGCCTTCCATAAGGGCCTGACCCCCAATACTTGTTTTATGAATCTTGTTCGACAATGTTTTCGTTCTCCGTTTCCGGTTCCACAGTCTGGGTTTGTTCCAGGACTGTTTCATCCACAATAGCTGTTTCCACTTCCACATAATCTATGGGAAGACGAATGGTGACACAGGTACCAACACCCAGTTCAGACTGTAAGTCTAAAGTACCTCCGTGCATTTTCACAATTTCGTCACAGACCGCAAGACCAATGCCGCTGCCTTTGACAGAAATATTGGACTTATAAAACTTCCGCTTGACCTTGGGCAGTTCTTCTGCCGAGATACCGCATCCGGTATCTTCTACCTGCACCATCAGCCAGCCCTTCTTTTCCCCTTCCGCCGGTGGTGTCCGGGTTGCCAGAACCGTGACAGTTCCACCCTGCTCTGTATATTTGAATGCGTTATCCAAAACGTTGACAAATACCTGTTTGATGCGGGCTGCATCGCCTTCGGCAGGGGCAGGTTCAGACGGTGCATTATAGGAAAGGTCTATTCCTTCCCGCATAGAGCGGTCTTTGAAGACAAAAATGGTGTCATCCATTTCCGCCAGCAGGTCAATCTTGGCATATTTCAATGTTAACCGGCCGTTGGAAATCTTGGACAGGTCCAGCAAATCCTCCACAACACCGGTCAGCCGGGAAGACTCGTCCACAATAACTTCCAGACCACGTTTGGTTAAATCCGGATCCGTGTCCCCTACCGTCAGCAGGGTTTCAGCCCAGCCTTTGATGGCTGTCAGCGGCGTCTTCATTTCGTGGGATACGGTGGAAATAAAGTCATTTTTCATTTTGTCGGTGGAACTGAGTTCCTCCGCCATGGAGTTCAGATTGCGTGCCAGTTCGGATAGTTCATCCTTTCCGTTTCCGACAGAAGCTCTGGCGTTCATTTCCCCTCCGGCAATCCGCTTGGTTACACTACTGAGTTCCATGATGGGAGAAACAACCGAACGGATGAAGTACAAAGACGGATAAATAATCATGCACATCAGGATTAAGAAAACCAAAAGAAAGGACATGACAATCCAGAACAATTCCGTCCGGATCTGTTCTGTGGAAACCACATAACGAACCGCATAACCGGTATCGGTTGCTGACGAACCAAGGATATAAGTAACCGCACGAATATGTTCTCCGTACTGGTTTTTTCCACTGTAAGTGGCAGATTTGCTGTCAGAAGAAAGCGCCTCCTGATAATCCGGCATATCCGAATCCGAAATGGCGAAGCCGGAAGAAGACGCCACAATAACACCGTCTTTATTAATGACCCAGACATCCATCTGATCCTTATCTGAAAAGCCGGAAATGTATTCAATGGCACCATCCAGAAAAACATCGTCTCCGCGGCCAAGATAGGAAGCAAAGAACGTATCTACATTCTGGTTGTACTCCTCCTGCAGGGCATTATCCACTGCGTTGTACAGATAGGTACGTGCCACAAAAAAGGACGTCAGCATAAAGGCCAGGAAGGCAATGGCAAAAACTAGGGCCGTATAACTGAGCCAGCGGCCGGAAATACCGGAAAAAGTGGCCGTATACCACCGCTTCAGCCGGCTTTTGATGGGTACTCTTGCCATTGTGCGTCCTCCTTTCCTACGTCTTCCGTCCTGTTTCAGCAAAGCAAAATTATTCCACCCACTTATACCCAATGCCCCAAATGGTCATTAAATGTTTGGGGGCAGATGGGGTTTCTTCTACCTTCATGCGCAGACGGCGGATATTGACATCTACTATTTTTTCTTCGCCAAAATAACCTTCGCCCCAGACATGATGCAAAATATCCGCGCGGTTTACCGCCGTGTTGGGACTGTGGAACAGGTATTCCAGAATCTGGTATTCCACCTGGGTCAGTTCAATTGGCGTTCCATTCCGGAGCAGTGTACGGCTTCTGGTATCCAGGGAGAATTCCCCAAGTGTAATAACATCCTGGTCCGGTTTGACCCCTTTCACCATGGAAACGCGGCGATATACAGAATCTACCCTGGCAAGCAGCTCTGATGGGCTAAAAGGCTTGGTGACATAGTCATCTGCTCCGCTGAGGAGTCCGTTGACCTTATCCATTTCCTCCGTTTTAGCGGTCAGCATAATAATACCAACCGTAGAACTGCGTTTGCGTAATTCCTTACAGGCTTCCATGCCATTCATAACCGGCATCATAATATCCAGTAAAACAACATCAACATCTTCGTTGCTGTCATACAGTTGCAATGCTTCCTGTCCGTTTCCGGCTTCCAGCACATCATATCCGGAACGTTTCAGATTGATAACAATAAACTCACGGATGGCAGTTTCATCTTCTACTACCAATACCTTTTTCATATCTGACTGCCTCCTTTAATAAAAATAAATGAATTTTTCAATTTGTTCATTTGTAAATCCAAGAGCGGAACCGTCTCCGGTCAGTGTGCCGTAAACCACACTGTTCTTTCCCTCAACCGAAAAGCTGTGATCCGGATTCTTTTCCTTAAAGTCCGCTTTGGTTGTGGTAACCAGGCTGAATAGCGGCTTTCCAACCGTAGTTCCGTCTTCCGTAGCGTAAATGGTCAGGACATTGGTTTCCGTGTTCCGGAAGGCCAGTAAAGAATCCTTCTGGCTAATCGGAATTAAAAGACAGTAACTGTTGGTTTCATCTACAAAACCGTAGCTGTGGGCTTCCAGCCTTGGGCCTAAATCGGTTCCGGTGTAGTTATACCAGGTGGTCAGCCCCACCTGTCCGGAAGCAGATGTGCCTTTAGAAGACTTCTTTCCGGCGTTTGCGCTAACCGGAATATCCACATATCCGTCTCCATCCAGATCGCAGGAAGGAATGGCTGGGGACCGCAGGGTAGAAGAATTATTTAAAGAATCACGGGAGGTCAGTGGAGCCCGTAGCTCCTGATGTTCCGCATCCCACCAGAAAAGTTCTGTTACCATGGCATCCGTGCCCTTGTAGGCATCTAAGAACGCAATTGGTGTGTCCCCCTGCTGCTGTAACGTCAGATTCCCATAAGCTGAAACGGAGCCGTCTACCGTTACTTCCGATCCAATGGTAGTAATAGTATTGGACGAGGTCATCTTAAGCAGCTCCGCATATGCTACGGTACCGGTTGGCGTTCCGGAAGAAGAATTGCTTCCGGCAGCGGAAGAAACTGCAGAGGCAGACGAATCCGACTTAATTAAGAGGATTTCTTTCAAAGAGTCCTGATCTAAATCGACCGGGGACATATAGGCATAGGTCTGGTTCACCAGGGTTTTCAGGTTAGTACCGTTTTCCTCTGACCAGGAATGCACCGTCAGGGTTTTGGCAGTGGAATTGTCAAACGGGGACCAGCCGAGCAATACCTCCGGCAAGTCATCTCCGTTCATGTCAATAAACTGTACGGACAGAATGCTGTTTCCGTATCCCGCCTGATCATAAATTACATTCCAGTTGTTGTCCTGCTGTTGCAAAATGGTGAATCTGACCGTGGTGTCCGACTGCAGCGTATAAAAAACCAGAACTTCCTGGGTGCCATCGTGATCCAGATCCTGCTTAATGTAAGCCGTCCGGTAGTTACCCTCCGTTGGGTACTTCAAAGACATCTTTTTGTAATCAGACCCCAGATAGTTCTTCAATGCCTGCGTAACTTTGGCATCCTCCCCTCGGTTATTGGGCGGAGACATCAGCTGCTCTGCGGATTTCAATTGGGAAATGGTAACAAAGATAACAAGAAGGAGTGCAAGTGCCCCCGTAAAAAACAGTACAATACCGCGTTTCATAGGCTTTGCCCTCCTTCCGTTGTTGTTTTATGATTGTTTCTTTTTTCTGCGATTTAGCTACTTTCCGGCAGGCGGACCGTAACGGTGTAGGTTTCATTCTGGTCCTGCGGCTGCCCTTCGGTAATGTCTTCCGACTTAAAGGTAAAGGTGTTTTCCCCTTCTTTCAACGTTTCATAATCCAGGGTTCCCAGGGTAATGGCGGTCAGATTTTTGACTTCGTTGACGTCAATGGCAACCTGTACGGTACTGGGAGAAATTTCAATATCCAAATCCGATGCTTTCATACCACTGGGCAGGTTATCAACATCTACGGTTAACGGCAGTTCTTCTACAGTATAAACCGGAATGGTAATGGTAACCTTATCTGCATTTTCTGCCGTAATATACTTCAGTTGTACCCCGTCTTCATTGACCGCTTTAATGGTGGCATTTAAGACAGAGGTTTTCTTCAGGTTTCCTTCCGTACTGGCTACGGCATAAACCGTTTTCAGTTCATCCATCTGGCTGGCCGGACCGGTCAGCGTAATGCTTTCCATGTTCAGGATAGGATCCGAAGTGGTATATTCCGAAGAAACCAGGTTACTGTTTTCCGACTTCAAGGAAACGGTCAGCGGCACCGTCTGGGTAACCGGACGGTCATAATAAACGGAAACATAATTCTGCGAACTCAGTTCCAAAGTATAATTTGCATTATCTTTTTTGGAACTGACGCTAAGATATAAGGTGTAACTTCCCGGCATTTCTACCTGGCTGGTAGTGGCTTTTACTTCAATGTCATCGGCACTGAGTACATTCTGTCCAATCAGGTACCGTTTTCCGGTTACCTTAACATCTGCGGTCAGGCCGTCTGTTCCGAAGGCTTCCAGTCCGGCCTGTGAACCAATGCCTGAGTCAATGGTAACAGGAACCCTCTCAATAATGCGGGTGGAATCTTCGGATTCATTCATGGTAAATCCAATCCAGATAAAAATGGCTAAGATTAAGGATAAAACCATTAATACCTTTTTGTTGTTTAACAGACTGCGGGTAAAATTACGCGGATTATTTTCCATGCTTTTCGCCTCCAATCTGCAGGAAATTCAGAAGCGTTTCCCGAATTTCCCCATCCGTCAGGTCCCGAAGGAGCATGCCGCCTTCGGCAATGGACATGGCACCGGTTTCTTCCGAAACCACAAGAATCATAGCATCGGACTGTTCCGACATGCCGATGGCGGCCCTGTGCCGGGTCCCGAGCTCTTTGGCCACGTCATTATTCCGGGAGGTCAGCGGCAAAATGCAACCGGCTGCAATCAGACGGTTGTTGCGGACGACCGCGGCACCGTCATGTAACGGTGCACCCGGATAAAATATGTTTTCCAGCACGGTGGAAGACACCTGGGCATCTACCTTGGTACCGGTTTCAATAATGTCTCCTAAAGGAGTATCTTTTTCAAAAATAATCAGAGCGCCAATCCGTTTGTCACTCATGTCATTGGCTGCTTTGCAAACGGAGTTGACACAGCGGCTGACCTCTTCGTTATAGGCAGACGCTTTCTGGGCGGCACTGCTTCTGCTGAACAGGCCGGCCAAAGAGCTCCAGGTCCGGCGGTTTCCCAGGGTTTCCAGTGCTTTTCGCAGTTCCGGAGCAAAGATAACCACCAGAATAACCAGGATGTTGTCCCATACAATGCGGAACAGATATGTGGCGGCCTTCATTTCCAGGATGTTGACCAGTGCATACGCAATGGCAAAAACAACCAGGCCTCTGGCCAGGGTCAGCGCACGGGAATCCTTAAAGAGCTTAAGAACAAAGTACACCAGAACGGCAAGAAAGATAATATCCAGCGTATCCCCTACCAAATCATAAGTGGAGAATATGCTGATTGTGCGGTTAAATAAATTAGTAAGATCCGTTATCACCGTTCTCCTCCTTCCATAAGTAAGGCCACTGCGTGGGCGGCAATGCCTTCTCCGGTGCCGGTAAAGCCAAGACCTTCTTCTGTGGTTCCCTTCACGTTAATCCGGTCAACGGAAACGTGGCAAATGCGGGCAATGTTTTCCCGCATCTGCTCCGTGTAAGGTGCAATCTTTGGCTGCTGTGCCAATAAAGTAGCATCTATATTGCCAACAGAATATCCACGCTGTTCCAATTCGGAAACCACCCGGGAAAGAAGGACCAGACTATCTGCGTCCAGATAAGCATTATCCGTGTCCGGAAACCATTTTCCAATGTCCCCTAACGCGGCCGCACCCAGCAGTGCATCGGAAACGGCATGCAGCAGTACATCGGCATCCGAGTGGCCAAGCAGTCCCTTTTCATAAGGAATCTGCACGCCACCAATGATGCACTTGCGCCCTTCTACCAGGCGATGTACGTCATATCCGTGCCCGATTCTCATGCTATGCCTTCTTTCTATCAATTACAGGGTGTCAATTTCCAAACTGATGATTTTTACGTCTTCCAGCGGTTTGTCATTCGGACCGGTTGGAACGGTGGCAATGGCATCTACTACATCCATGCCTTCATAAACCTGGCCAAATACCGTGTGTTTGTAATCCAGCCATGGGGTACCGCCAAGGGCTTTATACTGGTCAATGCAATCCTGTGGGAAGCCTCTGTCCGTCAGCTGTTCCATTTGCTCCAGCATCTGTTCCGGGCAGGTATCAGCCTGCACAATAAAGAACTGGGAGCCATTGGTGTTTGGCCCGGCATTTGCCATACAAAGTGCACCGCGCAGATTATGCAGGTGCAGATCAAATTCGTCTTCAAAGGAATGGCCCCAGATGGATTCTCCACCCATACCGGTACCGTCCGGGTCACCGCCCTGAATCATAAAATCAGGAATAACGCGATGGAAAATAATACCGTCATAATAACCGTTTTTGGCATGTGTGGTAAAGTTTTCCACGGTCTTTGGGGTTTCCTCCGGGAACAATCTGACTTTGATGGTTCCAAGTGTAGTGTTAATAGTTGCAACGGTATCCCCTGTCTGTGGGGCTGCAGTTTGATTAATCATAATGGTATCTCCTTTGTTGTTATTCTTCACTGAGAATATCTGTTTCAATATTTTTATAAACGGCTTCATACTGTTCTGCCTGTTCCAGCAGATACGCATCTACCACTTCCAGTAAATCTATTGTAAAGGGCATGTTTTTACTGATGGTTAAATGGAAACGCGGCAGCACCATTCCTTCCGGTGCCGGCTCTTTTTCCAGATTCTGGTACTGAAACCCATGTAACGAAGCCTTGGAAAAGAAATCCATGGCGCCGGTACGGCTGGTGAAAATCATGTGGAAGGTAATGTTCCGTGGCTTTGTGCCATCATCTCCGTATCCGGAAAGCTTCCGTGCCATTTTTGCGTTACTAATCTGGCGTTGCTTTACCGGCTTTGGGTACAGGAATTTTTTATATTCATTTCCTTCCGGATCATGAACTACCTGTACTTCGGACTGACGGAAGGATCCAAGGAAGGTTTCCTGTAACATTCGTTTTGCGGCTTTTGCCTGGTGATCTGTGCAATAGAACATCAGAAATGCCGTGCTTTGAGAAGCAATAATGCCCTGGCCAACAAAGCGCCCGCCGATATGCTGACGGAGTATGCTGCGCAAATCCGACAAGTGGGACATTTCCGCTCCGGAAATCAGATCAGGCCGCGTTTCGTCAACGTACACTTCCATGGTAATTTTAATACAGGCCGGTAACTCCATGCAGGGCAGATAGTGAATATAATTCATGTCACACATGACCAAAACCGGTTTTTTGGCAAAGGTTTCCCGGTAGGTCTGAAAATCCGGTTCCGCCTGCTCGGCGCCACCGGTGTAGACCGTATTTTTAAAAAAGCCCATGCTTTTTCTCCTTCCGTTTTGGATCTGAAAAGGCCTGTTTCTACAGGAAGAGACAAACCTAGAGAATATTCACTTAATGATACCATACCCGCTAAACCTTTGCCATACTTAAAGCATTCGGCAGAGAGGCGGGCAAAAAAAGAGAACCTGCCAGAAAAGCAGGTTCCTTGGTGCTGGTGACCGGGCTTGAACCGGTACGCTGTTGCCAGCGAGGGATTTTAAGTCCCTTGCGTCTGCCAATTCCGCCACACCAGCATGGCTATAAGCACGTGAAGTATAGTAACACATTTTTCCATTTCAATCAAGGCGGGAAACTAAGTTTAATCCGTACTTTTTTACCAGCTTCATGGCATCATCAAATCCATAGGTAATGGTATCTGTGGCATGGCTGTCGGAAGCCAGAATAACGCTTCCGCCGGCGTCGGCAATGCGGGCCAGGAGCATTTCATCCGGATACGGCGTGGTGCGGTATCCTCGGGAAATGGCTCCGGTATTAATTTCAAACAGCACCGGTGCATTCAGCAGGGTATCCAGGGCCGCCTCTGCCGCGGTGCGGTAGCGCGGATTCCGGATGTCCAGATCCAGGCCACATTCTATACACTTGGTTACCAAATCAAAGTGCGCAATAATCTGACAGTGGGTTTTTTCATAAATTTGGGCTACTTCTTTATAGTAATCCTCTGCAAATGCGTAAATATCACCGTCATACCAAAGTGAAAGTGCCTGATTTAATTCAGCATATCCTAAATCGACCGGGATATAATGACCGTCCTTAAAGACACAGTGGGCCGCACCTATCAGATAATCATACTCCGCCGGATTGACACAATCCGATTGAATATCATATTCCAGTCCTAAGCGGATAGAAATCTGATCTTTGTATTTTTCTTTCAGACGCAGGACCTCCGCCTGATATTCTTTCATGGTAGACGGCGACATATTCCAGGAAGGGTCAAAGGACAAATAGGAATGCCCGGAAAAGCCTAGTTCAGGGCAGCCGTCCTGAATGGCGGCCAGAACCATTTCTTCCGCCGTATTGGCGCCGTCACAAAACGTTGTATGGGTATGATAATTGCAGTAATTCATGTCTGATTTCCTTTGCCGCATTTTGCTATATTCTGCCTTATTCCAGGCCACCGGAGGGTTCTTCCCCAAACATTAGATGGTGGAAACAGGAGTCCGTACCTTCATGACAGGCAGGGCCGTCTTTGCTGACTAAGACAACCAACGCATCCCGGTCACAGTCCGCCGTTATGCTGACAATGTGCTGATAATTGCCGCTGGTCTCCCCTTTCAGCCAGAGTTCCTGACGGCTGCGGGACCAGAAGCAGGTCAGGCCCTTCTCCAGGGAAATCTGTAAGCTTTCCCGGTTCATGTAAGCAAGGGTTAATACCTTTCCGGTTGCGGCATCCTGTACAATGGCCGGAATCAGTCCTTTTTCATCAAATTTCAGTTGTTCTGGAACCGTGTCTATCTTTGCCATAGTGTTCTCCTTACAGGCGTACCAAAATATCATTTTCCCTCAGTGTTTTCTTTAAGTCCTTAATATCTACTTCCCCATAGTGGAAAATAGAGGCCGCCAGACCGGCGTCCACGTCAGGAATTTCCTTGAATAGCGTAATAAAATCTTCTTTACAACCGGCGCCACCGGAAGCAATAACCGGGACCCGGACTGCCTGGCAGACGGCGTCCAGCATTTCCAAGTCAAAGCCTTGTTTGACGCCGTCGGTATCTATGGAATTTAAAACCACTTCACCGGCGCCATTCTGCACACCGCTTTTAATCCACTGGATGGCGTCCATACCGGTATCTTCCCGCCCGCCTTTGGCAAAGACGTGAAAAGCGCCGTTCACGCGCTTCACGTCAGCCGAAAGGACAACGCACTGGTCTCCGTATTTTTTGGCCGCCTCCGGGATTAAAGACGGATTGCGGATGGCGCCACTGTTGACGGACACCTTGTCGGCGCCGCATTTTAACACCCGGTCGAAATCTTCCAGGGTGTTAATGCCGCCGCCAACGGTCAGCGGAATAAAGACCTGAGATGCCACTTTTGTCAGAACGTCCGTAAACAGCTTACGTCCTTCAAAAGAAGCAGTAATATCGTAAAATACCAGTTCATCGGCACCACTGTTACTGTAAAAGTGTGCCAGGCTGACAGGATCGCTGACATCCTGGATTCCTTCAAAATTGGTTCCCTTTACTACCCGTCCGTCACGAACGTCCAGGCAGGGAATAATCCGTTTTGTAATCATACTGTTTCCCCCTGCGGGCCGGCAATGGCAACCGCCTGTTTTAAGTTGATATCTCCGGTATAGTAGGCCTTCCCGATAATGCAGGCATCCAGACCAAGGTTGGTCAGCGCCTTAATATCTTCCATCTGGGAAACCCCACCGGATGCGGTAATCTGCATTTGATATTTTTCCTTTAAACCGGCATACAGCTTCCGATTGGTACCTGCCATGGCACCGTCTTTGCTGATATCCGTGCAAATCATGGCAGATACACCAAGCTCCTGCATTTTTTTGCAAAAGGCATCCAGGGTATATTCCGACTGCTCCAGCCATCCTTTAATGGCTACATAACCATCTTTGATGTCGGCACCAACCGCAATCTGTTTGCCATAACGGGTAACCGCTTCTTTCAGAAACGCTTCGTCGGTTACCGCAGCCGTTCCCAGGATAACCCGGCCGGCACCCGCCTGCAGATACCGTTCCACGGTATCCATGCTGCGGATACCTCCCCCGATTTCTACAAACAGTCCGGTATTCCGGATAACAGAGCATACTGTTTCAAAGTTGGGAGTAGTGCCGTCCTTGGCCCCTTCCAAATCTACCATATGAATATGGGTGCAGCCACAGGCTTCAAAGTCCTTGGCCACTTCCAACGGATTTTCATTGTAAACCGTCATCTGCGCATAGTCCCCTTTGAACAGGCGGACCGCCTTCCCCTGAATCAGGTCAATTGCGGGAAATAAAATCATGCACGGGTCTCCATTTCACAGAAATTTTTCAAAATGCGTAAGCCTACTTCACCGCTCTTTTCCGGATGGAACTGACAACCAATGACATTGTCTTTCCAAACCGCAGCCGTTACCGGCAGGCTGTAATCCGTTGTGCAGACAATGGATTCCGCACAATTGGTTGCATAATAGGAATGGACAAAATAAACATAGTCCCCTTCTTTCGTGTCAGCAAATACCGGGCAGTCCGTCTTTTCAAAATGCAGACTGTTCCAGCCCATCTGCGGAATTTTCAGCTTGGCGTCTACTGTGCCAAGCATGGGAACTACATCGCCGGGAATCAGGCCAAGACCCTGATGTTCTCCGTATTCAAAGGAGCGGTCAAATAAAAGCTGCATGCCAAGGCAGATTCCCATAAGGGGTTTCCCTTCCGCAGCCAGTTCCTTAACCAGCTGGCCCATGCCGGTGGAGTCCAGCAATGCGGCAGCATCGGCAAAGGCCCCAACGCCGGGCAAAATTACACGGTCTGCCTGTCGGATCAGATCCTTGTCTTTGGTAAAAACCACATCCTGACCCAGGCTCTTTAAGGAAGAGACCAGGGAAAAGACATTTCCAATTCCGTAATCAATTACTGCAATCATATGTTACCTCAACTTGAAAACTCCCGGGAACAGCCCAGGAGTTTTGATTTTTAAAGCAATCCTTTGGTGGAAGGAATTTCTTCTTTATAAAGTTCATCAATGGCTACCGCCGTTTTCAGGCTGCGAGCCACAGACTTAAATGTACCTTCAATAATATGATGGCTGTTGGTGCCGGCCAGCTGCCGGATGTGCAGGGTCAGTTCCGCTTTACGCACAAAGCCAAGGAAAAATTCTTCCGTCAGCTCGGTATCAAAGGTTCCGACCTTAGCGCAGGGAATGTCCAGCTGATACCCTAAGTAAGAGCGCCCGGAAATATCCACTGCAGACAGAATCAGGGTTTCATCCATTGGCAGAATGGTGCTGCCGTAACGGGTAATTCCGCGCTTGTCCCCCAGGGCTTCTGCAAACGCTTCCCCAAGGGCAATACCGATATCTTCTGTTGTATGATGCGCATCTACCTGAGTGTCACCAATGCAGTGCACTTCCAGGTCAAACCGGCCATGCCTGGCAAACAAAGTCAGCATATGATCCAGGAAACCAACACCGGTATCAATTGCAGACACACCGGTACCATCCAGATTCAGACGCAGCTGAATATCCGTTTCCGCCGTTTTGCGGTTAATTTCAGCCGTTCTCATGGTGCTTCCTCTTTTCTTCCAAGATTTCATCTATGGCCTTCATTAATTTGATCATTTCCAGCTGGGTACCAATGGTGATGCGGTTCCAATTGGCAATTTCCGGACGACTGAAATGACGGATCAGGATGCCCTTTTCCCGCAGCAAACGGTACCATTCCTCCGCCGGAATAGTGGCGTGCTGTACAAACAGGAAGTTTGCCTGGGAAGGCAGTACCAGGAATCCGCGTTTGGTCAGTTCGTCATCGGTAAACTTCCGTTCATTCTGAATGGCGCGGCAGTTATTGCGGAAGTAAGACGGATCTTCCACAGCGGCCAGTGCCATTGCCTGTGACATGCGATTTACGTTATACGGATTGGTAGAATACTTCAGTGTTCTAAGGTCCGCAATTAAAGGTGCCTGACCCATAATAAAGCCAACTCTGGCTCCGGCCATAGAGCGGGACTTGGAAAAGGTCATGGTAACCAGGAGGTTGTCATACTGATCTATCAGCGGAACGCAGCTTTCTGCGCCAAAGTCCACATAGGCTTCGTCTACGATAACCACATTGTCCGGATTGCTCTTCAGAATTTCTTCTACCTGACTTCTGGGAATGGCCATACCGGTAGGTGCATTCGGGTTGGCAAAGACAATGTTCTTATGAATGCCAAGATAGTCCTGATAATTCAGGGTAAAGTCTTCCTGCAGTGGAATTTCGGTATACGGAACACCGTTGGCCTGTGCAAAAACCGGATAAAATCCGTAGGTAATATTCGGGAAAGCAATTCCCGTTTCCTTGGTGCAAAACGCTTTAAAAGCATAGTCTAAAGCTTCATCAGAACCGTTGGTTACCAGAACCTGATCCGGCTGTAAATTGTAAAAATCAGCCAGTGCATTGGTCAGCTTGGTGCATTCCGGATCGGAATACAGGTAACAGTCCAGCGCTTCAAACTTAGCGTCCGCCGCACTTTTCTTGGTAGGCGGATACGGACATTCGTTGGTGTTCAGCTTAATGTATTTTTTGTCTTTTGGCTGTTCACCGGGAACATACGGCTTCAGATTCTGATACTTTTCGGCAAAGAAACGGCTCATGCAGCTTTCCTACTTTCTTCTTATTTTTCATTTACGTCCGGGCAGAAGCGGCTGAGAACACTTCTGGCGTGACCGTGCAGACCTTCATGATCGGCAAAGTCGGCAATATCCTGATACACTTCTTCCAAAGCGGACTTGGTGTAATAGGTAAATTGCGTTTTCTTGACAAAGTCATCTACAGACAACGGGCTGGAGAACTTGGCCGTGCCGGAGGTCGGCAACGTGTGGTTGGCCCCGGAGAAATAGTCCCCCAGTGCTTCCGGACAATTGCGGCCCATGAAGATGGAACCGGCATGACGCACTTCAGACAGGTAATCAAACGGATTATCCATGCAAAGTTCCAGGTGCTCCGGCGCAATTTCGTTGGCAATTTCAATGGCCACGTGCAGGTCTTCCGCTACTATGATTTTACCGTTATTGTCAATAGAGCAGCGGGCAATTTCTTCCCGTGGCAAAGTCTGTAACTGACGTTCAATTTCTACTGCCACTGCGTTGGCCAGATCCATGCTGTCAGTAACCAGCACTGCCGTGGCCATTTTGTCGTGTTCGGCCTGGGAAAGCAGGTCGGCGGCCACGTGGATTGGATTACTGTTTTTGTCGGCCACGCAAAGAATTTCAGACGGGCCGGCAATCATGTCAATGGATACAACGCCGAAGACCTGCTTTTTGGCTTCCGCAACAAAAGCATTACCGGGGCCAACAATCTTGTCGACCTTGGGCACGGTCTCCGTCCCGTAGGCCAGGGCGGCAATGGCCTGTGCACCGCCCACCTTAAAGATGCGGTCTACCCCGGCCACTTTAGCGGCAGCCAGAACATAAGGATTAACCTTTCCCTCAGCGTTGGCCGGGGTGGTAATAACCAATTCTTTTACACCGGCAATTTTGGCCGGTACGGCATCCATCAAAACGGTGGACGGATACGCAGCCGTGCCGCCCGGGACATACAGGCCGGCCTTGTCTACCGGAATGACCTTCTGTCCCATAACAATGCCCTCTTCGTCATTGATGACAAAGCTTGGGCGAACCTGTTTTTCATGGAATTTTCTGATATTGGCAGCGGCACGTTCCAAAACACCGCGGAATGTTCCAACAATGGCAAAAGCCTCTTCAATTTCGGCTTCCGTTACTTCCAGACAGGGATAGGTATTATGATCAAATTTTGCATTATAAGCGAGTAAAGCTGCATCGCCTTCGGAACGAACCTTTGCAATAATGTCAGCAACTACGTCTTCCACTCCGGTTTTTACGTCCGCACGGGAAAACAGTTCGGAAGCTTCCACTTCCCCATACCTGTAAATTTTAATCATCTGTCTTCACCTGATCTTTCATGGCTGCAACCAAATTTTCTATGGCTTCGGTTTTAAATTTAAAATTGGCCTTATTGGCAATTAATCTGGCAGAAATCGGGAAAATGGTTTCATATACCTGCAGATTGTTTTCCTTCAGGGTGGTCCCGGTTTCCACAATATCTACAATAACATCTGTTAAGCCTAGAATAGGGGCTATTTCAATAGACCCATTCAGCTTAATAATATCAATATCCCGGCTTTGGGAATGATAATAGTTCCGTGCAATCGTAACAAATTTTGTGGCCACCCGCAACGTTTTATCTTTGTCATCATGCCAGCCGGTGGGTGCGGCTACACACATATTGCACTTTCCTAAATTCAGATCCAGTAATTCATAAACGTCCGGATTCTGTTCCAGCAGAATATCCTTGCCACAGACGCCGATATCGGCGGCGCCGCGTTCTACGTAAATGGCTACATCGCTTGGCTTAACCCAGAAAAAGCGAATGCCGGCCTCCGGATTTTCAAAAATCAGCTTTCTGCCCTTTTCTTCCATGGCAGGACAAGGGTAACCGGCCGCTTTAAACATGTCATATACCTTATCTCCAAGGCGGCCCTTCGGCAGGGCAACATTAATCATTGTCTTCAAGCACTTCTACCCCTTTCCCATTGAATTTCAGCAGTTTCCGGTAACTGATGCCGGAGGGAACTCCTCTTTGCACGGATACCGTATAATTTTGAGAAGCCAGTTCCCGCAATGTTTCCTTCAATTCCTCATAATTACAGCCGTCTTCATACAATAGTACAGCGTCCACATCATATTTGATGCCGGTTGGCCGGATATAATCCAGCAAATCCAGATATAAGGCAAAACCCATGGCCCCGGACTGATAACCCATACGGTGCATTAAGCGGTCATACTGCCCACCGGACAGGATAACTTCCGGCACGCCGGAGACAAAGCCCTGGAACACCAGGCCGTCATAATAGTTCATGTCATTGACCAGAGAGAAGTCAAACCGTACCTTGTCAGCAAAGCGGGACTGATCCAGCAGATCCGAAATTTGCTGTAATTCCTGTAAGGCAGTTTCCATTTCGGCAGAGCCGGCAGACAGATCAGCCAAATCTTTCAATACAGCGTGCCGTTCCCCATAAATGCCAATAAAATTCATCAGCTTTTCGGCAACTGCTTCCTCTACCTCATGTTCTTTACAAAGGGCTTCCACACCATGCGGATTCTTTTCTCCAATACAGGTCATGATGCCTTTGTTAAAGACTTCCCCTTTGTCTGCTTCCTTCAACAGTCCTGCCAGGAAGCCCATATGCGATATTTCCAGAACAAACTCTTTGGAAATGGTTTGTAAACTTTTCAGTGCAACCGTCAGGACTTCCATAATGTTAAATCCGTCCAGATTGCCCATGCATTCCAATCCGGTTTGCATAATTTCCTTAAATTCATGGGTGTCCCCGGAAATCCGGTACACATTTTCATTGTAATAAACCCGTTGAATACAACCCGGTTCTTCCTTGTAATTCTTAATAATGGAGAGCGTAACGTCCGGCTTCAGCGCCATCAGCTTCCCGTTGGTATCCGTAAAACTGATGATTCCGTCCGAAACCAGGAATTCCTTGTTTCCGGCATAGAAATCATACTCTTCAAACTTGTTCATTTTATAGGGAAGATAACCGTAAGCCCGGTAAAGAGAGCGCAATTCCAGAATTGCTTTTTCGGTATCTTTCAGCAGCGATTCAGTGGTCATATTTTCCTCCGAATATTTTATCTTAGTAGCATACTACCGTGCTAACACGCTAAAGTGTACTACTCTTCCTCCTGTCTGTCAACAGGAAGTCCTGTCTCCTTCCGGAATCTGCTTTCTTTCCAAAGACACACGGTATTATAACAAAACTCTAACCTATTGACAAAAACAAAAGTTTCCTGCATAATTACCGCAAGTAATTATCTTTGGTAATTATATAAGGAGTCCTTTATGACAAATGAAAAAATAAAGCAGATGTTTAATGCCTGTTATCAGGCAAAGCGGGTACGGGAAATGCTTCCCCCACTGCCCAAAGGAGTTATGCCATCCTATATTCAGTTTTTGGATACCATCCAAACCTTACAAAAAGAGAAAAAGAATATCCGGATTTCCGACATCAGTGATGCCAGAAATCTTCCGCGTCCTGGAGTTACCAGAACGGTAAAGGAAATGGAAGCAAAAGGATATCTAAAAAAAGTAAATTCCACAGAGGATGGCCGCATCACCTATATCACTGTCACAGAAAAAGGAAAAAAGCTTTCTCAAAAATATGATCAGGATTATTTCAGCGACCTTGCCGTTGACCTTTCTGAAATTTCCGAAGAAGAAGCTGACTGCATGATTCAAACCATTGAAAAGCTTTACCAAATTATGACAGAAAGGAAAGAATAGTATGGAAAATGATAAAACAGATTTTACCAGCGGTAATATTTTCAAAAAACTTGTTACTTTCATGATGCCCATCCTTGGTGCGCTCATCCTGCAGGCCGCCTACGGTGCTGTAGACCTGCTTGTAGTAGGAAGATTTGGCACCACCTCAGGCCTGTCTGCTGTATCAACCGGAAGTCAGGTCATGAATCTTGTTACTTTCGTGGTAACGCAATTTGCCATGGGGACTACCGTCCTGATTGCCCGGCACCTTGGGGAAAGAAAGCCGGAACTGATTGGACCGGTTATTGGCGGAGCAACCGTTGTATTCACCATCATATCTGCTGCGTTATTTATTGTTATGGTAGGGTTTGCACGTCCGATAGCAATTTTGATGCAGGCACCGACAGAAGCAATTACCCAAACCACTTCCTATGTGCGAATTTGTGGCGGAGGAATTTTCTTCATTGTAGCGTACAACCTTTTATCTGCCTTTCTGCGCGGACTTGGAGACAGCCGCTCCCCTCTTCTTTTTGTACTAATTGCCTGCATTGTCAATGTAATCGGCGATTTAGTCCTGGTAGCCGGTTTTCATATGGATGCAGCAGGAGCAGCAATTGCTACTGTTCTGGCACAAGCCATAAGCGTTTTGTTTGCGCTATTCCTTTTAATGAAGAAAAATCTTCCGTTCACCATTACCAAACATGATTTTCGTTTAAATGCGCAATGTAAACTTTTCCTAAAAATCGGATTACCGCTGGCGCTGCAGGAATTCTTAACACAGGTTTCTTTTCTGGCACTGTGCGCTTTTGTGAATCGCTTGGGATTGGAAGCCTCTTCCGGTTATGGTGTTGCCTGCAAAATCGTAAATTTTGCCATGTTAATACCAAGCTCTTTGATGCAGTCCCTGGCTTCTTTTGTCTCTCAGAACGTAGGTGCCGGAAAACAGAAACGGGCAAAACAATCTATGTTTGTGGGCATTGGAGTCGGTTTGTTAATTGGTTGCCTGGTATTTATTCTGATTTTCCTGAAAGGCAATCTACTGGCCGGACTATTTTCAACCGATGCCGGCGTTATCCAAAAAGGATTTGAATACTTAAAAGGCTTTGCTCCGGAAACCATTGTAACGGCAATCCTATTCAGCATGCTTGGATATTTCAACGGAAACAATCAAAGCGTCTGGGTTATGATACAGGGCTTAATACAAACCCTTCTGGTCCGTCTTCCAATGGCATATTTTATGAGCATACAGCCAAATGCCAGCCTGACCAAAATTGGTCTTGCAGCACCGGTATCCACTACTGTTGGAATCCTTTTAAATATCGGTTTCTTTCTTTATTTCACCAACAGACAAAAAAAGAAGAAGGAATAATCCCATACTGGGATTATTCCTTAAAAAGGCCCGGTGCAGACTGCACCGGGCCTTTTCATTAACTTTTACTGCTCATTATAGTGGTGAGCTTCTTCCAGCAGCATATCCTTAACCTTCATGAGCCGTGTGGTAGTGGAGCGGTCATTTTCATCCAGCTTCATACGAATGTACCGGATGGTATCTTCGTAGTTTGGAATCATAACATGTTCCAGTGCATTTACACGACGGCGTGTCTTTTCAATTTCCGCTGCCATTAACTGACAGGACTTTTCCAGTTCTGCCAGGCGGAGCATCAGCGGCATAATGTCAGACAGTGCTTTTACTGCATCATCCAGGTCAGAGGAAGTGAATGCGTAGCCGTAAGAATAGATATCATTTTCATCTGCGGTTTTAAACTTGGCATCAAAAACCGGGATGTTAACAGACATGACATTCTTTTCGCTAATTTGGAGGCTCATCTCCTGCATAGGAAGCATTAAGGCAGTGTTCAGGGCTTCATCGCTCATGACAGAACGTGCAATGCTCATATGCGCATTGGCTTTTTCAATCCCTTTTTCCACTTCCCGCCGTACTTCCTTATTTTCCCGGACCAGTTCAATAAACTCGCGCATGAGCTCGTCTCGCTTGTCCTTCAGAAGTTTGTGTCCACGAGTAGCAGTTTTCAGTTTTCCCTTCAGGCTGTTCAATTCCATCCGGGTAGGATTTACATTGAGAATTGCCACTTCATTCACCTGCTTTACTGCTTGTCATAGTATTCGTCCAGAAGTTTGTCGGAAATACGTTTCAATTCCGTACGCGGCAGCATTCTAAGGAGTTCCCAACCAATATCCAACGTTTCTTCAATGGAACGGTCGGTTTCAAATCCTTGTGCAATATACTTCTTTTCAAATTCATCAGCAAACTTGGCATACAGAAGGTCAATATCCGTTAAAGCTGCTTCACCAAGAATCGTCATAAGTTCCTTTGCGTCCTTACCTCTGGAGTAAGCGGCAAACAACTGGTTCATGGTGTTCTTGTGGTCTTCACGGGTTTTGCCTTCACCAATTCCCTTGTCCTTCAGACGGGACAGAGACGGCAATACGTTGATTGGCGGTTCAATGCCTTTCCGGTGAAGGTCGCGGTCCAGAATGATCTGGCCTTCGGTAATATATCCGGTAAGGTCAGGAATTGGGTGGGTAATGTCATCTTCCGGCATGGTCAGAATTGGGATCATGGTAATGGAACCATCTTTACCCAGCTGACGGCCGGCACGTTCATACATGGTTGCAAGGTCTGTGTACAGGTAGCCTGGGTAACCACGACGGCCCGGTACTTCCTTCTGTGCAGCAGATACTTCACGAAGTGCATCCGCATAGTTGGTAATGTCAGTCAGGATAACCAGTACGTGCATACCCTTTTCAAAGGCAAGGTATTCTGCAGCAGTCAGTGCCATCTTCGGGGTGGCAATACGTTCTACTGCCGGGTCATTTGCCAGGTTGGTGAACAGAACGGTTCTGTCCAGTGCACCGGATTCCCGGAAGGACTCTACAAAGTAGTTTTGCTCTTCAAAGGTAATACCTAAGGCAGCAAATACTACTGCAAACTGTTCATCTGTACCGCGAACCTTGGCCTGACGTGCAATCTGTGCAGCCAGTTCTGCATGCGGCAAACCGGAACAGGAGAAGATTGGCAGCTTCTGTCCACGAACCAGGGTATTCAAACCATCAATGGCGGAAACGCCGGTCTGAATAAACTCTGCCGGGAATGCACGGGCTGCCGGGTTCATCGGGTTACCGTTCACATCCAGACGCTTTTCCGGAATAATTTCCGGACCATCATCAATGGGGCGGCCCAGACCGTCAAATACACGGCCAAGCATATCTTCGGAAACACCCAGTTCCATGGTTCTGCCGGTAAAGCGGACTTTGGAATTGGAAAGGTTGATACCGGTGGAGCTTTCGAACAGCTGTACTACCGCGTTACTGCCGTCTACTTCCAGTACCTTACAACGGCGTTTTTCGCCGTTTGCCAGCTCAATTTCTCCGAGTTCATTGTAGGTAACGTTTTCTACGTCCCGTACAACCATAAGAGGACCGGCAACTTCTTGTATTGTTCTATACTCTTTTGGCATTAATAGTCCTCTCCTTTCGCAAGAATTTCAGCCAGCTCCTTATTCAGGCGGTCCAGAATCTTCTTGTAATTTTCTTCAATGTCAGCCTCTTCCACATACTTGAAACGACCGATGGCTTCACGAACCGGCAGGTTAACAATGTCATTGATGGAAGCGCCCTTATTCAGTGCGTCCAGGGAATGATCATAGAACTGCAGAACCAGGTTCATCATGTCATGCATCTTGGTGGAAGAAGTATAGGTGTCTACCGGGTCAAATGCGTCCTGATGCAGGAAGTCTTCACGGATGGAGCGGGCTGCTTCCATCTTCAGACGGTCCGGATCAGACAGTGCATCCATGCCGACCATCTGTACAATTTCATTCAGTCCGGCTTCTTCGGACAGGATGGTCATCAGACGGCCGCGAAGTGCGGTCCAGTCATCAGCAACATTGGTATTAAACCACTTACCAAGTCTGTCTGCATACAAGGAATAGGACGTCAGCCAGTTGATTGCCGGGAAGTGACGTTCGTGTGCCAAAGCGGCATCCAGTCCCCAGTAAGCCTTAACAATACGAAGGGTGGCCTGGGATACCGGTTCGGAAATGTCACCACCTGGAGGCGATACGGCGCCGATAACAGACAGGGCACCAACTCGCTCATCAGAACCAAGGGTGGAAACCATGCCGGCCCGTTCATAGAACTGGGCAATACGGGAACCCAGGTAAGCCGGGTAACCTTCTTCACCGGGCATTTCTTCCAGACGGCCGGACATTTCACGAAGGGCTTCTGCCCAACGGGAAGTGGAGTCTGCCATCAGGGCTACGGAGTAACCCATGTCACGGAAATATTCGGCAATGGTAATACCGGTGTAAACAGAAGCTTCACGGGCTGCTACCGGCATGTCGGACGTATTGGCAATCAGTACGGTCCGTTCCATCAGGGATTTTCCGGTATGCGGGTCAACCAGTTCCGGGAATTCGTTCAGAACGTCGGTCATTTCGTTACCACGTTCGCCGCAGCCGATATAAACAACAATTTCTGCTTCTGCCCATTTTGCCAGCTGGTGCTGGGTAACCGTTTTACCGGAACCGAACGGGCCCGGGATGGCAGCTACACCGCCCTTGGCAATTGGGAACAGTGCGTCAATAACACGCTGACCGGTAATCAGCGGTACATTGGTATTAATTTTGTGTTTGTAAGGACGACCTACACGAACCGGCCACTTTTGCATTAGGGAAACTTCTTCAATTTCCCCGCCCTTGACTTCAATGGTGGCTACGGTTTCTTCAACCGTGTAATCTCCTTCAAAGATGGTCTTCAGTTCCCCACTTTTAAATGTAGGAGGAACCATGATTTTGTGCAGAACAATATCGGTTTCCTGAACGGTACCTAGGATGTCACCAGCAGAAACCTTGTCTCCGGGTTTCAGTACCGGGGTGAAGTGCCACTTCTTCTGCTTATCAATAGAGGGAACTTCTACACCACGTTTCAGGTTATTACCGGTTAATTGACGAATCTGTTCCAGCGGACGCTGGATTCCGTCATAAATGGTGGTAATCAGGCCCGGTCCAAGCTCTACGCTCAAAGGTGCACCGGTAGATTCCACCGTGGCGCCGGTTCCCAGGCCGGAAGTTTCTTCGTAGACCTGGATGGACGCCCTGTCTTCGTGCATTTCAATTATTTCACCAATCAGCCGTTCGTTGCCGACACGTACTACGTCGTACATGTTGGCATCCCGCATATTGTCTGCAACAACAAGCGGTCCGGCAACCTTGGTAATTGTTCCTTTGGCCATTTAGTTAATCACGCCTTTCTTACGGCTATCTTAAATTTCAATACGCTTTTGCGCTTATGCATCGGAAAGAATATCCGATCCTACCGCCTGTTCCACTGACTTGGAAACATTTTTCATTCCAAGGCCGGTATTTCCGTTGACACCGGGGATTGGAATAATGGCAGGAAGAGGGAGTTCCCTGTAACGGGCCAGTTCGCTTTCCATTTGCGCTGCCAGCTTTTCGGTAATGAAGATGACTCCGTAACCGTCTTCTGTCATGCGATGTACCTGTTTACCTGCTTCCACAGGGTCTTCACAAGGATAGATTTCCAGTCCAATGGATGCAAAACCGTAAATGGAGTCTTTATCTCCGATGACTGCAACTCTATACATAAAGCGTTCTCACCCTCTCTCTGATTAAGTCACCATCAAGATGGTTCTTTTTGGCGGAAAGAATGATTCTTACCGTTTTCAGTTCCGCGTCCCGTGCCAGATAGTATGCCACAATGGGGTCCGTCCCAAGTGCGGTAAACTTGGCAGAGGTTACACATTCCAGCAGAATGTCATCACACCACTTTTCAAAGGAAGAGGTACTTTCTTCATATTGCAATGCACCCATAGCGTAAGGGGTCTTTTCCAGATAAGCAAGCACTGCCTGCTCCCCTTCCTGCGCAGCTGCAATCAGTTTCTTCCGTTTCAGTCCGTCACAGTCTGCAATAGACTGCTCCAGGAACTCTTCCGACTTACCGGTATGAGAACAACGAAGCGCAATCTTCATGTCGGCGGCAGCTACTTTCCGTTCTGCCAAATCAGCCAGCACCTGCGAACCGGATTCTTTTCCAAGCTTCCGCATATGGGTCAGGGCAGCCTTGTCAATGATGGCATCGGCTACCTGGCCGTTTCCGGTTGTGGTCAGAACGTCATAGGCTTCTTCTGCTGCTTTTTGCATAAATTCCGGCAGAGCGGCAAAATCCTTCTCTGCCACTGCTTTTCGGATGTCCTCTTCCGGGTAAACCGTGGAATGGGTATAGTGATCATCACTGTCATTTCCCGAAACTTTTCCTTTTAACGCCGCCTTCAAATTTTGTACATCGTTGGGAATTAAAAGCATGTCCAGAACATGAATGTCCTCTTCCAGAATTTCTTCTAAAAGGTTCCAGGTTTTGGCAAAGTAGGCTTCCAGATAAGCTGCATAATCCGTGGATTGATCCAGCTCTCCCCAACCAAGTTCACTGAGCTTCCGAAGGGCATCTTCATAGGTATCCGCTTCAATCAGCGTTTCTATGTCCTTTTCCGTTAAAAGGGTTTTCTCATTTGCCCGGACACGTGCTACGGCATAAGCATAATTCAGATCGTTTTTCCTGCGACCCATTGTCTTACCTCCTTTAGCTGTGTTTAGGCAAAGATAATTTGATATAGTTCGTCTTTGATGTCGTCATGGGATTCTTCCACAAGCGCTTCAAAGGTACAGTTGATTTCAATTTCGCCGTAAGCGAGGATGAAACCATCGGCAATGTCTCTTGGCTCCGCAGACACCTGAATATTGCCTTTTGCCACTTCGTTGACTTTCTGTGAGAAGTCAGCCGGCAGGCGGTTCAGATCTGCTTTGCCTAAGTACATGATTGCATCCGCATCCTGTGCATAGTGTTTTGCCAGTTTGTAAAGTGTTTCAAAATAAGCCGGATCCGGTAACTGTTTCAGTTTTTCTACAGCAGCATCAATTGCCTTGTCCAGAATGTGGACTTTGGTGGCTAACAGCTGCTTTCTGATTTCCTGTTCCGAACCGGAATTTGCCATACCGATCATCAGTGCCGCTTCTTTGTTGGCTTTGTCTACCACAGCAGCGGTTTCTGCTTGATCTTTGGTGGCGGCTGCCACCCGGATTTTGTCAGCTTCTTCTTTGGCTTCCAAAAGGATGGCGTCACACTTTTCCTGGGAGTCCTGTGCAATGCGGTCTAAGATTTTATTCAATCCTGTCATAGACCATTCTCCTTACTTTCAGAAAGTTATTCTTACAGAACCTTACCGATGAGAAGGATGGAGATCAGGAGGGCAAGAACTGCATAGGTTTCAACCATAGCTGCCAGAATGATGGCCTTACCGTTCTGATCCGGTTTCTTCAGAACAACGGATACGCCGGAAGCGGCAACACGGCCCTGATGGAGAGCGGAAAGATAGCCAACGATACCAATTGGAAGGGCGGCGGCAAGATAGCCGAGGCCGGTCATCAGAGTCATATCAGCTGCAATGTTGTTCATGATCATGAAGGCAGCAAGGAAGCCGTACAGGCCCTGCGTACCAGGAAGAATCTGAAGAACAAGAACTTTACCGAACAGGGTCGGATCTTCAGAAATGGCACCGGCCGCGGCGTTACCTACAAGGCCTACTGCTTTGGCGGATCCAAGACCGGAAAGGATGGCTGCAAAGGCAGCACCTACAATTGTTAATAATACACCGATAGTCATGATTGAGTTTCCTCCTTGAATTTGAATGTTTTAGATCTTGCAGACAGCGGATTGTAAAGTGTGCCGCCGCCTTCATAAAATTTACTGAAGAATTCAACGTATTGCAGACGGTTGGTATGTACATAAGCACCAATCAGGTTGATACCAAAGTTAATGGCATGACCAACCAGTGCAACCAGAACAAACAGGACCGGGTTGCCAAGCATTCCGGCGAGCTGGTTAACTACGTTTGCAATAACGCCTGTGCAAAGGCCCAAGGCCAGCAGTCTGGCGTAAGACAGGATGTCTCCAAGATAGCCGGATGCTGCGTTGTACAGACCGTACAGACCGCCGCCGATGGCGCCAAGCACTTTACCAAACGGTTTTCTGTCTTTGATGGCAATTAATCCCGGACCCAGTACAACCAGCGCCGCTCCGGCAGCCAGGCAAATGTACAAAGGTGTGGAAAGGCTCTGAATCAGATTTTCAACCCATCTGGTGGAAGGGATTTCTGCCAGGGCACCATTGCCGATCTGACTGTTAATCAGTGGGATAACACCGACCAGAATTAACAGCTGTGGTACGTTGTTGACCAGGGATTCAAAGACACTGTTAAACTTGATTTCTTTAATCATGTTTACAATGACACCCCAGCCCAAATGCAAAATACCAACAAAGAAGCACAGCAGTAAGAACCGCGTAGTGTTATCTATTGGAGAGAACCAATACAGGTGGTTGGCTGTAATAAAGTCCAGCTTGTCCCCGTCTTTCAGACCGTTGACAATGTAATGCGGTAAATCTCCGAACCAGCCGTTCATTAAAGCACCCCAGACAGCGGTACCAATACCACAGCCCAGTCCGTAGTTTACGGTACGTGCTTTTTGCGGTTCCATTCGGAATTTGAACTTAACAATTAAGCAGGCAATTACCATTAAAAGACCGTATCCTGCATCGCCAAGCATAAGACCGAACAAAGAGTAATAAAATACGGTCATGGCCAAATTCGGGTCCAGATCATTCTGACTGGGAACGGCATACATGTTGGTAATGTTTTCCAGGGTTGATCCCAGCTTGCCGTTTTCCAACGCAACCGGAACATCTTCCGTTTCCGTATCCGCCTCTTCCAAAGAATAGGCAATGTCAAATTTCCGATCCAGCTTTTCCAGCGTCTTTTCCGCATATTTTGCCGGTATGTATCCGCACAAAATAAAGACGCGGTCATTCATCAGAAGCTTGTTTAACGCCCTGTACTTGTCCTCCCGGAGAACCAGGTAGTCAACCAGGAATCTGATGTCTGCTCTTGCAGTTCCGCAGGCAGCCAGTTGTTCCTGCGCCGCGGTTGCTTTGGCATTGGCATCCTCTACCTCCTTCTGCAGTTCTTCCATCCGCTCCGCCGGAGTTTCTTTGGAAGGATCTGACAGGGCTATAAAGCCGAGATTTCTGAGGGCCTGTTCCAGAGCTTTTTCGTTTTGTTTATGGCAAAGAGCAACAAGACAGGTCATGTTTTTGCCGGAGGAAACAATTTCTATTTCACAATCCAGCTCCGGATACTGCTGTGCAATCCGGGCAAGAATTTCGTCCCGTGTAATGGGGAGTGAAAAACTGCCGATAAAGCAGGCCGTAGTAGCGGTTCCCTTAAAGGTTTCCGCAATATCCAGATTCAACCATGGCTTCAGCAAATCCATTTTGGTCTGTGCCTGAAGTGCTTCTACCTTGCTGTCCTGTACTTCTTTTGAAAGCGCAATGATGTCCTGACACTTGGCTATGGTTTCCTTGGTGCCACTGACCTTCTCATAAAATTCCGTTACGGAAAGATCCGGTCTGGGAGCAAAGGAAGAAAGCAAACCGCCACCCTCTTTGGTTGGGGCATACTTATTCAGTAGTTCCAGTGCCTGCTCCGCTGTGTCCTGCCATTTTTCAAAGGTAAGAACGGAGGATGCAGTGTCCATGGAAGTAAGGCCTTCCACTTCTTCCACACCGGAGACATCTATATGGCCATCTCGCTGAATGGTTTCCAGAATTGCTTTCCGGTCCGATTGCATTGCAAGAAGTTCCACGCGCTTCATCTCTAATATTGCCATTTCAAAACCACCTCCTTTATTCCATTTTCATAAATCCCATAACTGCAATTACGGAATAATGTGTTTGATAACAGCTTCCACGGATTCCTCCGCTTTAGCAGCGGCCAGTTTAACCAAATCTTCCTGACCGGAAGCAGCTTTGGCACGCGCTTTGGCGTAAATTCCGTCTGCTTCCTTCTTGGCAACTGCCAGTATTTCCTGTGCTTTGGCAGCAGCTGCTGCCTTCTCCGCTTCTGAGGTTGCTTTTGCTTCCTCTTCCGCTGTCTTTACCAGCTCCGCAGCCGTATTTTTAGCGGCAGTCTCTGCGTCTGCCGCCGCCTGTTCCGCTTGCAGTACCTGATTAATCATTTCAGAGGCCATTTGTCTCACCCTTTCTTTTGCAAATTCCAACTCTTAGATTATACCAATCAAATCTGTCAAAGTCCACCAAACAACGTCATTTTCAGCCCTGTTGTTTTGTCAAGTTTTTCACATGTTGTACTAAGTTTTCCGACCCAAAATCGGCTTTTTGTTGAAAAGTCGTGTAATTACAACAATTTTTTAATTTTGTCCAAAATACTTTTGCGCGTAAAAGTGAATTTCCGCTCACTGGCGTTCTATCCAAAAAAGCCCAAAAACCCTCCGGCTTTTAAGCTAAGTTTTATGCTTTATCCCAAGTTGCCCCAGGCTACCACCTATGTTAGAATCTTAACGGATTACGGAGACGCACGTATTTTGTGCTTTTTCCATGATTTTACAATTTAACAGACTACAGGTTGGGGGTAACAACATGACAGCAGGAATTCCTGAAAACTCAGGCTATACTAACATTCCGCACGGTAAACTCGGCATTATTGCCATGAAGGGTACCGAGGAATTCGTAGCTGAAATTGACCAGTACATTTCTAAATGGAGAGAAGAAAATATTGCTTCTCTGAATCTGGAAGGTTACAAGAAAGATTCTTTCATTGTAAAGTATGATGCACCTCGTTTCTCCACCGGCGAAGCCAAAGGTACCATTGAACAGTCCGTACGCGGATATGATTTATTTATTCTTATGGATGCGTTCAACCATTCCGTTCGCTACAAGATGTACGGTGAAATGGTCCCGATGTCTCCGGATGATCATTTCTGCGATTTAAAACGGATTATTGGCGCAGTCAACGGCAAGGCTGCAAGAATTACTGTTGTTATGCCTATGCTGTACGAAGGCCGTCAGCACAGAAGAAGCGGCCGTGAATCCCTGGACTGTGCCCAGGCACTGCAGGAACTGGTAGCCCTTGGCGTAGATTCCATCATTACCTTTGACGCCCATGACCCACGGGTGGCCAATGCCATTCCGCTGGACGGCATGGAAAACGTATCCCCCATTTATCAGAATCTGAAAGCTCTGGTAAAAGCTTTTCCGGACATTCAGTTAGATAAAGAACACCTGATGATTATTTCTCCGGACGAAGGCGGCATGAACCGTGCCATCCGGTATGCCACCTCTTTGGAAGTAGAACTGGGTATGTTCTACAAGCGCCGTGACTATACCCGCGTAGTAGACGGCCGGAACCCCATCCTGGCCCATGAATTCCTTGGTACCAACATTGAAGGAAAAGACGTTATTGTAGTAGACGACATGATTTCCTCCGGAGACTCCATGCTGGACGTTGCCAAGAAATTGAAAGAACTGGGTGCCAACCGCATCTTCGTCTTTGCCTCCTTCGGTCTGTTTTGTAATGGTCTTTCCCAGTTTGATGAGTACTATAAGAACGGTATCATTAATAAAATTTTCTGCACCAACCTGGTTTATACCCAGCCTGAGCTTCTGGAAAGAGACTGGTTCTGGAGTGTAGACATGAGCAAGTTTGCCGCATTCATTATTGATGCCATCAACCATGATATTTCCATTGGTGCCTTACTTGACCCGGCCACCCGTATCAACAAGTTGCTGGCAAAACATGAAGCCGAGCTTGCTGAAAAAGAAAATCAGCAATTGGAAATGGACGTATAACAGTTTCTTACTACAAGCATATAAAAACGCCCGTTGCAGGATGACTGCAACGGGCGTTTTTTGTAAATCACTATTCTGCCAGCATGGCCTCCAGGTCCTGTTCCGTCAGGACAGGGACGCCGAGGCTTTGGGCCTTGGTCAGCTTGGAGCCGGCGTTTTCCCCGGCAAGAAGATAATCTGTCTTCTTGCTGACAGAGCCGGCGCACTTGCCGCCATGCTGCTCAATCAAAGACTGTGCTTCGGTACGCTTATACTTAGACAGGGTGCCGGTAATAACAAATGTTTTTCCGGCAAAGCGGGTATCCAGCGGCGCAGCTTTTAAGGAATTCATATTGACTCCGGCAAGGCGAAGCCGGAGAATCAGATCCTGTGTCTCCGGTCTGTGGAAAAAGTCCGCCAGAGATTTGGCACTAATTTCTCCAAAACCGTCTACTGCCATAATGTCTGCTTCCGTGGCCTGCTCCAGCGCTTCCATGGAGCCAAAGTGTTCTGCTAATACTTTGGCCGCCTTGTCTCCGACGTGGCGGATTCCCAGTGCACTAAGCAGCTGAGATAAATCGTTTTCTTTTGATTTGGCAATAGCCTGAATCAGATTGTCTGCGGACTTTTTTCCCATGCGGTCCAAAGCCGCAATGTCTTCCGCCTGCAAAGAATAAATATCAGCCGGATTCTGTACCAGCTTTCGTTCTACTAACAGCTCTAAGATGGCATCTCCAAGGCCGTCAATATCCATGCCGGCTTTGGAGCAGAAATGAATCAGAACTCTTAAAAGCTGTGCCGGGCACTCCGGATTGGTACAGCGCATGGCGGCTTCTCCGGGGTCTCTGGTAACAGGGCCGCCACAGGAAGGGCAGACCGATGGAATTTGATATGGTTCTCCTTCCGTTTCGTGGCAAATAACGGTTACCACTTCCGGAATAATATCTCCGGCTTTTCGAATGGTAATGGTATCGCCGATGCGAATTCCCTTTTCATTAATAAAATCCTGATTGTGCAGGGTTGCCCGGCTGACTACGGAGCCGGCAACCAAAACCGGTTCAAATATAGCCGTCGGCGTCAGGACGCCGGTACGGCCAACCCCGATTTCTACATCCAGGAGTTTGGTCTGCCGTTCCTCCGGCGGATATTTATAAGCAATGGCCCAGCGTGGGAACTTGGCGGTAGAGCCAAGTTCTGTGCGGAACTGTAAATTATCTGTTTTGATAACGGCGCCATCAATATCAAAGGGAAGCTGATACCGCTTATCTCCAATTTTCTGAATTTCCGTCTGGCAGTCCGCAATTGTTTTACACGGAACGCAGGATGGAATGGTATGAAAACCCAAGGACGCAAGGTAGTCTATGGACTGTTTATGGGAAGTCAGATCTTCCGGTCCGTCATACTGCTGCACATTAAAAACAAAGATATCCAGTTTGCGGGCTTTGGTTATGGCAGCATCCTTCTGACGCAGGGAACCTGCCGCTGCATTTCTGGGGTTCCGAAACGTTTTTTCTCCGGCCGCTTCCTGTTCTTTGACCAAATCCAGAAAAACCTTCCGTGGCATATACACTTCCCCGCGTACTTCCAGCAAAGATATGTCTGACGGAATCTGCTGCGGAATGGAAACAATGGTTTTCAGGTTTTCGGTAATGTCTTCGCCCACGTCTCCGTTACCACGGGTAGAGCCACGGGTTAAAACCCCATTATGATACTCCAAAGAAACGGACAGACCGTCTATTTTCGGTTCCACCACGAAGGTGGCACCGGGATAGGCGCCCTGTACTCTGGCAGCAAATTCTTCCAGTTCACCAAAAGAAAAGGCATCCTGCAGGGACTCCATCCGCACCGCATGCTCTACCGGGCTGAATTTGCTGCTGGCCGTGCCCCCTACCCGCTGGGTTGGAGACGTGGGCAAAATTAACTCAGGATATTCTTTTTCCAATGTTTTCAGCTCATTATTCAGTTGATCATATTCATAATCATCTACGGCAGGCGCATCCTGATCATAGTAAAGACGGCTGTACTCATTTAAAAGTGCAACCAGTTCAGCAATACGTGTTTTCGGGTCCATGAAAGAGCCTCCTTTTCCCGCTTATTTTAGCATAAGATTCATTGACAGAAAAGGGCGCGTATTTTAGAATAGGGGTGGCGTAAATCGCACATATTAAGCCATAAGGAGATTCATCATGGCAGAAGAAAAAGAATACAATCCGGATTTATTAACTGTTTCCGATGATGACGGAAACGAACACGTTTTTGAAGTTCTGGACCGCATTGAAACAGACAAAGGAAAGTATATTGCCGTACTTCCCACCTTTGACACAGAAGAAGAATTCTTAGAAGCAGATGCAGAACTGATTCCTCTGCGCGTAAAGGAAGAAGACGGAGACACCTTCCTTTATGCTATTGAAGATGACGAAGAGTTTGATGAAGTAGCTGAAATCTTTGAAGACCGGTTATCTGATGTCTTTGAAATTACAGAAGAAGACGTAGAAGAGACTGACGAAATCTTAAACTAAGCAGTTTGACCTTTCGAAGGCCTGCCGGGTTCGACAACTTCGGTTTCTATAACCCAACACTTTTTTAAACGGGAGCATACCTCGGAAGCGGATTGCAAGCCTCCCCTTCGGGACGGAGGACGCATGGTAGCTAACGGAACGCACCCACCTGCTTATACGCAGGTTATAACACACCGATCCCGGCTCGGCGGGTTTTCTAATGAAAAAGACGGTTGCAGAAAAATCTGCAACCGTCTTTTTGTTTTATTCTGTTGGATTGCGCTTGTCAGAGGACCTTAGTCCTTACGGTCAAACAGGTTTCCGCCGTGACAATCAATGGCAACAAAAACCGGGAAGTCCTTCAGTTCCAGGCGCTTTACGGATTCACAGCCAAGATCTTCAAAGCCGATGACCTTGCAGGACGTAATGCACTTGGAAGCAAGCGCACCGGCACCACCGATGGCGCAGAAGTAAACAGCCTTGTTCCGAATAATGGCATCTACCACCGGCTGCTTCCGTTCTCCTTTGCCAATCATGGCAACCAGGCCAAGTTCCAGGAAATGTGGAGCATATGGATCCATTCGTCCGGAAGTAGTTGGTCCGCAGGATCCGATAACAGCGCCCTTCCCTTCCGGAGTCGGCGTTGGTCCACAGTAATAAATGGTGGCATCCTTCAGATCATACGGAAGTTCTTTGCCCTCTTCCAAGAATTGCGTAATGCGTTTGTGTGCTGCGTCCCGGGACGTATAAACCGTACCGGAAAGCAAAACACGGTCCCCTGCGTGAAGCATGGGTGCCTTTTCCCGCAGTTCTTTGGTATTTAAGGAATATTCTGCCATAGTTTCTTAGTCCTTTACTCTTACGCGAATGCGGAAGCCCTTCTTTGCTTTTTCCGGCTCCGCCTTTTCCGCTTCTACTTTTTGGGATTCTGTTTCTTCAGAATCTTCTGCCGGTTTTTCTTCCCCGGCATATTCGTCTACCAGCTTCTGGAACTGTTCATCCAACTGGGCTTCCATTTTGTCAAAATCATCCGTGTCCTTCGGCGAGTCAGCATCCGGCAATGCAGCAGGCTCTTTTGCGGTAGAAGAAGTGGTATCCGCTTCTGCCGGTTCTGCGTCAATAACAACCGTGTCTGCTGTAGTCTCCTTCACTTCAACCTCATCCTGAAGAATCATTTCTTCCAGTTCGGCAACCCGTGCTTTTAATGCCAGGTTTTCTTTCTGAAGATCTTCAATATAATCCATAACCGCTTTTTTATTGAATCCGCGGAATGATGTTTTTAAGATAATATCCTGATTCATGACAATACCTCAGATGATTTTGAAAATTTAGGAGTTAAACGTTGGCATCAATCCAGGCCATAACGTCATCATAAACGTCTGTTGCAATGGCGGACTCATTGTGGATTTCATGCCGTGCATTCGGCCAGCCCTTGACGGATACTTTGGTATGACCGGATTTGTCATAAGCATCCTTAACCTGGGCAATTCCCTTGCCATAAGCGCCAACCGGGTCTCCTTCACCGTAGATTAAGTAAATAGGAAGATCCTTCGGGGTGCCTTCGTATACTTCTGCGGCATTAATATAGTCGTTCAGGGTAATAAGTGCACGGAAGCCGTTATTGGTAAACAGGAATCCGCACATTGGATCTGCAATATACTTATCTACATTTTCCGTATCTACAGACAGCCAGTCAAAGGTGGTCCGCTTTTCTGTTTTGCCGTTCCAGCCCATGAAGGCCAGCTTATTCATCAGCTTACCGCCTTTATGAGGGCTGGTCTTGTTCAGAATGGAAGTCAGGAACTTGGCAACGCCAATGGCCGGATTCGGGCCGGCAGTACCGCAGACAACAGCAGCATCTACGTCATTGCCATACTTGCTCAGATACACACGGGTAACAAAAGATCCCATAGAGTGGCCATAAATAATAACCGGTTTGCCCGGGTTTTCCATTTTAACGATGTCAGTTAATTTCTTTGCATCGTCAACAAAGACATGACCGTTTTCATTTTCCCCGAAGTAGCCAAGTTCATAGTCTTCATTGATGGATTTGCCATGACCCAGGTGGTCATTAATATAAAATGCATATCCGTGTTCTGCAAAATACTTAGCCATGGCATCATAACGGTTTCCGTATTCCGCCATACCATGAACAAACTGAATTACTGCCTTCGGTTCTTCCGTCGGTTTCCAGGAAATTGCATGAATGTTGCAATTCCCGCAAGAGGACGGATAGAAAAATTCTTTTTTAATAACTGCCATTTCAAATGCCTCCTAATTGCATTTTTATTCAAGGAATATTTTATACCGTACCCTTAGGGCAAGTCAATTGACACTCGTTGCCATTCCGCACCTTTTGTATTATAATCACGGTGTTTTTAACACTGTTTTTAGAAAGGTTTTTTCCCATGCTGTTTGCAATTGATGCAGGTAATACCAATATTACCCTTGGCGTATACAACGCAGATAATTTAATTTTTACAGCCAGACTGGCAACTGACACCACTATGACGGAAGACCAGCTGGCAATTGCCTTTAAAAGCATTTTCCAGATGTATGGCCTTTCCGAAGCGGACTTCCGCGGGGCGGTCATCAGCTCGGTTGTACCGGAGCTGACCACCGCGTTACGGAAAGCCGTGGAAATGGTCACCGGGAAGGCCCCGTTTTTAGTTGGGCCGGGCTTAAAAACCGGAATCAATATTAAAGTAGATGACCCGGCCGGTCTTGGCTCGGATCTGGTGGCAGGAGCCATTGCCGCCAAAGCATATTACACCTTGCCTGCTCTGGTGGTAGACCTTGGCACTGCCACCAAGATCAGTGTCATAGACCAAAACGGGGCCTTCCTTGGGTGCTCCATTTCCCCGGGCGTCCGCCTTTCTCTGGATGCCCTGGCCAAAGGTGCATCCCAGCTGTCACAAATCAGCCTGGATGTCCCCAGGCACGCCATTGGTACCAACACTGTAGACAGCATGCGCTCCGGTTTAGTATACGGCACAGCAGACATGCTGGACGGCTTAATTGACCGCATGAATGCAGAGCTTACCACACCGGCCAAAACCATCCTGGCCACCGGCGGTCTGTCTGATATCTGCAATTACTGCAAACACGACATGGTAGTAGACAAGTCCCTGCTGTTAAAAGGTCTGAAAGCCCTGTATGATTTAAACGCTGACAAATAAGCAGAAACGGAGACTCCCACAATGGAAAAGCTGAAAGCACTCTGGACAAAATATAAAGAAATTATTACCTATCTTATCTTTGGTGTTCTGACCACCGTTGTCAGCTGGGGCAGTTACGCTATCTTTGCCCTTCTGTTAGGGAAGACGTCACTTGGCACAACAACCACCGTCAGCATAGCCAATGTCCTTTCCTGGATTTTTGCCGTAGCCTTTGCCTACGTCACCAACAAGCTTTGGGTCTTTGATTCCAAATCCTGGAAGACCTCCGTTGTCTGGAAAGAAATTGTTACCTTTGTTACTGCACGTTTAGCTACCGGCGTTCTGGAATGGGTTGGTGTCCCCTTCCTTGTCGGAATCGGCATGAATCAAACCATTTTCGGCGTGGAAGGTGCCTGGGCAAAAATCCTGGTTTCCATTCTTGTTGTCATTCTGAACTACATCTTTTCCAAACTTATTATCTTTCGCAAAAAGAAGGAACCTGTAGAAGAGCAAAAAGAGCAGGAAGAAAACTAACTCGCAAAGAAAAAAAGCAACGGAAGGCACTCTGTCAGAGTGTCTTCTTTTTGTAATCAGAAAACCCCGCGTTGCACGCGGGGTTCTTTTTTATAAAATCAATAAATCACACTCACCGTAACTTCTTGTGCAATTTCTAAGAATGACTTTCCATTGAAGCACTTATCTGAAAGTACTGCATCAACTATAGCCAAAGGGATATCACCATCAACATTAATCTCATGTTTTGAAATACACTTTGCCGAGTTAGGCGTACAATTCCAAATTACAAGGTAAGCTCTTCCATCATCAACTTCTGGTTGTAATACGTAAGTTATACCATCATACTCAAATTCCACCTCATGACAATGAGAAATCCGCTCATATAATTCATCAAAATTCATTCCAATCATCACTTGACCCCCTTGAAAACTTTTCTGTATTGTTCATAAAGTGCATCACCCGGATAGAGAGGGTATGGTTTTTTACTGCGCTTTCCATCCGTAAAATAATGAACGTGGAGCGACTTTTTACCATCATGAACTCCATAATCAATGTCAAATTGGGGAATACGATCTTCTCCGAAGACCCGAAGTTGATCAAAATCGCCATTCTTTCTATATGACAAATAGGCTGTTCCAGGTGTGTTGGATCTTTCTGGCAAGCTCCTACTGGCTTTTAAATCCTTGGGTTCCAAAACCTTAATTCCATCTACATAATCAACTGTATGCCATCTTGCAGGTGTTGAAAAGCCTCCGCTTTCTAAAAATGATCCTCTACTTCCCATTATTGACACGCTCCTCCCATCTCTGTGAAAAGCATGGATAATAATGAATATTGTCATACACTTCCAGCTCTGCCACTTTCCTACCACACACAATAAGATTTGATGGCTTCTTTTGCTTTTGTAAAAATTCAACACCTTGCAATAATATACGCCTACCATAAGGGCTTGACAGACACCCATTGGTGCTGATTGCAACTGAACTGTGTTCTGGCAAGCCATCAAAGCACCATTCAAAGTCACTTTCATTACACCAAGAAGCAACCGGAATAATATTAAAACCCTGACGTTGCAAATAATATGCCATTACTCGATTACGAGTACAGTTCCAAAGTCTTTGTCCTGGCAGCATTTCTGGCAGCATAGAATAATCAGTTGTAATAACACCTGCAAAACGCTTGAGATTTTCAAAACTCTTTTCCGGATGGTTCCAAAAATTTTCAAAGAGTGCATCATCAATAAAGAAGTCTACCCAATACTCCTCTGGTTCTTTAATGCCCTTACGCTCATTAAAGCTTATTACTTTTGATGGAACCATCTGTGTAGGTGCAAGTTGTGGCAATCTGTATTTTCCAACCAAAGTTGCCTCATGCCAATAATATAATTTAAAATTGTCATATTTTTTAACGTTTGTTTTTAACATAAATCCTCTTTCTCCGCATCTGCGGTACTTTTTGCGCATCCTACAAATAGGCGCTGCGCTGATTGACAAGTAGCGGAATTATGTTAAAATCATCGTTAGCAAGGATATGCTTCAACATATTCCGCATTAAAACACATTTGTTTGCTGCGCCAACAGCTTACAGATGTGTTTTTATTTTTCCCTCAATGGAACCACCTCTCATTCTGATGTGTTCTAGAACATATTTAATAGTGCAAGTTCATACTCCGTATATTTTGACGGACCTTTTTTCAACCACTTCTGATAGTAAGCATAGGCATAACCAGCAGCTTCAATGCTCACGGCGAACGCATTTGCTATATCTACTGGGTTATCCAATTGGAACTTATACACAAGGACTGGCGGAACCAAAGCATATTTTGCAAAGAATTTTACTTCTTTTTCTGCCAATTCACTATCTTCACTATGGTCCAAAGCAATATGCCCTATTTCATGCATGATTGTATTATTAATTCGACCATATTCTTTCTGATCATTGTAGTAGATATACCATTCTCCAATATTTCTCTCTACTACAAATCCGTCTTCGCTTTCCTTCAAAAACAACCGTCTTTCGCTCTCCGATTTGGCTGCATATGGAATGACCTTTACACCCATCTTAGTTGCAAGTTCAAATCCATTGATAGGAATAGAAGAAATATCATATTTTACAAATAAATCAACAACAATTTGTTTTATTTCCTCATATCTTGCATATGACAGAGAAATCCCCAAGATTACTCCTCCCCAAATAAAGCATCAATCAATTCTCGTTTCTCTTGCTCTGTCATTGATGATGCGTTTCGCGCAATCATACGTCGAATCTTGGGATGACTAAATTCATCGGTTTCAATTCCAAGTAAAAAATCGGAAGTTGTGTGAAGTGCAGTTGCAATATTGGCTAAGACTTCCGGTTTCGGATCCCGATTACCAGAAATATACCTAGAAACAACAGCTTCCGTCACTCCTATACGTTCTGCCAAATCTTTTTGCGTCATTCCACGGTTTTTCAAAACTCTAGACATCCGCATTCCTAATTCCTTTCCCATTGTAATCCTCCATTATCGTGTTAGTTTCTTTTATACCTTTCATCTACTGCTAGCACATCAATTTCTTGCCAAATTGTCAACACATATTGCCAATATTGTTTTTCTTGATATTTTTATTCCTTAAGGACAGGCATAAGCGTCCCAAGGCTACTCTTGCAAGTAGTTCCGATTGCCAGACGTTTCAAAATAGACTACTATTAAGGAGGAAGAACTGTTATTTTTTTAACAGTAAGCGTGAATCCAAGCACCAAAGAAAGAGAGGTTATATTACATGAAACAGGAATACGAAGCGCTGTTTACCCCCTGGAAAATCGGGAACTGTGAAATTAAGAATCGCATTGTGCTGGCCCCTATGGGCGGTACCTGCATCTTCGGATGGACAGAACCCAACCATTTTGACAAAGAGGCTGCAAAGCTTCTGAAAACCATTGCCGAAAATAATGTTGGCCTGATTATCCCTGGCATTGCGCCGGTCAAGGACATTATGATGGGGGCCTGGCTGTACCAGCACAAGTGGAAGTTTGCACAACTGAAAAAATTCATGGATGAAGTACACGCCACCGGGGCCAAACTGTTTGTGCAGATGACGGCCGGATTTGGCCGTTCCATGGCGCTTTCTGCCATGATGACCATGATGATCAACAACAAAGTCATCGGCACCATTGCCAAGCCGGTTATGGATCCGGAATATCTGACTACGGCACCCTCTGAGCTGCCAAACCGTTGGGCAGAGGACATTACCACCAAGGCCATGACCAAGAAGCAGATTGACGACATCATTTATGCCTTTGGCGAGACAGCCCGTCTTTGTAAAGAAGCCGGCGTTGATGGTGTAGAAGTACACGCGGTTCACGAAGGATATTTACTGGATCAGTTTACACTTCCCTACACCAATTACCGCACAGATGAGTACGGCGGTTCTTTTGAAAACAGATACCGCTTCCCGGTAGAAATCTGCCAGGAAATCAAGAAGAAATGTGGTAAGGACTACCCTGTTTCCCTTCGTTTTTCGGTTGTTTCCAAGACCAAAGGGTTCCAGTCCGGTGCGGTGCCCGGTGAAGAATACACCGAAGTGGGACGTACCATGGAAGAAGCCGAAAAAGCTGCCAAATACTTCCAGGACATTGGATATGATATGCTGAACTGTGACAACGGGACCTATGATGCCTGGTACTGGGCACATCCGCCGCAGTACATGCCAACCAACTGCAATTTGGAAGATGTGGCACATATCCGTCAGTTTGTAGACATTCCGGTTGTCTGCGCAGGCAGAATGACGCCAGGCGTGGCCGCCAAAGCCATTGCCGAAGGTAAAATCGATGCCATGGGCGTTGGCCGTCAGTTTTTGGCAGACCCGGCCTGGGTTACCAAGATGATAGAAGATAAGGAAGAAGAAATCCTCCCCTGCATCTGCTGTCATAATGCCTGTTTTGACATGGCCAAGCATGGCAAATCTGCCTGTGATCAGGATTTAAACGACTCTATGCATATGTGTCGTTGTGCCGTCAACCCAACTACCATGCAGTCCAGGAAATATAAGATTGTAAAGACCAGACATCCGAAAAAAGTAGCCGTCATTGGCGGCGGAATTGGCGGCATGGAATGTGCCCGCGTTCTGAAGCTCCGTGGCCATGATCCGGTTATTTACGAAAAGTCTGATGTCCTTGGCGGCGTGTTCATTCCGGCCGCCGCACCGGATTTCAAGGAAAACGACAAGCAACTGATTGACTGGTTCCGTCTGCAGGTAAAGAAGCTGGACATTCCGGTCCACTTCCATACGGAAATTACAGATTTGTCCCAGCTGGACGCCGATGTCATTGTCATTGCCACCGGCTCCAAAGCCAAAGTACCGCCTATTCCGGGAATTGAAAAAGCCATGGATGCTGTTACTTATCTGAATGGTGCTGAAGTGGGAAACAATGTAGTTGTCATTGGTGGTGGACAAACCGGCTCGGAAATTGCATTTGATCTACATCGCAAGGGAAAACATCCGGTCATTGTGGAAATGATGGATGACCTGATGTCCATTAAGAACCTTTGCCTGGCCAATTCCTCTTTCCTGCGGGACTATTTCAAAGCCAACCAGGTTCCGGTTTACCTGAATACCAAAACCAAAGAAATTACAGATACCGAAGTGGTAGTTGTCGGCAAGGACGGCAGAGAAGAACGCATCCCGTATGACAACGTGGTTTACTCTACCGGGTATACCCCCACCCCAATTGCTAAAAAATCCGGCAACACCTATTATGTTGGAGACTGCAATAAAGTCGGCAACCTGCGCACCGTTATCTGGCGTGCCTGGGATGTAGCCATGAAAATCTGAGGCTGTTGTTCATGAGTTATTTTGAAGAAACCTTTGCCTTGCACACAAACAGCAAAACACCGGAAACCCAGATTGTTACTGTTGGGCCTTTGCGAGTCAGTATTTTAACCGAAGCACTTCTACGCGTAGAATATCAGCCGGATTCCGTTTTTTCTGACCTGCCAACGCAGTGTGTCTGGTATCGGGATTTCCCGGAGGCAGCTTTTTCGGTTAAAGAAAAACGCTCTTCCATTACGGTACAAACGGCGCGGGCAGTCTTTGTTCTGCAAAAGAACGATGGAACGTTAAAAAAAGTAATTTTTCAAGGAAAGCCGCACGGAGTTCCAAAAACAGTAACCAATTTCAAAAAAGGGAATTTAAAAGGCACAGCCCGTACGCTTGACATGAGCTACGGGCCGGTGCCGTTGGAAGACGGTATCCTTTCGCGGGACGGCGTTGCCATTTTAGATGACAGTCAGTCGCTGGTATTACGGGATGACGGCATTCCAATACTGGCCGAGCATGCACTAAAGCGGCAGTCCGGCGGCAAGGATTATTACGTTTTCGCCTATGGCCATGCCTATCAGGAAGCGTTGCGGGATTTCTTTCGTTTGACCGGCATGCCGCCATTGCTGCCAAAATATGTGTTTGGCAACTGGTGGAGCCGTTATCATGCTTACAGCCAGCAGGAATATCTGGATTTAATGAAGCGTTTTCAGGAAGAGCACATTCCGTTAACCGTTGCCACCATTGATATGGACTGGCACTGGACGGATGTCACCAAACGTTTCGGCAAAGCCGCCCGTCCGAAAGAATTGCCCCACTCCCCAACGGATTTCATGCCCGGATGGACTGGTTACAGTTGGAATACGGAGCTGTTTCCTGATTACCGGAACTTTTTGCAGGAACTGAAAAGCCAGGGCCTTGCGGTTACGTTAAACGTGCACCCCGCAAAAGGCTGCCGCTTTTATGAGGACGCCTATCCGGCCTATGCCGCTTTTCTGGGCATGGATTCCAAAAAGAAAGAACCCATTCCATTAGACTTCTCTGACAAGAAACTTTTAGAAGGGTACTTCAAATATTTGCACCACGGATATGAAAAAGATGGTGTGGATTTCTGGTGGATTGACTGGCAACAGGGAAAGAAGTCCCAGGTAGAAGGACTGGACCCTTTGTGGGCACTTAATCATTATCACTTCTTAGATCGCCAGAAAAGCGGTGCAAGGCCGTTAATTCTGTCACGGTACGCCGGACCGGGTTCCCACCGATATCCTCTTGGTTTTTCCGGAGATACTGCCGTTTATTGGAAGGTATTGCGCTTTCAGCCGTATTTTACTGCCACCGCATCCAATATTGGTTACACCTGGTGGAGTCATGATATCGGGGGTCACCGGGGCGGCGTCCATGATGATGACCTCTACCTTAGATGGTTACAATTTGGCGTCTTTTCCCCTATTAACAGAATGCACTCTTCCAACAACGCACTGGCTGGGAAAGAGCCATGGAATTATGCACCGGAAACCAGGCGGCTTGCCGTACAGGCTCTGCAATTCCGGCAGCAGCTGATTCCATATTTATACACCATGAACTATCGTTGTCACACGGAAGGCATTCCGCTCATTCGCCCTATGTACTATGCCGCGCCGGAGGAGCCGGACGCTTATACGGTACCGAATGAATATTTCTTTGGTTCCGAGCTTATCTGTGCTCCTATTACAGAGCCACTGGACAGGCATGCCCATGTTTCCGGTGTCAAAGCATGGCTCCCTGCCGGGAACTGGACGGATCTTTTTACCGGAGACGTCTACGCCGGCGGCAAAAAGATAACCCTGTTCCGCGGCCCGGAAAGCATTCCTGTGTTAGCCAGAGAAGGTGCCATTCTTCCGTTGGAAGGACCTGAAAAAGACCAGTTGGAATTGTGGATTTTTAATGGCAACGGGCAGTTTCGTTTATATGATGATGACGGCGTAAGCAATGATTACCTGAATGGAAATTACACCTTAACGGATTTCCGTGTTACAACAAGTTCTGATTGTTTAACCTTTACTGCTTCCAACCTGCAAAAGAAAACGGTACTTTCCTTCCGCAATCTTCTTGAAGCAGAAGAAATTTGGATTAACGGACAAGTGGTAACGCAGACTGACGTAAGTTCTGTTTGTATTTCACCTGCACCAGAAATTACCGTCATTTTAAAAAAATTCCGCCTAAAGCCAGGCAAAGACAAAAAAGCAGCACAGCAGGAGCTTCTCTGCCGTTATAATGGCTTTTATGGCATCAAAAACTTTACCATGCAGCATGCCTTACCAAAGATTTTACGGCAGCAATTGGAAGAATTGGATGCCATGAAGTAAGCAGAAAGGACAGGCCACACGGCCTGTCCTTTTCTTTTTTAATCCAATGCTTCCGTCAGTTTCGGAACAATTTGCTTTTTTCTGGACATAACACCCGGAAGGAATACTTCGTTGTCAGAAGGCTCTACGCCGTAGGCGTTTTGGATGAGTTCTTCATCGCCCAGGAAAAAGAGCGTGGATCCGGACTTTAACACGTCCGTAATCATGACCATAATCAGGTCATAACCGCCATCCACTTTCTTTTCTCCCATGGTTTTCAGAATGGCTTCCTTCTGGCAGATGAAATCATCGGAATTCAAGGTAGTAATTTGTCCAATTCCTATTTTCTTTTCAGACACTAAGAAATCCTTAAAGTCCGTAAAGAGGGTTTCTTCCAGTGGTTTATCCATAGAGGAAGTGGTAAAAATTTTACCGCCGAGGTCATCCAGGCTGATGTTGGCAATATGAGCCATACGTTCCGCAATAATCCGGTCTGTTTCCGTACACGTTGGTGACTTGAACATAACCGTATCAGAAATGATGGCAGATGCCAGAAGCCCGGCCATCTTTTGGGACGGCATAACGCCGTTTTCCTGATACATGTTGGCAAGAATGGTAGCCGTACTGCCAAGAGGTTCATTGCGCACAAAGATAGGATTCCCGGTCTGGATATCTCCTAAGCGGTGATGGTCAATAATGGCTACAATTTCTGCCTGATTTAAACCCGGTACAGACTGAAATGCTTCGTTGTGGTCAACCAGAACCACTTTTTTCCGCTTGGGACGGATTAAGTGATACCGGCCCAAAGTGCCGACCACATGTTCTTCGTCATCCAGAATAGGATACGCGCGGAAACGGGATTTCAGCACGGCACCCTTTACGTCATCCAGATAATCATCTAGGTGGAAACATTTGATGCTTTTCCGGGAGCAGACCCGTTCTACCGGCACGGCCAGATGAATTAACCGGGCAACACGGCAAACGTCCAGCGGTGTGGAAATAATGCAGGTATCTGTTTTCATGTTACGCATTTCATCGGTAACATCTGCCTGACAGACAATAACCACCTGAGCGCCAATTTCTACGGCATGCCTTACCATATCCGGCTGTTGTCCACAAATAACAATGCTGTTTGGATTGGAGAAAAGCATGTCTTCCCGCGCTACAGGAACGGCCACCAGCACTTCACCGGTAACGGAATCCGGCAATTCCCGCACCTTATTGACAATCTGCCCCTCCAGGACACTTAACAGATTAAAAACCGGTACGTCATAAAGATTAAGGTCTTCAATTGTCTTCATGGTAAAGGCGGCAATGTCTCCGGAGGTCAGCATGCCATACAGTTTCTGATCCGCATCCACAACCGGAATGGCGGTAACCGGTTCTGTTTCTGACTGAAGCTTTTCCCAAGCCATCCGCAGTGTAACCTTCCGGTCCAAAATAGGCGGCGTATCATAGGCCAAGTCCTTAACCTGTGTTCTGACATTGCTAATCAGTACAGGCGGTTGAACATCAAAGAGTTCCAATACGCGCTTGGTTTCACTACTGATGTGACCCAGACGTGCCGGGACAAACTGCCGATCCCCTAAGGCATTTCTAAGTTCGGCATATGCAATGGCTGCAACAATAGAGTCCGTATCCGGATTCTTGTGGCCGGTAACATAAATTGGGTCCATTTCCTCACCTCTTCCGAAGTTCCTGATATAAATTTATTCTTTGGTCATTTCCTTCATGTAGGTCTTGAAGAAGGCTACGCCAATGCCCAGCTGTTCAACCGGAATCCGCTCATTGGTACCATGTGTGGTCATGAGAAGCTCCGGAGAGCAGGCAAACGGCGCAAAACGATAAATGTTTTCACAGATATTTTCATAATGGTAAGAGTCTGTTCCACCCATAACCATGAATTCGCTGACAATGGCATTCGGCACCATCTGCTTGGTAATCTTTTCCAATGTTTTGAACGCGCGCGAGTCAGTTGGCGAAATTGCGGAAGCTTCCTTGCTTTTCAGAACTTCCAGTTCCACGTCTTTACCCATGTACTTTTTAATGTACTTACCACAGTCTTCTACTGTCAGGCCCGGGAACATACGGAAGTTGATAACACAGGAAGCCTGCTGCGGCAACTGGTTGGCTGTGTCAGAAGCTTCTGCCATGGTTACGGCAAAGCAGGAACGGACAAAGCAGGCGCTGGCAGGAATGCTGCAAAGAATTTTCTTCAGCAGCGGCTTTGCCAGACCGAAGCCACGAATAACTAAACTAAGTGGGAAAGGTAACTTCTTTCCAAATTCCTGAATCAGATTCAGGAAGTAAGGTGGAATTTTTGCCGGGAACGGATGCTTTTCAAACTCAGCAATTTTGGCAGATAACTTGCCAAGCGCGGTAGATGCTGGCGGTGCGGAAGTATGACCGCCCTTTCCTTTTACCGTTACCTTATAGTCTGCGTATCCCTTTTCCCCTACACCAATACCGGCCAAAGTAGTATTAACAATCGGCTTGAAGTTAACGGAAATCATGGCGCCGCCTTCATCTACAATAGAATCCAGATGTACGCCCTTTTCTTCCAGATAGTCTGCAATTTTTTCAGCACCGTTCTTGTCTCCGGCTACAATTTCTTCATTGTAACCAAAGAGCAGATACAGGCCGCGTTCCGGCTGGTACCCGTCTTCCAGCAGACATTCTACGGATTCAATGACGCAGATCAGATGGTTTTTCATATCCAGAGCGCCACGACCCCAGATAATTTTTCCGTCATTGTAACCTTCATATGGGTCATGTTCCCAGTCCCCTTCGGTGCCCGGTTCTACCGGCACTACGTCCTGGTGGGACAAAAATGCAACCGGATCCAGAGATTCGTCTGTTCCTTTCCAGTAATAAACCAGTCCGGCCTTCCCCACATGCGTCAGTTCCAGATTCTGATGAACCAGCGGATAGGATTGTTCCAGGTAGGTATGGAACTTTTCAAATTCGTTCCAGTCTACCTCATCTTCATTGACTCTGGAAATGGTTTTGAATTGGATGGCATGGGAAAGATGGTCACAGATTCGTTCCAGATTGACCTCTTCGCCAAGGTTTTTGACTTCCCTGGTTGGCCATTTTACACTTGATTTCATTTCTGTCCCTCACTTTTCAAAATTTCTTTTTTGATAAAATAATTCTATACAAAAAGCCGGTTGTATTCAATGACAACCGGCCTGTTTGTGTTCATTTTTCCTGTAATAACTTGGTAACTTCCTCTACAAACGTATTAATATCCTTAAACTGGCGATATACCGAAGCAAAACGGACATAAGCTACTTCGTCTATATCCTTCAGCTTATCCATGGTCAGTTCCCCAATCTTCTTGGAAGTAACTTCCTTTTCCAGGGAATTCTGAATGGTAGTTTCAATTTCATCTACCATCCGTTCAATCTGATCCACGGAAACCGGACGTTTTTCACAGGAACGTAAAATACCGTTATACAACTTATTGCGGTCAAACTGTTCCCGGGAATTATCCTTCTTAACCACAATCAGTGGTACTGTTTCAATAATTTCATAGGTGGTAAAACGTTTCCCGCAGGCAGTGCATTCCCGACGGCGGCGAATGCGTTCTCCTTCATCTGTTGGGCGAGAATCAATTACCTTGCTGTCTTCACATCCGCAAAATGGACATTTCATACGGCTACCCCTTTTCACAAAATATAGTTCCTTTTCAAGATACCATATCTTGTGGTTAAGGGCAAGAAATATTGGAAATTACAAACCAATGGCGGTATCTACCGGTACCGACATAACAATGCCCTGTGCTTTGCTGTGCGTACCGCAGTGCTCACCGATGCAATTCATCAGCGTTACCTTATCCTCCACCTCTGCAAGAATCAGAACAATTTCTTTTTCTTCCTGTGCACAAAGGCCCCAAAGGTCTGTTTCATTCTTATCGTCACTAATACTACGGCTGCGAATAACAGTGCCACCTTTGGCGCCGGCTGATTGCACCGCTTCCATAACATCTCCGCTGAAGCCTCTGTTTACTACAGCCAAGATCAAAGTATATTTTTCCACCATGGATTCTTCTTCCTTTCGTTCGTTCAGGGGCGACTCAGCGCCTTCCGTTTGAGAAGATAATAACCGTAAAATTAAATTGTTTACGCCATTCAGCGGGACGGTAAACGCAATACCGCTGTTTACCGTGTCCAGTTTTAGCTCTGAATGAAGTTGCTTCATAAGGACTGAAGCCTGTTCCTTACGCAGCATGGTCATTAAAATACTTTTATCTGTACCACCTAAGCCCAGCATATCCATCACTTCATCAGACGCCGTTCCTTCCGCGCAAAAGCGGTATTGTAACGGCAGATTGTCTTTTTGAAATAAATGCGACGCTTTTTCCGCCAGTTTCGGGGTAGAAATCAGTAGCAACAACCGAAAGGACAATTTCTTTTCTTTATCCATTTGGTTCACTCTCCTCCAAATCAACAATCATGTCACTGTCAGCTTCAAGCGTAAGAACCGTCGGCTTTTTCTTCTTGGACAGTTTGAATTTGTAAACAAGGCCCATTAACTGAATGGCAATCAGCGGGGTTAATGCAACCAGGGCAACTACGCCGAATGCATCCGTCATTAAATTTCCGCCAAGGGCTTCACAAACGCCGATGCTGAGCGGAAGTAAAAAGGTGGATGCCATGGGTCCGCTGGCAACGCCACCGGAGTCAAAGGCAATCCCGACAAAGATGTCCGGCACAAAACGGGACAGAATTAACGCAATAAGGTACCCCGGAATCACAAACCACTGAATGGAAATTCCGGTCAGAACCCGGGTCATGGCAAGTCCCACACTAATGGAGACACCAATGGACATACAAAGGTTCATCATTTTAACAGAGACTGCACCATTGGTAATGCTGTCTACCTGATGGTTTAAAACCTGAATGGCTGGCTCTGCTTTTACAATGAAGTAACCAATCAGCATACCAATTGGAATCAAAAGCCAGCGGAAGGCAGACGAAGCCAGTGCCTTTCCAAGATAAGCACCTACGGGGGCAAAGCCAACATTGGCGCCGCAAAGGAACAAAACAAGACCTACATAGGTATAAACAAGACCGACAATAATTCGTCTTAATTGCCGCCCATGGAACCGATGGGTTGCAATCTGAAAAGCAACGAACATTAAAACAATTGGCAAAAGGGAAATAAGAACCTCTTCTGCATAGGAAGGAAGCCCTACCGCAAAGATACGGGCTACATCGCGCGTGGTAACGGCCGATTCCACATCTGTTAACGAATACGCAGTATCCGTTGGATGGAAAAAGCAGCCTAAGATCATAACAGCAAGGACCGGTCCGACACTGGAAAGTGCAACCAGGCCAAAGCTGTCTCCGGAAGCGTTCTTGTCACTGTGCATGGAGGTAAGTCCAATGCCAAGGGCCATAATAAACGGGACGGTCATGGGGCCTGTGGTAACCCCGCCGGAGTCAAAGGCAACCGCCAGAAACTCTTCGGGAACAAGCCAGGATACTACAATAATAATGCCGTATAAAATAATAAGCAAAACAGACAGGCTGATCCGGTAACGGATCCGCACAATGGCCAGGGCCAGGAAGAGGCCAACCCCAACAGCCACTGTAATTATAAGAACAAGGTTAGGAATGGAGGGCACCTGACTGGCAAGTACCTGTAAATCCGGTTCCGATACCGTGATAATAATACCCATAAGAAGTCCTGTTACCAGGGCCACTAAAATTTTCTTCCGTTTGGCAATCTGAACACCGATTCCTTCTCCTAAGGGAATCATTGCCATTTCTGCGCCCAGCTGAAAAAATCCCATACCCACAATCAGCATGGCTGCGCCAGTCAGAAACAGGCCAAAAATACCAAGGTCAATTGGCACCAAAAGCACGCTGATTAAAAGGACAATTCCTGTAATCGGCAAAACGGCAGAAACAGATTCAATCAATTTTTCTTTTAATTTCTGATTCACTCCTTCACCATCCTTCCTGTCCAATGCTGCGTTTCCCCTTACCAAACAGTTTGGACAATAAAATAAAAAGTCCGTAGAGAGGGCTCAATATTTTCATTGGGTTTCTCTTCGGACTGATTTTATTTTATCATATTTTTCAAGTTCTTCCAAGCGCCTGCCGGAAGAAACTGTGCTATAATCAAGCAGCATTCAGTAATAGTAAGTAATTACAGGAGGCCTGTTTATGTATTATCGGGAATTTACTTTTTCCAGCTTTGACGGCACCAAACTATATGGCAGGGAATCCGGTTCCGGCCCTCTGCTGCTGTTAATTCACGGTTCCTGCACGGACTCTGATTTTTACAAAGACACGGCAGAAATTCTGTCCCAGTGGTTTCATGTCATCTGCTATAACCGACGCGGTCATGTCCGCAGCGGGGCCCTTAATACGGACGATGCAATTGCCATCCATGCAAAAGATGCCTCTGCTCTCCTGACCCATTTCAGCAACAAACCTGCTTATGTAATCGGGCACAGTTTTGGCGGTGTGGTTGCCATGGAGCTGGCAGGCCAGCACCCGGAGCAAATTCAAAAAATGCTGTTAAATGAACCGGCATGGGATTTCTCCGAAGCCAGGGATTCTGATTTGTATCAGACTTTTCAGAAAGCCACGCCTCTTGCAGAAGAAGGCAACTTACTGGCCGCCTTACAACTGGTTATCCCCTTTTTCAGCAAACCGGACTCCCGTGCCAGAGCGGCAACGGAAGAGGAGCTGCAAAATATCATTCCGGATTCAGAGCCCTTTTTCCGTTATGATCTGCCTTCTTTGCTGCATTACCAGCCAGACTTTGACGTCTTAAAACAGGTGCCCATTGTCCTATCCGTTAATGAGCTTGGCAAAGATACGTTTCTTTATAAAGAAGGGATTGACTTAGCAGAGCAGATTTCTGCGCCGCTTCTGTATTTTCCGGGATATCACAACTGTGGATTTGACCTTCCGGCTTCCTTTGCCTATCTGGCCACGGGAGCTTTGTTACACAACGAATAAATTACTTCGTCAATTCCTGTAAAAGGCCCTGGCAGCCTTCTAAAACATCCTGCCAGGTAGCCTCAAAGTCTCCGGAGTACCAGGGGTCTGCCACGCTGCCGGGACGGTCAGTGTGGTCCATCAGCAAAGATATTTTGCCATCTCTGTCCCCTCCGCAAATGCGATTCATGTTGCGGAAATTGGCACTGTCCATCCCAATCAGATAATCATAGACATCATAATCCTGGCGAGTCAGTTGCCGCGCCGCATGACCGTCACACGAAATACCATGCTCTGCTAATTTGCGCCGGGCTGGCGGATATACCGGATTGCCGATTTCTTCTGTACTGGTAGCTGCAGAGGCAATCCGGAACTGGTCCGCCAGCCCTGCTTCCTTTACCAGATCTTTCATAACAAATTCTGCCATTGGACTGCGGCAAATATTGCCATGGCAGACGAATAATATTTTAGTCATTGCTGTTATCCTTCTCGTGTCCCGTTTTCCGTTGTGACAAAAATGAAACAAATTGTAATTTCTGATCCAGCCTGGTTCCCATCAAACCGACTACTTTTCCCATGGTGAAGGCGGCCAGAATAGTGCCAACACCCAGTCCGTCAAGATGTTTCAGAAAGACAAGCGTCATGACTGCAGTAACAACCAGGCAGGTAACATCAAAGGCAATCTTCACTTTTGAATAACCTGCACCGATAATTTCTGACAGCTCCCGGGGAAATAAATCCGTAGGAATAATCGGCAGTTTACACCGGTTGGAAAGAGCAATCCCAAAACAGATCAGAAGATAGCTGATAACAAAATACAGAATACGCCAGCCCAGGCTGGTCGGCAGAACGGTAATCCACATTTCGTGGGCATCCAGCAGTTTCCCGAAAACAAAGCCAACCACAAAGCTGCCAAGATACTGTAGTACAAAACGGCGGCGTAAAATCATCAGACTGACAACCAGCAAGCCTTGGAACAGATAGGTCCACGTACCCAAAGACAGAACAGGAAGCACTTCTGAAAAAGCAAACGGTACACTGGATATAGCGGAAATACCGGATCCGGAGTACAGCATCAGTACCACGCCGAAGCTGTTAATAACAACCGCCAGTAAAAGTGCAAGTTCACCCCTGCACACAAATTTTTCTTCTGTTTTCTCTTCCAGTTTCGTTTCCAACGTAAGGTGCCTCCCAAGAAAAAATCCACCGTAATTAAATTACGGTGGATGTATGGCGGAGAGCAAGGGATTCGAACCCTCGAAACCGCTGTAACGGTTTACACGATTTCCAATCGTGCTCCTTCGACCAGCTCGGACAACTCTCCATACAGTCAAATGAATGCGCTTCTAAGCGCGAGATTTATTATAAGGGAAAGCCTCCGGAAAAGCAAGAGTTAAATTGCTTTTCCGGGTCTTTTTTGTACAAATCCCTGTATGTCGCTTTTTTCTGCAAGTCAGCTTTCTCTTACTTAGAAAGCTCCATGGCCAGGGCAGCAATTTCTTTTTTATTTTCTTCCGTTAGTGCAGAACGAATTGTAACGTTGTGCTCCGCATAAGTCAGGTTCTTGCTGTTTTCCAAAGCAGACTTCATAACCTTGGTTGCGGTTGGCGCCCAGGTGCCGTTTTCAAGAAAAGCTACGGTCTTGTTCTGGAAATTGCGTTCCGTTAACTTGTACAGGAACGTGTGCATAAATGGGAAGATGCCGCCGTTATAAGTGGTAGTTGCAAAAACAATCTTACCGTAACGGAACGCATCTTCAACGCATTCTGCCATGTCTTCCCGGGCCAGATCATTTACGGCCACCTTCGGGCAACCGGCTTTTTTCAGTTCCTCTGCCAACAGTTCCACAGCCTGTTTGGTGTTACCGTAAACAGACGTGTAGCAAATGCAAACGCCATCTGTTTCTACACTATAAGAGGACCAGGTGTTATAAAGGCCAAGGTAGTATTCCAGGTTTTCTGACAGTACCGGCCCGTGAAGAGAGCAGATGGTTTGAATGTCAAGACCGCCCAGTTTCTTTAAAAGTGCCTGCACCTGGGCGCCAAATTTGCCAACAATTCCAAAGTAGTACCGTCTGGCTTCACAGGCCCAGTCTTCTTCCACATCCAGTGCCCCAAACTTGCCGAAGGCATCTGCGGAAAACAGTACTTTGTCCTTGCTGTCATAGGTCATGATGACTTCCGGCCAATGTACCATAGGTGCTGTATAGAAAGTTAATTCATGAGAGCCCAGCTGTAAGGTATCTTTGTCCCCTACTACCAGTCTTCTATCTTCAAATTCCGTGCCAAAGAAGTTTTTCATCATGGCAAAGGCCTGCCTGGATGCAACTACAGTTGCAGTTGGATAACGGTCTAAAAAGTTTGCAATATTGGCGGAGTGGTCCGGTTCCATATGCTGTACCACCAGATAATCCGGCGTGCGGCCTTCTAATACCTTATCCAGATTGTAAAACCATTCTTCTTTAAAATTTTTGTCTACCGAATCCATAACGGCAATCTTTTCATCCAGAATAACGTAGGAATTATAAGCCATGCCATTCGGTACGTCATATAAACCTTCAAAAAGGTCAATTTGCTTATCGTTTACGCCAACATAGGCAATTTCTTTCGTAATATGCAAGGGAAAACCTCCTTTAATAAACTGGATTCAGTATAACATATTTATAGGAATAATTCCTACTTATTTTTGTTGTCAGCTGTCCCTGTGGTTGCTTTTCAATTAGCTACCTCTATAGTGGCATCGTAAAGCCACCCACTATAGTTATAAAAAGAAAAGCGCCAGGCAACCGCCTGGCGCTAAACTTATTGTAATTCTTATTTATTCAGAGCCTGATCAACAGCAACTGCTACGGCAACGGTAGCACCAACCATTGGGTTGTTGCCCATACCAAGGAAGCCCATCATTTCAACGTGTGCCGGTACAGAGGAAGAACCTGCAAACTGAGCATCAGAATGCATACGTCCCATGGTATCGGTCATGCCGTAAGAAGCAGGGCCTGCAGCCATGTTGTCCGGGTGCAGGGTACGGCCGGTGCCGCCGCCGGAAGCAACAGAGAAGTACTTCTTACCCTGTTCCAGGCATTCCTTCTTGTAGGTGCCTGCAACCGGATGCTGGAAGCGGGTCGGGTTGGTAGAGTTACCGGTAATGGAAACGTCTACACCTTCGTGGTGCATGATGGCAACGCCTTCACGAACGTCATCTGCGCCAAAGCAGCGTACCTGGGCACGTTCACCATCAGAGTAAGCAATTTCACGAACAATCTTCAGTTCGCCGGTGTAATAGTCAAACTGAGTCTGTACATAAGTGAAACCGTTAATTCTGGAAATGATCTGGGCAGCGTCTTTACCAAGACCGTTCAGGATAACGCGAAGCGGTTCATTCCGGGACTTGTTTGCATTCTTGGCAATACCGATTGCGCCTTCTGCAGCAGCAAAGGATTCGTGGCCTGCCAGGAAAGCAAAGCACTTGGTTTCGTCACGCAGAAGCATGGCGCCCAGGTTACCGTGGCCAAGACCAACTTTACGGTCATCAGCAACAGAACCGGGAATGCAGAAAGACTGCAAACCAATACCAATATTTTCAGCAGCTTCTGCAGCGCTCTTGGAGCCCTTCTTCAGTGCAATGGCTGCACCAACACAGTAAGCCCAGGCGGCGTTTTCAAAGCAGATCGGCTGTACGCCTTTTACAATTTCATACGGGTCAAAACCTGCAGCCTTGCAGATTTCGCGGGATTCTTCAACAGATCCAATACCATATTCCTTGAGGACAGGCATGATCTGGTCAATTCTTCTTTCATAACTTTCAAAAAGTGCCATGATGTCTTATCCTCCTTGCTTATTCTACACGCGGGTCAATGTATTTTGCCGCGTTTTCAAACTGGCCATAGTGGCCCTTTGCCTTTTCCAGAGCTTCATTTGCGTCCATGCCGCCCTTAATGAAGTCCATCATCTTACCAAGGTTAATGAATTCATAACCAATGATTTCGTCATCCTTATTCAGAGCCTGACGGGTAACATAACCTTCGGTCAGTTCCAGATAACGAGGGCCCTTTGCCTTTGTGGCAAACATGGTACCGGTCATAGAGCGAAGTCCCTTACCAAGGTCTTCCAGACCAGCACCGATTGGCAGTCCGCCTTCGGAGAAAGCAGTCTGGGAACGGCCATATACAATCTGCAGGAAGAGTTCCCGCATGGCAGTGTTAATTGCATCGCATACAAGGTCGGTATTTAATGCTTCCAGGATGGTCTTGCCAATCAGAATTTCGGCAGCCATAGCGGCAGAATGAGTCATGCCGGAGCAACCAACGGTTTCTACCAGAGCTTCTTCAATAATACCGTCTTTGATGTTCAAAGTCAGTTTGCAGCAACCCTGCTGCGGAGCACACCAGCCAACGCCGTGTGTTAAACCGGAAATATCCTTAATTTCCTTTGCCTGTACCCACTTTCCTTCTTCCGGAATGGGGGCTGGTCCATGATAGGCACCCTTTGCTACAGGACACATGTTTTGCACTTCTGTTGAGTAAATCATGTTATCACTCCATTTTATTAATCAAAAAGCCCAGCGAGGCAGTTTTCACGTGTGCAAAAACACCCCGCCTGTACCGGAAATAATTATAATTTGCCACCCCCTCTCCGTCAAGAAGGAAAGCACCGATATTGACAAGCTTTTGTCAGACTTCTTTGGCTAAAATCACAAGCTGTTTTGAAAAGTAAGAAAAGGCCATCTGCAAAAGCAGACGGCCTCTTCCAAAAGGAAATTTATCTTCCTTCGTACTTCTTAAAAATTTCCAATAAACTGATCTGCCGTACAGGCATGACAGGACATCAGAATTTGTGTAATTTCTTCCGGCGTTTCCTGGAAATCCCGGTCTGCCCAGTGGCAGATAATTTTGGTTACCCCCGCCAGGTAGAACGTATAAACATAGTCTGCCTTGCGGCTGAACTGTGCTATCTGCTGCTGGGATAACGGTGATACATAACGGTCAAAGAAGGCTTTGACCTGGCGGAACCAGATGGAGTCCGACTGATGGCGGTACGCCATCAGAATATCCTGGTGTTCATACAGAAAAGAAACAAAGCCAAGCAGGACATCATGGTTAAACCAATTGCCATCAAACATGGGATTGTTGCCCAATGCCTGCGTAATTGGTTCAAAAATGTTTTTCTGTTCCGTGTCGGCCAGAAGGCTGTCCAAATCATCATAGTGTGCATAAAAGGTGGAACGGTTTACGCCGGCCTTCGTGCACAGTTGGGAAATGCTGATTCGGTCAAAGGGGTAGTCCTTCATTAGGGATAAAAGAGCTGCCCGCATCTTCTTGGCGCAATTTTCATATTTGGTTTCAAAACGATCCATTACAAATACCTCTGGGGAAACAAAATAGATATGTGTATCAATGTTTAATTATAGAAAAATCTGTTTTTTCAAATGTTACAAAAGCGTGAACACCCGGAGAAATCAGTGCAAATCAAGGCTATTTATCAGGCTTTTTCGGCAACAATTACCAGAAACTGGCTACCGGTAATGTAGAGGATGACCTGATTTTTTTCTTCATCCAAAGCAATAGAGAGGTCCAGGTTGCTGACACTGTCATGCAGGAACTGTCCGGTGTAGGTTGCGGATACCCCCTCCTGCGTTTCGTTGGATTTTTCATAGGTACCGACATAATGGCCCAGGCCATCAATGTTCAGTTCAAAATAACCGTTGTTTTTAAATTCTATGGTCTGCGCTTCCTCATAGGTTTTTACTTCATCGCCGGAAATAACGGACACAACGGTGTAACTTCCAATAATGGGATCCGTCTTCCGCGTGGCTTTCCAGGTTACCAGGCAGATAACCAAGATCAGCACAACCGCAACAGCAGAAAGTAAAATGATTTTTACTTTCTTAGACAGCGGTTTCCGGGTTTTTGGTTCTTTTACTTTAGGGTCTTTTGCGTTTTCTGTACTGGACATACAGACCTCCTTCAATCTTTTTTTCGCAGGGAAAGATAAAGATAATAAAATACACAAAGCACAAGCGGAGCAATAAAAAGGAACAGGACCATACAGGGATAACACGGTCTTGCATCCTGCTGGATTAGTGCACAATAAATGTTGTACGTTAGAATACCGGACAGAGCCATTTTAGAAAGTCCGATCATAACGGAGTCAAACAGAATAACCTTATTCCGTAACGGTTCGTCCATGTTGGAGAAAAAATACCAAATATCCGGCCGATTCTGTGCAAAGTTCATTAAACCAATCAGGTTTGCCTCCATGAAGAGGAAAATGATGGTCATGGCCTTGGATCCGTACCAAGATAAATTTCCGGTTAAATCAAGGCAGACAAAAATCATGTCCGGCGAGTCAGCATAATACTGTATTAGCAGCACAATACCGGCAACAAAACTGAGCACACTTGCAGCCAAAGTAAACCGGTTATACCACTTAATAAACGCAGGCATGATCCTTCCTCCCTTAAAAAATACCGTCATTTATTGAGACTGTCTGTTTCATTGGTTCCCTTTTATTTTTCAAATGCTTCCTGTTGCAATACTCTTACCGTTTTGTGGAGCTGTGGATCTACCAAATCCGGTGCAATTTCTGCAATGGGATTTAATACAAAGCTGCGGTTACAGCGGTCCACATGCGGAATGGTCAGCGTTTCCGTTTGCAGTACTAGGTCTTCATAATAAATAATATCCAGATCCAGCACGCGCGGGCCCCACCGGCGGGTTGGTGTCCGTCCAACTTCTTTTTCTATTTGCTTTAACGCCGTAAGCAACGCCTGCGGCGTTAATTTTGTTTTCAAAAGTAACGCTCCGTTTAAAAAGTCCGGCTGATCCGTAACCCCATAGGGCTTTGTTTCCAGGAAGGAGGACACCTTGCCGACGGTACCCAGCGCAGATAAGGCCTGGATGCCGGCTTCCACGGAAGCCCTGCGGTCCCCAAGATTGGAGCCAAATGCCAGCACCACGTTTTTGTCCCGGGCCATCCAGTCGTCTACGGCCTTTTTATTGGGCGCCACATCATGGACCCGGGCCATTTCAACGCCGTGCCTGGCTGCTTCCAGGCTCCAGGCTACGGTCTGTTCCAACGTGTGGTCCAGGCAGGACTTCCGTGAAACAGCCAGCAACATGGGCCGGTGCAACGGTGCAAATGCATCCAAATTGTGGAGCAGTGTTAAATTGTGTTCTTTGGTTTTGCCGAAGCCGATTCCAAGGTCAATGATAATGTCATGGATACCGTTGGCTTCTGCAAAACGGATGCGTTCATCTAAGAAGTCATAAACTTCCTTTACCACATCCTGATAGGTGGGGTTATCCTGCATATGATCCGGTCTGCCGTTGATATGCATCAGAATAACCGTTTTCTGATATTTCTTTATGACGTTTACCATGTCAGGATCAAAGGTCATGGCAGAAATATCGTTAATGATATCTACGCCGGCCAGGATGGCCTGTTCTGCCGTGTAGGCATGATAGGTGTCTACGGACAGTCTGATATCCGGATAGGTTTGCCGCAATGCCTTAATGACGGGAATAACGCGTTGGCACTCCTCTTCCGGCGTTACCGGTGCGGCGCCGGGCCGGCTGGACTCTCCACCGATATCCAGCATGGTGGCACCTTCTTCTACATGCCGTTTGGCAAGTGCCAGTGCCTGTTCCGTACCGGAAACCCTGGAAGCAGGGTGAAATGAATCCGGCGTGGCATTAATGATTCCCATAAATTCCATAGAAATAACTTCCTTTACAATGAGATTTTATGGTAATCCGGTGATTTCTGTTTACAGCCTGCCGACCTTCAGTTTCAGTCTCCGGTTTACTATTCTTTTATTTTATTCAATTCCTTAGTTGCTGGTTACCTTGGCATACGCACTGTGGTTATGAATGGATTCCAGAGATTCCACTTCTACTACATAGCTGTTAATACCTTCCATCTGATCCAGCTGTTGTTTGACGTCACGGCAGACGTCTTCCACGAACTTGGGATGGTCATAGGCATATTCCGTAACATACTTTTCATCCGGACGCTTCAGCAGTGTATACAGCGGGCTGCTGGCGGCCGCTTCGGAAATGGCTACGTAACGCTCCAGCGGAATAAATTTCTGCGTGTCCGTGGTAATGGTGACCAGAGCCCGTTGGTTATGGGCCGAGTAATCCGAAATTTCTTTGGAGCACGGGCACAGCGTAGTAACCGGGGTTTGTACCGTTACCACGAAGTGGAAATCATCCTGCTCCAAAGATGCGTTTACAGTAACTAAAATATTTAAGTAGGCTTCCTTGCCGGAAACCGGTGCTTTCTTTTTAACAAAGTAGTCAAAACTGATTTCCAGGTAAGCGGTTTCCGCTTCCAAAGTAGTCTGCATGGAGCGTAGCAGGTCTTTCATATCTTTTAGGTTCAGTTTGTCATACGCCTGGATGATTTCCACAAAGCGTGACATATGGGTTCCGCGTTTGTCCGCCGGCAGCCCGACACGGGCACTGATGGTGGTGTGCGTGGTAAACCACTGACCGTTACTGTCTTTTATGTCTAACGGATACCGCAGGTTTTTAATGCCCACTTCATTGAGTGGAATATTGCGGCTGTCCTTTTGGTTTTGTACGTCTTTCATGCCTGTTCTCCTCTGTAGACAATGCCGGAGTCTGCGGTTTCCCAGACTTCAATTTCATAAAGGTGAACGTTATCCCGATGAATCAGTGGTTCCAGTTGATTCCAGATATAAACGGCAATATTTTCAGCTGTTGGCTGTGGGATAAAGTCATTCAGATAATGATGATCAAACTGTTCCAGCACGGTGTCTTTGACCAAGTGCTTTAATTCTACAAAGTCAAAAAGCATGTCTTCCTGATCTGGGGTACCTTCCAGCTTTACCACCAGCTTGTAAGTATGGCCATGCAGGCGTTCACACTTACCGTGATAGTTAACCAGATTATGTGCTGCATCAAAGGTAAACTGTTTGATTAAAATCATAGGAAAATCCTTTCTGAAAAGGCTAAGTTGACAGGTAGATTACAGAACCTGTGTACCACCGGTATTGCGGATTTGAAGAACACGGCAGGAACCGTCTCCAAACACACTGTCTAATGCGGTTTTATATGCTTCTACTTTGTCCTGCGGCACAAATGCCTGAATTGTTCCGGCAAAGCCGCCGCCATGCACGCGGCTGGCACCGGTTCCGTCCAGGATATTGTCACTGATGGCAAGACCAATGCTCAGACCCTGCTGATTCAGTTTATGAGCAGAATAAACGTTTTGCAGGTATTTATAGGAAGAGTCTCCGGATGCTTTAATCAGCTGCAGGAAGCGGTCAAAATTTCCACTTTCCAATGCTTCCACTTCCCCGTCTACCCGCTTGTTTTCATTGTACCAGTGCAGGGCGCGGAGTACGGGACGGTCACCCAGTGCGTTCCGAAGAGCAACCAGATTCTGATAAAAATCCTGTTCCGGTACTTCTTCCAAAACCTCTTTTTGGAAGAAGGCTGCAACCTGTCTCATTTCCTGCGGAACAGCTGCATAATCCGGCGTAAGGTCGGCGTGGGAGCCTTTTGTATCCGTAATACAAAGAGCATATCCAAATTTTCCGAAATCTACGGTCAGCGGATGAATTTTTGGATTGTCCTTTTCTGCAAAATCAATATTAATCAAGCCACCAACAGAGCAGGCCATCTGGTCCAGCAGGCCACTTGGCTTTCCAAAAAATACATTTTCCGCATACTGGGAAAACCTGGCCTGATCCACGGTGCTGACGTCTCCGTTATTGTAAAGGTGATTTAAAATGGTGGCCACCAGAATTTCAAAGGCGGCACTGGAAGACATACCGGAGCCCGGTTTTACGTCATTGGTGGTATATGCTTCAAAACCACCAATTTCATAACCGTGGGCTTTGAATGCGGCTGCCACGCCCCGAATCAGCGCCGGAGAATGATCTGTTTCTTCTTCTACCGGTTCCAGATTGCTTAAATTAATGACATCTTCCCGATATCCTTTGGATTTCAGACGAATGATACCATCGTCTGTCTTTCTGGCAACTGCAATGATATCCAGATTCAGGGAAGCAGCCAGCACTTTTCCCCGCTGATGATCGGTATGATTTCCGCCAACTTCCGTCCGCCCGGGAGCAGAAAACAGATGAAGGTCCCCGTCCTGATAATAATTCAGGAAACAGTCAATGGCATTTTCATACCGTTTCAGCTGTTCCGGGACCAACGCCGGTTCCACATAAAGCGTTGTCAGTTGGTCCTGCAGTTCCCTGGTCTGCAAGGCTTCTTTCAGTTCCCTGGCTGTCATACGTTGCCCTCCTCTGGTATCCGAACTTCAGTTGCAAAACATAGCAAAATATCTTATTCAGTATAGCATAAAAAAGGGCCTGTTGCCTTGCAACAAGCCCTTTTTCTGAAATATTTTTTCTTATTCAGCCAGTGGCAGCCGAATCATGACCTTGAACAAATCCCCATCAATAGAAATGGTAAACGTACCGCCCTGTGCCGTGGTCAGACTTTCCGCAATAGACAGACCCAGTCCGGATCCTTCGGTTGTCCGGGAACGGTCTCCACGGAAGAAGCGCTCCGTCAGTTCCGACGGATCATAATTCATTTCTTCCCGGGAAACATTCTTTAAAGCCACCATAGCCATTCGGTCTTCCTGTTTCAGATCAATATACACTCTGGTATTTTCCAGTGCGTACTTTTGGATATTGGAAAACAGATTTTCCAAAACACGGTACAGTTTTTGCCCGTCTGCCATAACAAACAGCGATTCTTCCGGAAGATTTAGTTTTAGTAGCAGGCCTTTTTCCTGCAAGGCCAGCTCATATTCTCCATAAACCTGTTCCAGTAACTCGTTCAGATTAATTTTCCCCAGGTGAATTTCCACATTCCCACTGGAAACCTTACTGGCTTCAATCAGGTCTTCAATCAGTTTCTTTAAAGCAGCCGATTTTTCTTCCAGCACAGACAAATACTGCATTGCCTGCGGGTCCCGGATATCACACTTCTTCAGCAAATCCGTATACGCAATAATGCTGGTCAGGGGCGTTTTTAAATCATGGGACACCCCGGTAATCAGTTCCGTTTTCTGCCGTTCATTTTTGACAGCGTCCTCTACCGCAAGTTTTACACCATCGGTCAGATGATCTACCTTTTGTCCAATGGGCCGAACATATTTGGTCATTTTATCGGGACGCAATTGGAAATCATAGTGGCCCTTTTCGGCCTCTGCCAACGCATCATTAATATTTTGCAAATCACGGCAAAAGCGGATCAGATACAGGAAAAAAGCGGCAGATAATAAAATCATGGCCACTATGTAAAAATTACTCGCATAGGCACCCAGGGCTAAGACAAGCATCAGAAGCACATATCCTGCCAAAATCCATATCATACGATGCTTCAATTTCTTATCCCGGATTGGAAAACGTTCGTTCCAAAAGACGTAAATTTTTCCGTTCTTATTGAAGATCTGGTAAAGTAAGCTACTCTTTACCAGCAATTTTGCCTGAATCTGCCGGGCAAAGCTTGTCCCCCATTCAATCAGGCACAGATTCATACCGACAGCCAGGACTCCGCAAAGCATTGTCCACAAGAACCGGCTACTGGCAGTAAGGTCTGCATAATTGCTTATTAGTGTGTTTGCGGAAGCTTTACCAGCTGACTCCAAAGCAAATAAAACCAGCACAACAAGAGCAAGATGAACGGACGTTGGAAACCGATCCACCCACAGCGGAACAATTCTTCCGTTTTCATCCACCTTCCCTGCGGATACAAATAAAAGCACAATGCTTACCAGCCACAGAACGGCAAGAATGCCAAACGCAATTAAGATGCCAAGAAAAGCTCCCTTTGCCTTTAAATATTCTGCTGCCATGGCCGAGTAAATGTCCTGACTCTGCGAATCGGGTGATTCAAAGCTCAGAGGAACCTGAAAATAACTGTCGTAAGCAGTGGGATCTAACTCGCCGGCAAAATCGGCATAAAGAAGAGACGCGTATGGATTATCCGTGTACATGGCATAGGTGTCGGTACCGGAGTCAGAGACCCGGTTTTGATAATACCAGTACGTCTGGGCCAGAATGGACTCCAGCTCCTGACTGATGGTCAGATCGGAAGCCTTTGTCAGCATGGCAAAACCGCTGTTTCCCTGCGATGCAGCTTCTTCCACTCCGCTGACATCCATATTGGTATAAACGGTTCCCGATTCACGGTCCACAATACAAAAGTGGAAACTGCTGTTGCCATACAATGCTGTTTTCATGCTTCGGAAGTTGGAATAATATTTATCTTTAAAATTTTTCAGAGATTTCTGATAACTTTGCTCCGCTTCGTTTGCTAAAGAGGCCTGTTCCGTTTCCGAGACTGGAATGGCATCCAGGGAAACGCCGTTGTAATAATCAACACCATTAATAGTAATTAATCCGTTGTTGGTTTCATTCGCGTCTTCCTGTTCCGCCACGGTAACGTAAATCAGGCTATCCGAACTCATGTTGAAACCGGCAGTATCATTGTCAAAGACATAATAAACTTCATCTTCGCCACTGTACTCTTCTGTATAGATGTTAATGATTTCTTTTTTTGCGTGCAGGAGGGATTTTTCCAGCGTGTCCTGCTTCTCCTGCGCCAACTCCTGTATGCGTTTTTGATAATAGGCAGCGTCTTCAATTTTAGTCTCATCCAGGGTTTGATACCTGGTTGCCAAATACCATGTCCACTCAATGTCAGTCTTAATCTGCTCGGCATATTTTGTGTTGCCGTTTCCAAGAATCGTATTTTCTGAAGAGTTGAAAAAACGGTATCTCATAGAATCATAAATTTCAAAGGATGCCAGCAGGCAGACACTGGAAAAGCAAAATACGCAGGACAGCAGAATACAAATGATTTTATAGGATTTTTTGTTATGCATCTTTGTCAATCTTGTAGCCAATTCCCCACACCACCTTAATATATTTTGGATCTTTCGGATTAATTTCAATTTTTTCCCGAATGCGGCGAATGTGCACGGTAACCGTCTTTTCGGAAGCAAACGCTTCTTCATTCCAAACGGCTTCATAAATCTGCTGGGTAGAAAGGATGCAGCCCATATTCATCATTAAATATTCCATGATTTTATATTCGGTTGCAGTCAGCTTAACAGGGTCTCCGTCCAAGGTCAGCGTTTTGGCGTTAATATCCAGAGCAAGGCCGCCGGTCTTCAGCAGATTCTTCTGCTCCGGAACACTGCCAAGGCTGGTATACCTGCGAATCTGGGACTTTACTCTGGCCACCAGCTCCAATGGATTGAATGGCTTTGTAACGTAGTCATCCGCGCCAAAACTGAGGCCGGCAATCTTGTCCGTGTCCTCCGATTTGGCAGAAAGCATAATAACCGGAATATTGCGGTCTTCCCGCAGTTTACGAATGGCGGTCAGCCCGTCCATTTCCGGCATCATGATATCCAGAATCATGCAATGCGGTTCTTCCTTTTCTGCCAGTTCCAAAGCTTCACGACCATTCGTGGCTTTCAGCACCTGATACCCTTCCAGTTTCAGATAAATTTCTATTGACTCCAGGATGGCAATGTCATCATCACATACCAGTACTTTTTCCATTCCGGCGGTTCCCCTTTCCAGCGGTAATTCTTCCAGTGGTAGTTCTTCCTGTGGTAATTCTTCCTAGTAGTAATTCTTCCTAGCGGTAGTTCTTCCTACTGGTAATTCTTTCTAACGTTAATTTTTCCTAGCGGCAAGCGTACAAATAGTAACACATTCACCATCCTTATTAAAATAGGAAAGGATTACAGATTCTTTGCCACAAAAGTTACAGATTTCTTAAAGTGGGGGCTCTGCAAACCACACTTTTTTGGTCTCTAGCTTTTAGCTGTGGCGTCCCTAGCACCCACATCCTTAGCGGCCGTTCAGGACTACGTGTGATTCTAATTTTTCCCTTAGATAGCACGTAATTCCTTGTCCGAATTACGTGTTATTTCCACTTTCTTCTAAAATCACACGTAGTCGGGACGCCGCAGCTTCCACAAATAAAGCTACCGTCCATCTGGACTACCTGTGATTCTTATTTTTCCCTTAGATAACACGTAATTTCTTGCCTGAATTACGTGTTATTTCCACGTTCTTCTAAAATCACACGTAGTCGGGACGCCGCAGCTTTCAACAGAAGAGCTGCCTGGTGCCCAGACTACGTAGCTTACAATGCAGGAATGCTACATCGCCAGGAGATTGGAGATTATTAAAAGCACTCCTTTTCCATGGTTCCCGCTTTGTCCAAAAAGCGCATTCGTAGTCGTCGGCGAATCTGGCCAATGTCAAATGGTGTTTGTGCTGATTCAAAGGAAAAAAGCAGTTGGTCTCCAATCGCATAGCCGGCAGCCTCATACTTAGCAATTTTGGCAAAGGCACTGGCTTGATAATTTTCCTGATCCATCAGGCCAAAATGCTCATAGTAAACTTCCGTCCGGGTGGATAAATCCAGAATTGTAAAATCAGGATAATAGAATGTTCCGTCCAAAAGCAGCGGCTTTTCATACTGATACGGAAGGTTTAGCTCCGAAAGAAGGTTAGCAATCATCATCTCCGATTTGGACCGCACCTTTTCCCCATTATTGGTGGCATAAATGCAATTTTCCGAATAAAACGCGTCCTTTTTCTCTGCAGCCAGTTCTTTTGAAGACTGTAGCCATGCCATTTTATACTCTTCATCCGGCAGAAAATCCTGCGTGCACAGGCAGTAAGACTGCATTGGTTTTGGCAATTTAGAAAAAGCCGATTTGAGATCTAAAATCGTTTCTAAAGCAGACAGCGCTTTTTGTATGGAACACGCATTTTTACCATAAATTTTCAACAGTTCCTGGTCATAGCGCTTTTGTGCCAGTTTTTGAATCAGTTCCTTCTCTGTTTTAGGAAGGTGTGCCCGTCCGCCGGGTCCGGGGCCCGTTCTGTATTGAAACTGACTTACCCCATTGCTGTTGGAAGTAAGCAAACTTCCGTCTGGCGATGTAGCAATTTTCTCTTTCAAAAGACGTATCTGTTTTTCTGTTTGCTCTGCTTCTGCCGTTAAAAAATTGAGAATTTTTTGTAAAGTTTTCTTATTCATTTTTTCTCCCTTACGCCCTGCTTTAGCCCTTCCTTTTTAGAGAATAACATAAGAAAAAGGCCTAATCTAGGCCTTTTTCTAAGATTGGAACGAATGGTACCGAAAGTTTCAATTTTAGGGAAATCAGGTGCGTTATCCAGTTAGCGTTAGCCGAATCAGTTGCGCATTTTCCCACAGCATCTGACAGGTTAGCGTTGTTCTTTTTTGCGCTTGCGGCGGCGAAGAATGGTGCGAATACCAAGAATCCAGAATACAAGACTCAGGATAACAACAACGCCCCAGATAATCAGAAGTTTTGCCCAGTTCGGAAGGCGCTTTTTCTGCGTTTCTTCCTGCGGCGTTTCTTCCTGACGCTCTGTGTTCAGGTAAGTTTTGCAATAAGTGTAACAGGTGTTGTAGAACTCTGTCTGGTCACTGTCCGGGAATTGGGAAGTGTGTCCGGTAGAAGCGCTTTCCATAATTTTGTACTCTACGTCCGTGGCCGCAAGCGCGCTGGAAAGAACGCTGCTGTGACCGGTGCCGATTACGGTATCCTGCATACCGTAAATGGCCACTGTCGGCACGGGGTTCTTTTTTGCATAATAGGCCGGCGACACGCGGTTAATGTCGGACTCTGACATGGATAGGTCACGGTTGGCCAGGTACAGAATTCCCTGTAAGCTCAGTCCGGATGCAAAGGTACTTCCGGACCATGTGTTCGTATGAAAGTCCGTCGGGGCACACTGGGTCATTACCAAAGTAACCGGAATATTGGCAGAGTCTGCCATGGAATAGCTGTACAGCTGGGCCAGGTGCCCTCCGGCGCTGAATCCGAACAGAGCCGCATTACCGACCGTGTAGCCGGCCTCCGTTAACCGCTTACTGATATCATTTAAGCACGTCTTAATATCATCCAGCATATCCTGTACGGTCCAGGCATAGTTGGCCTGTTTTGTTACCATATTGCTGGTGTTGTAAAGCCGATAGTCAATGGTGGCTGTAACATAACCTCTTTTGGCAAACCGCTTACAGTTTTCATCCTGTTCCGACTTGTCTCCGCTTGTCCAGGATCCGCTATGCAGAAACAGGATTACGTTTACAGTCTGTCCTTCTTTTAAAGTACTGGGTCCATATAAGTCATACGTATTATGTGCCGTCCGCGAACTGTCATAGGTCAGGTTGGATTCTTTATTCACGCTGACATTTGCCGCCGCGGCCGGTACGCAAAAGCAAACGCTAAGCAGCATTAGCACTACCAGTATTACACTAAGTGGTCTTTTCATTTGCAGGAAATCTCCTTTTAACCTTTTCTCCTTTGGTACTTTTCGTCACCATTATACTCCCCTTCCTTAGTTTTACCAGAAACGCATTTTAAAAAGTAAAAGGGCCCGTTTTACAACGGGCCCTAATGTAATTACGTATTCTATTCGTTTTTTATTTTTCTTATGCTTCAGCCGGAGCTTCTGCTGCATCCGTGTCAGCAGCTTCCGCAGCGTCTTCAGCAGCCGGTACAATATCTTCTACCTTAGCGTCCTTATTCTTCTTTTCACGCTTTTTGAAGTTCAGGCAGGCAAAGACTGCTGCAAGAACAGAAGCTACCAGGAAGGCAACAAATGCGTGGAACTGGGTGTCTCCGGAATAGGAGCCATCTGCCAGACGGAAGATGTAGTTGGTATAACCGGTCATGATGCCGTATACGTTGATACCAATTGCAAAGAGTGCAGCAATGATGGTACCAATCTTGCCCTTGCCGAAGATACCCTTCAGGCCGGAAACCAGACCGAAGATACCGCCGATGATGCAAAGAACATAAAGAACAACTCTTGGAACCAGTTCCTTGGTTGCCATGCTTTCCATGTCATGTGCATAGTCTACTGCATACCACATGATGTCATAAGCAAGGTCAAGGTCAAGAGCCTTTTTGCCGTTTCTAAGAAGCTTGTAGCTACCATCAGCATTCTTCTGATAAATATCAAGAGTGCCGTCGGTGTAACCGAAGTGGTCAGCCGGAGATTCCAGAACTACGTTGCCCTTCTTATCCTTCTGAGTCTTCAGAGCAAAGATTGCGGAATATCCTTCGTCCTGGATCTGCTGTTCGCCGTCTTCAAACATCTTCAGCTGGGCATCACCGTCAGCCAGCTGCTGTTCACCGTCAGCAATCTGAACCAGACCGTCTTCATACATTTTCAGCTGAGAACGGCCGTCAGCAATCATGTCAATCAGGTACTGTGGAACATCCGTGGTACCTTCCGGAATTTCTACGCCAGCCTTAGTAAGCAGCGGGGAAATAACTTTAACAAAATATTCCTGTGCGGTAGAGAAGCCCGGAACGTTAACGTTCTTGTCTCTCCAGGCAATGTACTTTTCTACCAGACCCGGAACACCCAGAGTGTCCAGCGTGTTGATCAGTGCTTTACCGTCATTGTAAGCATCGGTGTTGTCTGCAATCTGCTGTTTACCATCAGCCAACTGTTTCAGACCGTCATTGTACTGATTTACGCCGTCAAAATAAACATCTTCGTTTTCAGACAGCTGATTCAGACCGTCATACAGAACATACAGCTGGGCAGCTGCGCCGGAGAATTCTTCCGGAAGTTCTTCTGTGCTGGTGTCTTCCTCTTTGGTCTGACCAGGAGTGCTGACGAAAGAGTCAATCATGGTACCTACGGTGCAGCTACTAAGGGCGCAGTAAATTTCAACGAAATCCTTTAACCCCTGTAAGCTGGCAACAATGGCCAAGCAGGAAACAATGGCAAGAACCCCACTCAGAACTCTGTAGATGATGTTCTTAACCGACTTTTTTGATTTCATAAATAGATTCCTCCTACAAAAAGAATGCATAATTACGAGTAATTACCGACATCCAGTATACTAAATCTTGCGTATTCATGCAATCAAAAGCGCAAGAATTTGCACTCACATTTATGAATATTTTGTTAATTTTTACCGTGGGGTACCGTCCCCCGCCTGTATTTCGTCTGGAAATTGACATAATTTGGATAATCAGAAAAAAATTGCAAACTTTATATTATGTTAGGGTACAGCCATCAAAAAAGCATTGACAATCAAAAGAAGGAATGATAGCATTGCTTCAGCAAAACGAAGGAGAAAAAAGATGAACCGTTCTCTGTTCACAGCTGAATACCGTTACTTTTATAGCTATACCTTTTTTGGCATGGCTTTTTTCGGTTTGGCTAAAAACGAGTAACGCTCCTAAACTTCGCTTGAGCGCCCGGTGGTCAAACCACCGGGCTTTTTTATTTATGAAATGAGGTATTGTCCATGATTGTTGTACTGAAAAAAAATCCGGATAAGGAACAAATGAAAACCTTTGAACAGTGGTTGCTTGACAAAGGACTGCAAATTAATAAGTCCACCGGTTCCTCCGAAACCATTTGGGGCCTGGTTGGTGACACTTCCCGACTGGATGAAGACTTAATTGCCGCACTGGATATTGTTTCTGATGTCCGCCGTATTCAGGAGCCGTATAAAAAGGCCAATCGGAAGTTCCATCCGGAAGACTCTATTATTAAAGTAGGAAACACCTCCGTTGGTGGCGGAAGCCTTACCATGATTGCAGGCCCCTGCTCCGTGGAAAGCGAGGAGCAGATCATGACCGCCGCGTACGCCGTTAAGGAAGCCGGCGCAACCATGCTGCGCGGCGGTGCATTCAAGCCCCGTACTTCTCCGTACGCGTTCCAGGGCCTGCATGAAGAAGGCATCCGCCTGTTAAAGCAGGCCGGCGATGCAGTGGATCTTCCCATTGTTTCCGAAATCATGGATGTTACCCAGTTGGACGCCTGTGCAGACGTAGACGTGTTACAGATTGGCGCCCGGAACATGCAGAACTTTGAGCTGTTAAAAGAACTGGGTCGTTCTGACAAGCCAATTCTTTTAAAGCGCGGCCTCTGCGCTACCTACCAGGAATTGCTGATGAGCGCCGAATACATTATGGCTGAAGGAAACCAGAATGTTATCCTTTGCGAACGGGGAATTCGTACCTTTGAAACCTATACCAGAAATACGCTTGACCTTTCCATTACGCCGGCCCTGCGTTCCAAGACACATCTGCCAATTATCATTGACCCAAGCCACGCGGCTGGTCGTGTACATATGGTTCCGGATCTGTCCTATGCCGCAGTGGCTTCCGGTGCTGACGGACTGATTATTGAAGTACATCCGAATCCGCAGGTTGCCAAGAGCGATGCGGCACAACAGTTAACCTGCGAAGGCTTCCAGAAAGTATGCAAGAAGTGCTTTGCCATTAAAGAAATTTTAAGTGAGATGGATTAAAATGAAAATTGGAATTGTGGGACTGGGCCTGATTGGCGGCTCTATGGCAAAAGCCATTAAGAGCAAAACAGATTGTCAGGTACTGGGGTTAGACACCAATGAGGAAACCATGCAACTGGCTCTCCTGTCCGGCAGCATAGACGAAAAGCTGACAAAAGAGAACTTATCCTCCTGCAGTCTGGTCATGATTGCCATTGCGCCACAGGCTCTGTTAAACTGGGTACAGGAGAACGCCAAAAGCTTTGGTAAGGATACCCTTTTGGTAGATCTTTGCGGCGTAAAGCGAATCATGTCCGAAAACTTACAGCCCATTGCAACCGCCAATGGTTTTAAGTACATCGGCGGGCATCCGATGGCAGGTAAGGAAGTTGCCGGATTTCAAAATGCCGTACCTGACCTGTACGCCGGTGCATCCATGATTCTTTGTCCGGAGAAAGATACGGACATTGTTACACTGGATCGCCTGAAAGCATTCTTCCTGTCCTTAGGCTTCGGATCCGTTGTATTTTCCACACCGGAAGAACATGACGCCATTATCAGCTATACCTCGCAGTTGGCACATGTGGTTTCCAGTGCATACATTAAAAGTCCCACTTCCCGTAAACGGATGGGCTTTACCGCCGGAAGTTATAAGGATATGACCCGCGTTGCCCGTCTGAACCCGGATCTGTGGACAGAATTGTTCCTGGCGGATGCAGACAATCTGGGAAAAGAATTGGATTTCCTAATCCAAAATTTAACCGCCTGCAAAAATGCCATTCAATCCGGAGACGCAGCAGAATTGCGTAGCCTGTTGGCAGAAGGCAACAAACTGAAACAGACAGAGCCTTATGAAGACCACAAAGGCAATTCCTAAAGGAGGCCGTTTTATGAAAGAAATACAGGTTCCGGTGCATGCCACCAGAGACTACATTGTGCACATTGGGACAGAACTGCTGGAGCAGACCGGCAGTCTGCTGGCAGAGCTGCATCAGCCGTGCAAGGTGTGTATTGTCTCTGATACCAATGTGGCGCCGCTTTACATGGAGCCGGTCAAGGAATCCCTGAAAGCCGCCGGTTTCACCTGCCTTGAATTTGTATTTGAAGCCGGAGAGCCAAGCAAAAACCTGGTCACTTACGGTGCCCTGCAGGAATACCTGGCGGATCATCACTTAACCCGCTCCGACATGCTGATTGCCCTGGGCGGCGGTGTTCCCGGGGATCTGACCGGTTTTGCGGCCGCCACGTACAACCGTGGTATAGAACTGGTTCAGATTGCCACCTCCGGTCTGGCCGCCATTGACTCTTCTGTTGGAGGCAAGACCGCAGTGGACCTGAAGGCAGGAAAAAACCTGGTAGGTGCCTTTAAACAACCGCTGACCGTCATCTGCGATTTACGCACTTTCAAAACGCTGTCAACCGAGTTTCGGGAAGATGGTCTTGGAGAAGGCATAAAATACGGACTATTAAAGAGCCCCTCCCTTTTAAATAAAATTGATACGGCCTTATATAATGATAACAGCTTATATAAACTGGGCTTAACCGCAGAGGAACGGGTACAGTATATTGGTGAAATGGTGGCAGAATGCGTATCCATTAAAGCCGATGTAGTAGAGCAGGATGAATTTGATACCGGAGAACGGATGAAGCTGAACCTGGGACATACGGTTGGACATGCCATTGAACACTGTTCCAACTTTGCCATTTCCCATGGACATGCTGTTGCTACCGGACTTTCCATTATTACCCGTGCCGGTGAACATATGGGCATTACCGAACCCGGTACCTCCCAGAAGCTGGATGCCATTTTAAAGAAAAACAACCTGGCTACCACTACCTCCTTCTCCGCCAAAGAATTGGCAGCCGCCTGCCTGGTGGATAAAAAGCGCAACGGATCCACAATTCGTCTGATTATTCCACGTTGCATTGGCAACTGCATTATCAAAGAAATTCCGGTTTCCGAACTGGAAGGAATTATTACATTAGGACTTACCCCATTGAAAGCGGTGACACCATGTCAGAACTGATTGTCAGACCAGGCACCCTGCACGGGACCATATATGGCATCCCGTCTAAAAGTGACCTGCACCGCCTGCTGGTCTGCGCTGCTTTGGCAGACCAGCCCACTACCTTACAATTTGCAGGAAAGGCCAGCCTGTGCGATGACATTCTGGCCACCCTTTCCTGCGTACAAGCACTGGGTGCCAAAACAGAATATACCGGGGATGCCATTACCGTGGTCCCGGGCCCGGTTCCGGAAAAGCCGCTTTTCTTTGACTGCAAAGAAAGCGGTTCCACCCTGCGCTTTTTTCTGCCGGTAGCGGCGGCCAAGGCGGAGCACAGCCGGTTTACTGGAAGCGGAAAGCTTCCAAAACGGCCGCTCTCCGACCTGTTAAACGCCATGCAGGCAAACGGAGTGCAGGTACAGCAGGAAACGGAAGAAGCCTATCTTCCGTTAACCTTGAGCGGACACCTGACTGCCGGAGATTATCACTTGCCGGGAAATGTCAGCTCTCAATACTTAACCGGCTTGCTGTTTGCCTTACCCCTTTTAAAAGGAGACAGCAATCTGATTTTAACTTCGGAATTACAATCGTCCTCTTATCTGGAAATGACACTGGATCGCCTAAGTTGTTTTGGCATTACCATAGTTAAAACAGAAAACGGCTGGCATATTCCGGGCGGGCAGACGTACCGGTCCCCGGGTCAGTGTCCGGTCGATGCCGACTGGTCCAACGCTGCTTACTGGCTGATTGCGCAAAAGCTTGGTGCCGACATTACCTTGCAGGGTATGAATCCGGACTCCGTACAGGGGGACCGCGTTATTGCCCGCCTGATTGCCCGGTGGGACGACATCACAGAAATAGATTTGAAAAATATCCCGGACCTTTACCCTGCCCTGGCCGTGCTGGCCGCCGGCACCGGAAAAGAAATCCACTTTTTACATACAGAACGGCTGCGGTTAAAAGAGAGTGACCGTCTGCAGGCCACGAAAGCCCTGTTACAGGGCCTTCCCAGTGGACAGGCAGACGCTTTTCACGACCACAGAATTGTCATGGCGGCGGCCATTGCAGCCACCCTGTTCGGCCCACCGGGCGGCGTGGTTATCCACGACTGGGAAGCCGTAAAGAAATCCTATCCGGATTTCTTTATCCATTTGAAGAGCCTAGGAGGAAACGTCAGTGAAATCTGAGTTTGGACAGCAATTACATGTCAGCATTTTCGGAGAAAGCCACGGTCCCTGTATCGGCTGTGAAGTCAATGCTTTTCCCAGTGGAGAAGAGGTTGATTTAAATCAGCTGAAATATTTTATGGATCGGCGCAAGCCGGGGAAAACACCTTATACCACTCCCCGCAAAGAAGAAGATTTACCGAAAATAGAGTCCGGTCTGACAGACGGCAAAACCGACGGAACCCTGTTCCGTGCCATTATTGAAAACAGCAATCAGCATTCCGGTGACTATGACGCGTTGCATCTGAAGCCACGTCCCAGTCACGCAGATTACACTGCAATTGTCAAATACGGCAAAGACACTGATCTGCGTGGCGGTGGCCATTTCAGCGGCCGTCTGACTGCTCCTATCTGCATTGCGGGTGGTATTGCAAAGCAGATTTTAGCTCGCAGAGGAATTTATGTTGGAGCCCATCTGTCCTCCGTAGGAGAAGAACAGGATTCCTGGTTCCCGCTGCACCCAACCAAAGAGCTGTTTGACAAGCTTGCAGAAAAGGATTTCCCGGTTCTTTCCGACCGTTGCGGAAAGCGCATGGAAAAGGAACTGAAATTTGCCGTAAAAGACGGCGATTCCATTGGTGGCACAGTGGAATGTGCTGTCATTGGATTACCTGCCGGTCTGGGCACTCCCAGATTTGGCGGTATTGAAAGCCGGCTTTCTTCTGTCCTGTTTGGCATTCCGGCTGTAAAAGGTGTAGAATTTGGAGAGGGCTTTTTAGGATCTACTTATTACGGTTCGGATTACAATGACTCCTTTTATATAGACAATGGAACCGTGCTGACCAAAACCAACCACGTTGGTGGTGTTCTTGGCGGAATGACAGATGGCATGCCTGTTAACTTCCGTGTAGCCTTTAAACCAACCCCTTCCATCTCCTTGCCGCAGCAAACAGTAGACTTGGAAACCATGGAAGAAACCATTATTGAAATTAAGGGACGTCACGACCCTTGTGTTGCCATTCGCGGTGTACCGGTCATAGAGGCCGCTACCGCACTGGTTATATTGGATATTCTTATGGAAGAAGGTGCCTTATGAAGGTAGAAAACATCCGTGATCAAATTGACAGCATTGACAAGCAGCTGTTAGACCTGTTCTTACAGCGCATGTCGGCCACAGCCTCGCTGGCAGCAGCAAAAGAAGAACAGCATCTTCCTGTGTGGGATCGGAAACGGGAAATTGCAATCCTGAACACAGCAGAAGAAGCCGCTCCGGGCATGGAATTTTTTGCCCATCGTTTTTTTGCCAATGCACTGGAACTGAGCAAGGCCTATCAGACCCAGTTAATTCATGAACTGACGCCACTGGAAAAGAAAATCAAAGACTCCTGCTTACCGGCAGAAGTAACCTTCCCTAAAAAAGGAATGGTTGCCATTTGTGGTGGCTACGGTTCCCATGCCGATGCAGCCGCTTCCAGGCTGATTCCGCACGGAGACCGCCTGTTTCTTTCCAGTTACGAATCCGTTTTCCAGGCAGTAGTACAAGGACATTGTGATTTCGGCATTGTTCCGGTAGAAACTTCCTCCAACGGTTCCGTTAAAGTAGTTTATGATTTGCTCAGAAAGTACGACGTCAACGTAGTCCGTAGCATTAACCTGAAAGTAAACCACGAACTGTTGGCCAATCCCGGAACCAAAATGGAAGACATTACAGACCTGTACTCTCAGGAACAGGCCTATGCACAATGTGAAAACTTTGTTCAGTTCTGGGACGGCATTACCGTTCACCAGGTTTCCAACACCACCGACGCAGCGGAAATTGTAGCCGGTTCCAAGGAAAAGAACAAAGCCTGCATTGCCTCCCATTCTGCCGGAAAACTGCACAACTTAATCTGCCTGAATGACGACATTATGGATACGGAAGTCAATTACACCCGTTTCTTCTGCATTCAGAAAGAGCCGGCTGTCTATGCCGGTGCAGACCGTATCAGCCTGATTCTGAAGCAGGAACATCGCCCGGGTTCCCTGTATGACAGCCTTTCCGTTCTGGCAGCCCACGGCATTAATATCATCAAATTGGAATCCGTTCCGGTACCCGGCAACAATGATGCGCTGCTCTTTTACGTAGACGTAATTGCTTCCGTACGGGAAGATGGCATTAAAGAAGCCATTAATTATTTAAAAACCACCTGTATTACTTTCAAATATTTAGGAAATTATACAGAAGTGCAATAAAGGATTTATTCAACCATGCAAAAAATTTATGGCCTGCTCGGCCGCACGTTAGTCCACAGTTACTCTGCGGATATCCACCACCTGCTCGGCAATGACGCATATGCTTTATATGAGTTGGAGCCGCAGGACCTGTCTGCCTTTTTTGCGCAGGAAAACTTCGGTGGCGTGAACGTCACCATTCCCTATAAGAAGGATGTTTTAAAATACTGTGACGTTCTGGCTCCCGAAGTAGAGGAAATTGGAGCTGCCAACGTCATTTTAAAAAAAGACGGGAAGTTCATTGCCCACAATACGGACAAAGCCGGTTTCCTGTACATGCTGAACGGCAGTTCCATTTCCGTTCAGGGAAAGAAGGTCCTGGTCCTGGGCTCCGGCGGTGCGTCAGCGTCCGTACAGGTTGCGCTAAAAGATCTTAACCCGAAAGAAGTCGTTGTTATTTCCCGCAGTGGAGAAAACAATTATGACAACTTAGGGAAGCACGCCGACGCAGATGTAATTATTAACACCACCCCGGTAGGCATGTATCCGGATGTTACGGTATCTCCGGTAGAGCTTGATCTGTTCCCGCACTTGTCTGGCGTGCTGGATTTAATTTATAATCCCCTGCGCACGGACATTATGCTACAGGCTGAAACCCGCGGTATTCCTGCGGTTGGTGGCATGAGCATGCTGGTGGCACAGGCTGTTGCCACGCACGAACTGTTCTTTGATACCAGGGTAAAAGAAAAAGCGTTTCAGGACGTGCTTTCCACGCTGACCCACCGCGCTCAGAATATTGTGCTCTGTGGTATGCCGGGAACCGGAAAAACCAGTGTTGCCAAGGCCATTGGAAACTTAACCGGTCGTGACGTCATTGACACGGATGAACTTGCCGAGCAGTTGGCCGGCAAACCCATTTCACGGATTTTTGCGGAAGACGGGGAAACCTTCTTCCGGGTTTATGAACACCAGGCCATTGAACAGGCCTGCAAATATACCGGTATTGTTATCTCGCTTGGCGGCGGTGCCGTTGTTAATGATGCAAACTACAAACCGGTAAAACGCAATGGCCGGATTTACTGCTTACACCGGAATCTTGATTTGCTTCCGCTGGACAACCGTCCCCTTTCCAAAGATCGGGACACTCTGAAACAAATGGAGCAGGATCGTGCCCCGTTATATGCCAGATTTGCAGATGTATCTTTGGAAAATAACGGTACCCTGGAGCAAATTGTCCAGGCTGTTTTGGATGATTTTGCAGGGCAGTAAGGCCCTTACTTTTATGCCTACTAAAGTAGTAGGAAATGGCGTAAGTAAGCCATTCCTAACTTTTTTATTTCTACTGAAAAGGTATTGCAAAATCAGTTCGTTGTGTTAGAATGTGAATGAATTCAAAAAGGAGGTCACTTAGAATGGCTTATAAAATTACTGAAGAATGTGTAGCTTGTGGTTCCTGCCAGGCTGGTTGCCCGGTAGACGCAATTTCCGAAGGAGATATCTACTCCATCAACCCGGATACCTGCATTGAATGCGGCGCTTGCGCAGACACCTGCCCAATGAGCGCAATCGTTCTTGAATAAGAACTTACAGTTACTCTGTAACAATTACAATAAAAAGGCCAAAGGTTACGCCCCTTTGGCCTTTTTGTTTTGCCCTGAAATATGATAAAATCATAGGCGTTCTTACGGAAAATAACCTGACAGAGGAGGTCCCTGTATGGCAAATGTAAAAACGCCAGACGCCAAGCCAGCGGCACAGAAAAAAAGGCCGCTTCCGGAAGTGCAGGCAGCGGCAACGCTCCGGGAAACAGAATCTATTGAAACCCTGGGGCAGTCCATCAGTCTGATCATTTCACCGGAACATGGCTTTGGCACAGATGCCATGCTGCTGGCAGACTTTTCAAAGCCCAGAAGAAAAGATAACGTCTTGGACCTTGGGTGCGGTTGTGGCATTATTCCCCTTCTCTGGCTGCGCAATGGCATCCATGGTGCCATTTACGGAATAGATATTCAACCCTTAGCCATAGACCAGTTTTCCCGGAGCCTGCAGCTGACCTGCCAAACGGAAGGGGCCGCAGACTGCGGGAACGTAAACGCGGTAAATGCCGACCTGCGGCAGTTACCGAAGGACGTTCCCGCCGGGTATTTCCAACTGGTCACCATGAATCCGCCGTATAAGCCGGTGCACACCGGCATACTGTCGGATTCCAGTGCAGACCAGTTGGCCCGCCACGAAACCGCCTGTACATTGCAGGACGCCTGCACGGCCGCAGCCAGATTATTGCAATTCGGCGGTCGGTTTTGTATGTGTCTGCGGCCGGAGCGCCTGCCGGATGCAATGGAGGCGTTTCGCAACGCGGGCCTGGAGCCAAAGCGGCTCCGTTTTGTTCAAAAGAATGCCACAAGCAGGCCGTGGCTGTTCCTGTTAGAAGGCCGTCGCGGCGGAAAACCATTTTTAGAGGTGACGCCTCCCCTCCTGATTCAAAATCCGGACGGCAGCAACACCGCAGAATTACAACAAATTATTGGAGAATACGGAGAAAACACATGAGCGGTACACTCTACATTTTAGGCACTCCCATTGGGAACCTTGGGGACTTTTCCCCACGTGCCATTCAAACCTTACAGGATTGTGACTTCATTGCCGCGGAGGACACCCGTGTCACCTTAAAACTGTTAAATCACTTTGGCATAAAAAAGCCCTTAACCAGTTACTTTGAACACAATAAGGACTACAAAGGCGAAGCCATACTGAATCGCATACAAAAAGGAGAAAACTGCGTTTTATGCACCGACGCCGGCATGCCTGCCATTTCGGACCCCGGTCAGGATTTAGTCAGAGAAGCGCATGATTTTGGCATCCCCGTTGTCTCTGTTCCCGGTCCAACCGCCTTTGCCACTGCACTGGCTTTGTCCGGTATGGACAGCACACGGTTTACCTTTGTTGGCTTCCTTAGCGTTAACAAAAAGCAGCGGAAAGAACAATTGGACAGCCTGACCACCGAGCCAGGTACTCTCCTTTTATATGAAGCGCCGCACAAGCTCAGCGCCACATTGCGGGACCTGTACGCCACCCTTGGCAATCGGGAACTCTGCATTGTACGGGAACTGACCAAAGTACACGAAGAAGTCATTCGCACTACATTGCAGGATGCTGTTCAGGATTACCCTGACAACAATCTGAAAGGCGAGTTGGTCCTTATCCTTTCCGGAGCCGTTAAAGAAGTAAAAAGCGCTACGCTGACAGAGGGACTTTCCCTTGCGCAAGATTGCATAAAGGCAGGGCTTTCCAAAACGGATGCGGCCAAAGTGGCCGCCAAACACTGCGGATTAAAAAAGGGTGACTTATATAAAGCACTTTTAGACGAAGAGGGATAAAGCAAATTATGAATTATTCATCCTATCCCCCGGTCGCCACTCTGCTGGAATGGTATGACAGCTGTCGGCGCCATATGCCATGGCGGGAAGACCCCACGCCGTATCACGTCTGGCTGTCAGAAATCATGCTGCAGCAGACCCGCGTGGAAGCAGTACGGGAGTATTATGACCGCTTTTTGGCCACCCTTCCGGATATTCGGAGTCTGGCCGAGGCAGACGAAGATACCTGCTTAAAGCTTTGGCAGGGACTGGGATACTATAACCGGATCCGGAATATGCAGAAAGCGGCCAGAATTGTCGTTTCCGACTTTGGCGGGCAATTTCCGGAAGATCCAAAAGTGCTGGAAACCCTGCCGGGCATCGGGCATTATACCGCCGGTGCCATTGCCTCTATTGCTTTCCAAAAGAAAGCCGCCAGTATAGACGGTAACTTACTGCGTGTGTATGCCAGAATTAATGACTGGCATCAGCCGGTTAACACACAGCAGGCCAAAGATATTACTGAAGAATACTTTCTTTCTTTTATGCCCGAAGACCGGCCGGGTGACTTTAACCAGGCCCTTATGGACCTGGGAGCCACGGTGTGCCTGCCTAATGGCATGCCACACTGTGGGCAGTGCCCCTGGCAAGCCTTTTGCAAAGCTTATGAGCGCAACACCATGGAAGATCTTCCGGTGCTCCCGCCAAAGGCCAAACGACTGGTAGAAAAGAAAACCGTATTTCTAATTCAGACACCAACGCAGGTTCTGCTGCACAAGCGTCCGGACAAGGGCCTTTTGGCCGGGCTCTATGAATTTCCAAATGCGGAAGGAAACCTAAAAAAGAAAGACATCCGGGAATGGTTCCCGGATGCTGAAATAACAAAGTTACCTGATGCAAAGCACATTTTTACGCACAAGGAATGGCATATGATTGCCTACCGCATTATGCTTTCCAGCCCGGAACACCTCCAAAAAGACCGCTTTCCGGACGCTTTTTTTGTTACCAAAGAAGAGCTTGCCACTTTGTATTCTGTTCCCAGTGCCTTTGCTGCTTATCAAAAAATGCTGTGACCGAAGCTTACGCTTCTGCCGCAGCACTACGCAAACACCAACCATGGTCAGCAAAGCCGGAACCAGAGAGTTTCCAAATCCGCGCATATAGCCGGACATAACGTCATACAGCAGTTTTATTCCAAATGCTGCCATGCAGAGTCCTCTTTTATTCTTTGCAAATTCTAAAATATGTTAAATCTACAAAGCATAAATGGCAAGCCCTTTCCTACTGACTGACCCGAGAAAACATTTCCCGCGCATAATTCTTCATATCCTGTGGTATTTCCATCTGGTATGTTTCCTTCACTTCCGTAAAATAGTTTCCGATTAGTTTTTTCTTTATGATGCGTTCAGATGGTTCCCCTTCCGAAAGATCTTTTCGGGTTTCTGACCAAGGCATTTCAGCATGCGTAAACTGTTCCAATATTTTTCCGCTGTAACAACAAAAGTACTGGGAAACACTGTCCAAAACCAGTTTTTCTTTTTCTGACAAATGCAGGTTTTCTGTTTGAACTGGTTTGGCAATCGGGTTAAATTTATAATTTTTATATTGTTCATATACATCTTTATAAACCGGACCGTGCGCCCAGGCCTGACATTCTTCTTTAAAAAGGAAAGTTCCAAAGAAGGCATAATAAAAGCCCTGCACATAATACAGCGCTTTTTGCAAAGCCAAAGGCGTAATATCTTCACATTGCGTTAAAAGGTACTGAATTGCCTGATAAATTTCTCCAGATTTTGCCGGCGGAAGTAATAATGCTTCCGCCGCTTTTTTACTTTTTTTATAGGCAACTTCCGTTATTCTGTCCCTGTTTTTTTCCAAAATTTCCAGATAATAACCCGGGTCTTCTGCCAGGCGAGTCAGCATATCAGAATATTGACGGGAGGGTAAATCCCCTTCCAGAAATCTGGTATACGTCTGTTCCCCCCAGCCAAGAAGTAAGGAAAGTGGCCGTTTTCCAATATTATACTTTTCTGGAATTAAGCAAACAGCAGAAAGCGGCACCAACTGATTTTCCTGACGGACTACGTCATAAAGTATTTCCAGGTTTTTATCATTCAAATCATGAATAAAGACGAAGGAACCACACTCTGTACAACGCGCAACTATTTTCCTATAGGTATATTTTTTCCCTTTTACCATGGCGTCTGTTTCTACTTCTTCCACCTGGTATGCAACCTGCTTTTGACAGGCTTCACAGAAAGTTTCCGTTGGTTTCATGTTACTTCCTCCTTATCTGAACAAATACATTGGTGGATAATTCCTTTCATGAAAGGAAATTACAATAATCTGATTTCCTGGTATCTGTTCCACAATGCTGATTTTAATATACAAATCTACCGCTGTTTCCTGACAGGCAAAATTTAAAACAGGTACTTGTGGCATGAACACATAGAGTGGTCCTGATTTTGACGTTTTGTACTGATATAGTAGTTGTCAATAAACGCCTGATTTTCCAGACGGTTTTCATTTAAGGAAATGTAATATTGGTCCTTTGCCACGCAGGCTTTTACCCGAGAAAGAATTTCTTCCACTTCAGCCCAAGTATAGTTTTGATTGTATCTGGGATTATAATTTGGATTCATCTGTCTTCCTTTCCTATCCTATCATATACTTCTACATTCGGTCAAGAAAAAGTGTATCAATTAATACATTTTATGTTCTTCTAAAGTCAAACTAATAAAAGCGCTTTTCCATGTCAAACCGAGTCGGTTATAACATAGAAAAGCGCTACTTCCAAATGGAAAAGTACAGATGGTTATTCAGAAAGAACAAGTGGTATCCAGTGTAGAATAAACGTTTTTACTCTACCCAGTAAACACGGTTTTCTTTGCGTGGGGCTGCTTTTGGCAGTTCACCGTCAACGTAGCCAACGGCACAGTGACCAATGCCTTCCCACTCTCCTTCAATGCCAAGTTCTTTCAGCAACTGCTGATATTCCGGCATTTCAAATTCTTCTTTTGCACGGTGAATCCAAATGCTGCCAAGGCCAAGGGATTCGGCGGCAAGCATCATGTTGCCAAGGACCAGACTGCCATCATACACATGGGTTGGGCAGTCCTTGCGGGCCAGCACAAGTAAGATGGCAGGCGCACCGTAAAACGGGTCAAACCCCGTCTTCCAGCCGCCAATTTTGCAATTGACGGCGGACAGTTTGTCCCGCAGTTCCGGATTGGTGATGGCAACAATGACTGCCGCCTGATTCCCGTGGCCGTTGGCCGCATATAATCCGGCTTCTACAATTTGCTCCAGATCTTCCTTAGCCGGAAGATCAGCCTTAAATTTACGAATACTTCTTCGTTCTTTCATTGCATTTAATACAGGATTCATACAGGAGTCCTCCTTTACCTAAATTTCAATTTCATTTTACGCTTTCTGTCAACAGAAAATCCTTTGCTTTTTTCAATTTCTATGTGATACACTTCCATGGAATTAAATTAAAAACTACATATGGTACAAATTGGAAACGATACCTCCGCCCTGCGGACGATAACAAACAACACAATATTAGTTTGCTATCTCACAGAATGTGGCCAGTTGCTTTTATCCTAGAATTCTTTATTGTAGGAAAGTTGGCGCGGAAACTGGCCTTCTCCTTCATGAAGCCCACCGACCGGCCCCAGTTCATCACCTTTGCCGTTTCCATCTGTATTTGCTGCATCATGTGCCCGTCCATGAGCCTGATTTCCACTTTGCTTTTCCAGGACAACCCAACCCTTGGCCTCTGGCTTAAAGCTTTTGTCCTTAATTTCCCTATGGCCGTCTGCTACCAACTGTTTTACTGCGGGCCCTTTGTCCGTCTGATTTTCCGCCTCCTCTTCCGCAGAAGCAGCAAGAAGGAGCAGAGCCCTGCCACGGACGCCGTCAGCCAGGACACTGCCGTCAAAGATATTAATTCCTAGGCGATACAGCC
>CAVHZY010000002.1:114222-201376 GCA_963640645.1 uncultured Phascolarctobacterium sp. | reverse complement strand
ACCAGAGACCAATAATAGCATCTTCTTATTTTTTAGCGGTACCCTGGGCAGCAACGGCGGCCATTTTGGCTTCAATGTCAGCTGCATCGCCAAGATAAAACTTCTTTTCTACCTTGCCGTCCACGCCGAATTCATACACCAGTGGCACGCCGGTCGGCACATTAACGCCGGTAATTTCGTCCTTGCTCAACTGGTCAAAGTACATAATCAGTGCCCGAAGTGAATTTCCGTGGGCTGCAATAATGACTTCTTTTCCGCTGTTCAGAAGCGGTAGAATTTCACTTTCATAATAAGGAATGACCCGTGCAATGGTTTCTTTCAGGCTTTCGGTCAACGGCAGTTCCTTCGGGTCAACATCCTTATACAGTTCCTGCTTTGCCGGGTTCCGGTCGTCCTCCGGTGTCAGTGCCGGTGGCTGGACGTTAAAGGATCTGCGCCAGATTTTTACCTGTTCTTCGCCATATTTGGCTGCGGTTTCAGATTTATTCAACCCCTGCAGCGCGCCGTAGTGGCGTTCATTCAGTTTCCAGCTTTTCTGAATGGGAATATCCGTCTGGCCCATTTCCTGCAAGGCCAGGTCCAGCGTGTGGTTGGCACGCTTCAGATAAGACGTAAATGCAATATCAAAGTGGTAGCCCTTCTCTTTCATCAGCTGCCCTGCGGACCTGGCCTCTTCCACGCCTTTCGGCGACAGATCCACGTCCGTCCAGCCGGTGAACCGGTTTTCCAGGTTCCACTCACTTTCTCCGTGTCGAAGTAAAACTAAGGTACTCATACTGTTGTCCTCCTTCTTTTTTGCGAGTTAGCATTTGCTAACCAATGCAAGTATAACACTATTTTCCGGTTTGTCCACCCTCATCTTAACAGAAAAAAGCCGGAGCAGGAATGGCGCATGCCATTCGGCTCCGGCTTTCCTTTGCACGGTCAAGGAAGGAGCACCGTGCAAAGTGGGATCAGCAATTATTCAGTTTCTTCTAACGGGTAAACGTCCTGCAGCGCGTCATAACCCTGCTCGCCCGTACGAACTTTAATTACATTGTCTACGTCATAAATAAAGATCTTACCGTCTCCAATCTGACCGGTATGCAGTACGGATTCAATGGTTTCCACTACTGTTTCAACCGGAATCTTGGATACTACTACGTCAATCTTTACCTTTGGCATCAGACGGGTATCAATCGGCGCACCACGGAAGGATGCAGTGCGACCTTTCTGAATACCATAACCGGAAACATTGGTTACGGTCATGCCGGTAATGCCAATGACTTCCAAAGCTTCCTGCAACGGATACAGTTTATCCGGGTTCATAATAACCGTTACTCTGGTCAGCTTATTGGCAGCAGCTGTAGTGGCCGTTTCTGCCAGCGATGCAGCGGCAATCTTTGCAGCAGCCGCAGAAATGGCAGAAGTCTGCAATTCTTTTTCTATTTCTACCGGAAGGCTTTCCGCAATCTTAGTGGTTTCTACCTCTTTGGCGGCGGCTTCGGCTGCAGATTCCTTCTGTGCTCTGGTGAAGTAATGGGAAGGATCCATCGGTTCGGTAGCAATCATGAAATCAGGATACGCAAAGTTGCCGTGTTCACCGATATCCAGACCAACGCGTTCTTCTTCTGCGGTAACACGGATTCCAATGGTCTTCTTCAGCGCAAACCAGGTTAAGGAAGAAGTCAGGAATACGAAGGCGCCGACGGCAACAATGCCAAGCAGTTCAACGCCCAGCAAGTGGAACCCGCCGCCGTGGAACAAACCGTTTACAGTGGATACTGTAGTAACACCTTCTTTGGCAAACAGGCCTACGCAAATGGTACCAAAGACACCGCAGCCAAGGTGAACCGAAGTGGCACCAACCGGGTCGTCTACGCCGACCTTATCAAAGAAGCCAACCAGCAGCACTACAATGACACCGGCAATGGCGCCAATCAGAAGAGACGCTTCTACGGAAACATAGGCGCAGCCGCCGGTGATGGCTACCAGACCGGCCAGACATCCGTTGATGGTCATGCCCAGGTCCGGCTTGCCAATGACAATCCAGGACGTAATGGTGGAGGTTAAAACAGCGGCAATGGCAGATGCGTTAGTAGTAAACAGAATGTGCATGACATCGGCCGGATGCTGGAAGCTCATGGTAGAGCCCGGGTTGAATCCAAACCAGCCAAGCCACAAAACAAACAAACCAATAACGGCAAGGGACATATTATGTCCGGGAATGGCCCGTGGCTTTCCGTCCTTACCATACTTACCAATACGTGGTCCAAGAATTAAGGCACCGGACAAAGCAGCCCAGCCACCTACAGAGTGAACTACGGTGTCACCGGCAAAGTCCAGGAAACCAAGGCTGGACAACCAGCCGCCGCCCCAAATCCAGTGGCCAACAATCGGATAAATAAACAGGGTCAGAACAAAAGAGAAAATAATGAAGGAAACATATTTAATCCGTTCTGCAACTGCACCGGAAACAATGGTGGCTGCGGTTCCGCAGAAGACCAGCTGGAAGAAAACCTTGCCCCAGAACGGAACTTCGGAAGTCAGCGTATCTGCATAAAACGAGTGATCCGAAGAGCCAAGAATGAACAGGTGCTGTGTTCCAATAAATGGATTGTCTCCCCCGAACATCAGGCCCCAGCCAAGGAACAGGAAGCCTAAAGACGAAACGGCAAAAACAATAAAGTTTTTGGACAGGATATTAACGGTGTTCTTGGATCTGGCAAAGCCGGCTTCTACCGAAGCAAAACCCAGGTTCATAAAGAAAACCAGAATGGCAGCCAGGTAGACCCAAAAGGTATCAATGACAGATGTTACATTCATGAATACATTCCCCCTAATAAACTAAAAAAAGACAAGGACGTCCGTTTCATAACAGACGTCCTTGCCTCTTATCTTGTCAGAAAGTGTACTTCCCTTTTTTTCAAATGTCAAGAACCATTTTTAATATGCGTGCTGATTGTAATAATTTTCCGCATCATAATAATCATAAAAATCATCTATATGATCATCATAGAAATCTTCAGCATGGTAATAATCTTTTGCATTATACGGATCATTTGACCGGATGGTAGTTTTCCGCCGCCGTGTGGTAGTCCAGGATTTACTTCGTGTAGGACTTTTCCATGTTGTAGTTATGGTGGCACCATACTTATTGGTTGCAGGTTTTCTGCTGGTTGTATCTGTTTCCGAAGCAACATGAGACGTTGTTGTGGTGTTGCAACTTCTATTGCAACTTCGTGCAAAGCGGTTCAAAAAAAGGTCTCCGCCTCCCATAAAATCAAGAACCAACCACTCAAAGGCAAGTATTATCACCATTATAACAAGAAGTTGTCGAAGACTTATTTCCTTCATTTCTGTACCTCCCCGTTTCAAAAAACATTCTCTGGTACAGTATAACACACGGGTTTAGTCTTTGCTCTTGGCCTTTTTTATTTTGTCCTTGATAACCGCCAGGGCAGTTGCACAGCCGTGGGCGGCGCAAAGGATGGGATGGTAAAGAGCCATGCGGGGACCGGAGTAACGCATCAGTTCTTTGACACGTTCTCTCATGTCCGGGCGGTAGCAGTGGCAGGGGCACTGGGAACAGAAAGTTTTGTCATTTCCCCATCGGCAATGGTCCAGGCGATTCAGTGCATACCTGCACAGCTCCTGGCAATCCGGGCAGAGTTCCCTGCCCTTTGTACCATGGTTCCCATGGCAATAGATTTCTGCCATTTTAGGAAATACTTTCTTTTCCAGTTCAATTCTGTGTTTCATGACAGTCTGCCTCTGTATACCGTATAGGATTTATCTGCAATTTTGGATGTGGACTTTCTGTGAGAAACCAGAATAATGCTCTTACCCTGCTTTGCTTCGTTAATGGAGCGCAGGATATGGCCTTCGTTCAGGCTATCCAGGTTGCTGGTCGGCTCATCTAAGAGGATCATGGGTGCATTGCACAGGAATGCTCTGGCAAGACCAATGCGCTGCTTTTCTCCGTCAGAAAGTAAATCGCCGAGTTCACCGACATTGGTGTCATAGCCCTTTGGCAGGGTCATGATAAAGTCGTGGATGGAAGCTTTCTTGGCGGCCTCTACTACCTGCTCATGGGTAGCGTTATTGTCCGCAATCTTGATGTTGGCTTCAATGGATTCATTAAACAGGTGGGTTTCCTGACTAACCAGAGCCTGGTTGCTTCTGAGGTTGGAAGTCTTCAGATCTTTGATGTTGGTACCGGACATCTTCATGGCGCCCTCCTGTACATCCCAGAAGCGCATCATCAGTTTCAGGGCGGTGGATTTACCGGAACCGCTTGGGCCGGTTATGCTGATAACCTGATCCGGTTCAATCTGCATGTTGAAGTCGTCCAGAATTTTTTCTTCATCATAGGCAAAGCCAACATGTTCTGCTTCCATGCCGTTAAAGGGTACTTCGGCACCGTCTTCCTTTTCTTCTACTGCCGGAACTTCATCCAGAATATCCAGAACACGTTCCCCTGCTGCCAGGGTATGGGTCAGGTTTCCGGCAAGACCGGACAGTGCGGCTACCGGGCCAAAAGAGCTCATCATGGCAACCGTGGAAACCAGCATGCCGTCAAAGCCGATGGCACCTGCCTGATACAGGCCAAGGCCGGTCAGCAGCATGGCAACAGAGAAGAAAATAATGGCAATGTCTGTAACGGAAGCACTGTGCCCTTCCATTTTCTTCAGCTTATTTTGCAGGCCGTTCAGTTCATCTGTGCGTTTATCCATTTCAGACAGGCGCTGTTCCGTGCTGTTATAACGTAACGATTCTAACAGACCACGCATGCTGTCCAATACGTAACCGGACAAAGAACCGGAAGCTTCTCTGTAGGTCATCCCTACGTCCTTATTCTTTTTGGAAGAAACAAGAGGGATAACAACGCCGACCGTAAGGTAAGCAAGGCAGGCTACCAGGGCCAGCCAGGGGCTGTATCGCCCAATAAAGATCAGCATGATAACCGACGTAATTAAGGCAATGAAAATCGGCGAGATAGTATGGGCATAAAAAACTTCCAGCAATTCAATGTCACTGGTAATCATGGAAACCAGGTTCCCTTTGTCCTTGCTTTCCAGCTTAGCCGGGGACAGGCGGCGCATGGCGCGGAATACCTTGTCCCGAATCAGGGCAAGCAGTTTGAAGGCAATAAAGTGGTTAAAGCCCTGCTCGCCATAGTGCAGGAATCCACGCAAAACGGCAAATACCAGAATGCAGATGCAACCGGATTTAATGGCAAGGCCACCCTCTATGCCGGCCGCAGTTAGCAGGGTCATGGAGCCCGCAACGGTAATCTGAATGGCACATAAGAAGCCAAGCACGCCAAGCGTAATGGCAAGGCACATATAGCCGGCCAGTGGCTTTACTAAGACAATCAGTCTGCTCATAATTTTCAGACCGCTTTGTTTTCTTTTCATACGGCAGCGTCCTCCTTTGCATACTGTTCCAGTTGTGCCTGGGTAGAGAACATGGTGTAATACTTCCCCTTCTGTGCCATCAGCGCTTCATGCGTGCCGGCTTCGGCCAGGTGGCCGCCGTCCAGAAGAAGAATTTCATCCGATCCCACTACATTTTCCAGGCGGTGCGAAATCAGGAGAACCGTCTTGGATTTGGCCATTTCATGAATTACGGCCATAATGTCATTTTCACTTTCCACGTCAATGTTGGAAGTAACTTCGTCAAAGACATAAATTGGCGTATCATGCAGCAATGCTCTTGCCAGGGCAAGACGCTGGCGCTGACCGCCGGAGAAGTTGCTTGCCTGTTGCAACAATTTGGTATCCAGACCCTGCTCCGCCTGAAGGAAATCCCAAAGGTTCACGGTCTTCAGGGCGGCAATCAGTTCTTCATCCGTGGCATCCGGTTTACCCATCAGCAGGTTTTCCTTTACGGTACCGGTGAACAGGTAACTGTTGAAGCTGACAGAGGTAATATGATCCATCAACGCGGATTCATTGCAGTCACGAATTTCCGTTCCATCCAGCTGGATACTGCCTTCGTAGCCCTTGGTAATACCGCAGATTAAGGAAGAAATGGTACTTTTACCACAACCGGATTCGCCGACAATGGAAATCAGGCTGTTCTTTGGAATGGTGGCAGAAATATTCTGCAATACCATCTTTTCCTTGTCATAAGAGAAGGAAACATCCTTCAGTACAATGTCACTTTCAAAGTTGGCCGGAACCAGGGTTCCCTGTTCGTCTTCCGGCGTATCCAGAAGTTTGAACAGTTTGTCACTGGCGGCCATGCCGTTCATGGCAACATGGAAATAAGAGCCAAGCAACCGCAGTGGCAGGAAGAAATCTGCTGCCAGCATGATAATCAGGAAAGCCTGCGGCAGGGTAATTACCCCATGGCTTACCTGTACAATGGCAATGACAACGCCAATGGCACTGCCGGCATAGGCAACAATATCCATAACGCTGACCGAGTTCAGCTGCATGGTCAGGACCTTCATGGTAATGCGTCTGAATTCTTCGGCCTTTTCATTCATTTCCACGTTCTTGCGTTCATCTGCCTGATACACTTTCAGGGTAGTCAGACCCTGAATGTTTTCCAGGAAAGTGTCGCCAAGGTTAACATAGACGCCCCAGTATTTTCCAAGCAGACGTTTGGCAAATTTCTGTACTGCCACAATGGACAGCGGAATCAGAGGCACTGTAACCAGCAGTACCAAAGCAGCTTTCCAGCTGACAAAGGACAGTACGGCAAACAGGGTTACCGGCGCTAACATAGCAAAGAAGAACTGTGGCAGATACTTACCAAAGTACAGTTCCAGCTGATCTACGCCTTCTACAAAAACCTGCAGTACTTCAGAGGTGGACACCTTTTCATGATATCCTGCCCCCATGCGGGTCAGCTTCTGATACATCTGCTTACGCAGCACCTTTTTTACTTCGGCAGAAGCCAGGAAAGAGGTTTTGGAGCTGCTTACGCCACAGGCGTAACGCACGGCCATAACGGCTACAATGCCCAAAAGATACGGCAAAAGAGTTCCTGCAGTCAGTGCGGTTCCGGCTAAAATCAGCTGCAAAATATGTGCCAGAATAAACATCATACCAATGTTGGCACATAGTTTGATCCACTGTGCAAGAACTGTCAAAGCAATATACCTTTTGGAAGAAGGTACCTGCTCTAAAAGTCTTGTCTTAATCATTCTTTCACTCCTCAGTTAACATAAACTGTTTATTTAAATAACGGTCTGCAAAGGAAGAATCCCCCTGCTCCGTTATTTTTCCATGATTCATTATCAGGGCGCGGTCTGCCATGGCGCCGGCACAGCGACGGTCATGGGTTACCGTAACTACGGTGCATCCCGTTTCCTGATTGATTTGATTTACCTTGTTTACAATGCGTAACAGGTTGTCATAGTCCTGGCCAACCGTAGGTTCATCCAAAAACAGGACCTCCGGCTGTCCGGCGCAAATGGCTGCCAGGCCGGCCCGGCGTTTCTGTCCTTCGGAAAGGGACTGCGGGTGCCGGTCTTCCAAACCGGAAAGGCCGAATGCGTCTATCATTTCCCTTGCTTTTTCTTCCGATGTGGCACGGAATGCCACTTCGGAAAGCAGGGTCGGCATGAATAACTGATATGTTGGATTCTGATAAACAAAGCCAACCTTTTTAAACCAGGCCGCACCCGGCTTTTTCCGTCTGGAAGGCGGCACCAGGTGTTGCTCCAGCGTTCCCGCTGTCAGCTGATTCAGCCGGGCCAGGGTCCGCAGCAAAGTGGTTTTGCCGCAGCCGTTGGCGCCAAGCAATACCACCCGTTCTCCGGGGTACAGGTCTATATCCAGGTCATCAACAATGTTGCGCCCACCGGCGGCAAACACCATGTGCTGCCCGCGCAGGACCGGTTCTTTCCCGACGGCGTGCGGCAACGCCTCCGCCGGGATAACCCGGTCGGCGCGCCCAATGTCCTGCTTATTGGTGCTGACAACCACCTGTTTGTCATGAATGTATATTACTTTATTGACATACGGAAGCACTACATCCAGTCTGTGCTCCACCAGTAAAATGGCGTAGCCCTTTTCTGCCAGGGTTTTCAGCACCCCCAGCAGGACATGTGCGCCCTCCACGTCCAGATTGGCCAGCGGCTCATCCAAAATAATGATTCTTTGTTGCATAGCCAGCGTAGATGCAGTAATCAGCCGTTGCTTCTGGCCGCCGGACAACAGACGTGTGCGGGCGCCCGGGTTCAGCTTCATTAATGAAGTGCTCTCCTGAATGCGCTCCTCTATTTCCTTTACCGGCACATTCTGGTTTTCACAGCCAAACGCAATCTCATCCTGCACCAGGTCATACACAATCTGCTCATCCGCGTTTTGTAATACCGTGCCAAGGACCTTAGAACGTTCACTGACTTTTACGTCATTCACCACTTGTCCGTCCAGCGTAACCGTTCCTTCCAGGTTTCCCGGCGTAATAAACGGGATCATGCCGTTGATGATGGAAAGCAAAGTGCTCTTTCCTTCCCCGGACACGCCGGACAACAGTGCAAAATCTCCGTATTCCAGTGTCAGGTTAGCATCTTCAAAAATGGGATCTTTGCTTCCGTCATAGGAAAAGCAGATGTGTTCCAGCTTTAATGCGTCCATACCAACACCCCCGTTCCTACACAGGCAGCAACTGACACCAGCAGGAAGATAATGTCCCGCGTATGCAGCTCTACTCTGCCATATACCGTTGCCGGCGCGTCATCCAGTGTAAACGCTCTGGTCTCCAAAGACAGCGAAAGCGTATCCGAAATACCGATAATCCGCATCATCAGCGGAATAAAGAAGGCACGGTACAGGCTGGACGGGCGATACCAGTTTACATTGGCACCCCGAACCCGCATGGCTTCCCAAATGCGTTTGACTTCGGTAACCAGAATGGGAATAAATCGCAGAGTCACAAGCATACCAAGGGTAATAACCCGTGGGCAATGCATCTGCGTCATGCACCGTGTCAGATTCGCCGGCGATGTAGTTACCATTGGTACCGCACACATTCCAATCAGCACAAAGCGCACCACGGTCTGCCAGAAGGCGTCAAAATTATGGTTGGTTACAAAAGCCAACCCACCAATGACCAGGCCACAGGCAAGCATGCCTGCTGTCATTTTCCAAAGGCCTCTGAACAGGCCAAAGCAGGAGTACAGTAAAAACAGTACTCCCGCAAAAGCAAAAGACCAGTAGCTTTTGGAAAACAGCATCCCAAATACCAGTACCAGCAGGGATACCGCAAAGGAAATCAGCGGATAAAAAGGCTTTTTTACCTGAAAAGCATCAAGCATTCTTATCTTCTCCGTACGGTTTCAGTTTTCCGGCTTTCTGCAGCTCAGCGGCAATTTTCATACCAAGCGCTGCTCCGGCAAAACCAAGGACAAACGTGCCAAGGCACATTAAAACGGAAATCCATGGCTTTGTGGTCATTAATTGCTCATAGCTCTGTCCATTCAGCCACAGGCTAAACAGAAGAGAAATGGGAATAGACAATGGCATATAAATGCCGGAGGTAACAAATACAGAGTTCTTCTTCTGATAGCCACGGAAAATCAGCAGCATCAGTGCTTCTGCCAGAATGGCAGAAACAAAGCTGTTGAAGAACATGACCGGCGAGAAGAACACCAGCGGCGCACCGGAGAACAAACCAATTATAGTCAGCGCACCCGGCTTCCGCACCTTCATCAGTCCAATTGCAACAAAGCAGGCATAAATCGGGGCTGCCGCCAGGTTCCGCAAGCCAAACAAAGTGGTATGCATTACCAGTGGCATCGTAATTCCGCCGCACAGGGTCATGGCCGCGGAAAGGATGGCCAGGAAGACGAAGTCTTTGACCTGAAATTTCTGAAATGCGTCTTTCATTGGTCCTTACTCCTTCTTACCTTCTTCAGTTCCTTTAGAACCCTTCTTCTCTTTCACAGCCAGAACAGCAATAATAACTACACCTGCAACCGCAAAGCAGACAGAAATCCAGACAATAGCTGTTTTTTTGGTACCGGTAGCCGTTTCCGTAGCTTCTTCTGTTTCAGATTCTACTTCTGCATCCGATGCATCTGCATCACCCGCATCTTCTGCGTCATTGTCCTCGGTATTCCTGGAACCAGCATCTTCGTCTTCCGCATCCTTATCCGCGGACTGGTTGCTGTCTTTCGTGTCAGCGTCCTTGTCATCATCCGCCTTGGACTTGTCATCCGACTTGCTGTTCTTGCTTCCGGAAACCAGTTTGGCGCTGCCGTAGTCAATATAAATCCGGGCGGACGGAGACATCGGCATGCCCGGTGCGGCAAACTTTACACCAACATAAGAGCCACTGCTCTTCACCGGAAACGTATAGGCATTGGCATAAGTGGTACCGGCAATCTTGGTTTTGCCGGAGGATTTTACTTCAACAGTATCCCCTTCCACACCACCGTTCTTGTAGTACCAGAACTGCATACCGTCTACATCTTCACCGGTAGCAATGGTCAGCGTTTTACTGCCATCTTTTACGGTCAGGAGGCCGGTTTGCACCAGATATTTGTTGCCCATAGAGGTCTTGTCTTTTTCTGCATGCATCATTTTTACAGAAACTTCATAGGTACCATCCTCTGTCGGCGCAGACGCCGCAAAGGTAGAAACTGCCATTGAAAAGATCATTGCCAAAACGGTAATGACAGCCCAAATGAGTGTGCTTTTTTTCTCCATTTTAAAAACTCCCTTAAAACTACGTTTACTCCGTTGACTAACTTTACCTGTGAGAATGCCATCTGGGTTAACCTTGGTTGTATTGCTATACCTTGGGTTGCTCCTTTGGTTGCTTACCGTGGTTAACTTCCTTCAGGTTGCTTTACTTCGTTAGTTTTATCCGAGGTAGCTCCTCTCAGTTAGTCCAATAAAGTTAGCCAAGCCTACTCCGAATTAGCTTTGGCTAACTTATGAGCAAGATTATAGTATATCCACCCCTTTGAATCAAGGCTATTTTCGGATATATCCCCCATTTACGGTAATCTTATAGTCTACGCCTTATTTTTCCATATCAGAAAATCGTCTGATTTGGTTGCTTTCAAATGCGCTCATCCTGTAGTTTTTCCAGGAAATGAGCGCATTTATTTTCCGTATTAGAAATTCTGTAAACTTTGCCACCTTTCAAATGCGCTCATTTTTACCCAAACGGCCAAATATGCGGCTTTTTTGCTTAGCAAATGCGCTCATTCTGCAGTTCTTTCCAGAAAATGAGCGCATTTATTTTCCATATTAGAAATTCCGCAAACTTTACCACCTTTCAATTGCGCTCATTTTTACCTAAAAGGCCGAATCTGCGGCTTTTTTGCTTTCAAATGCGCTCATCCTGTAGCTTTTTCCAGGAAATGAGTGCATTTATTTTCTATATTAGAAAGATATCATAATTAAGGTCTCTTTTTCTTAAACCACCTCAGATTATGATGTAAGGAAACTACCGCAGACCGGCCTTCCAGGCGCAATCTGCGGTAGTATTTTTGGTTTTTGAATTTTAATAAGATTGTGCCACTTAAAAAGCAGACTTACCTGATAAGGCAGACTACCTGAAAATGTGGCGTTTGCTTAATGCTATGTTCCATTGCAAAGCAGCACTTATTTTTTAGCAATTGCCTGCTTGGCGGCAGCCACAATGTGGTCTGCGTCCAGGCCGAAAATGTGGAGCAGTTCCACAGCCGGGCCGGACTTGCCATAGGTATCTTCTACACCAACGCGAACCATTGGAGTCGGACACTGCTCGGAAAGCACCTCGGCAACGGCGGAACCCAGTCCGCCGATGATGTTGTGCTCTTCCGCAGTAACAATGCAGCCACATTCCTTGGCTGCCGCAACTACGGCTGCTTCATCCAGCGGCTTGATGGTGGCAACGTTAATTACCTTGGCAGAGATGCCTTCTGCTGCCAGCTGTTCCGCTGCCAGATTGGCTTCATTTACCATCAGGCCGGTGGCCAGGATGGCAACGTCTGTGCCTTCGCGCAGGGTAACTGCTTTACCGATTTCAAACTTATAATCTTCGTCAAAAATCTGCGGGACAGCTAAGCGGCCGAATCGCAGATAAACAGGGCCTTCATATTCCGCAGCAGCCAGAACCGCTTTTTTGGCTTCAATGGCGTCTGCCGGGTTCAGGATAACCATACCCGGAATGGTTCTCATCAGGCCGATATCTTCATTGCACTGGTGGGACGCACCGTCTTCCCCTACCGAAATACCGGCATGGGTGGCAGCAATTTTTACATTCAGGTGCGGATATCCAATAGAGTTACGGATCTGCTCAAAAGCACGACCGGCTGCGAACATGGCAAAAGAGGATGCAAACACGGTATAACCGGTCAGGGAAAGACCGGCAGCCACGCCCATCAGGTTGCCTTCTGCAATACCGGCATCATAAAAGCGATCCGGAAATTCTTTCTTAAATACACAGGTCTGGGTTGCACCGGCAAGGTCAGCATCCAGAACTACAACGTTAGGGTTGATTTTGCCAAGTGCTACCAGCCCATCAGCGTAACCAACACGGGTTGCTTTCTTAATTACATCTGCCATTGTGAAACCTCCTTATGCGTTCAGGGCTGCAATTGCAGCGTCTAATTCGTCCATTGCCTGCTGATACTGTTCGGCATTTGGTGCCTTACCATGCCAGCCAACCTGATTTTCCATGAAGGAAACGCCCTTGCCTTTTACGGTCTTGGCAATAATGGCAGTTGGTTTTCCTTTGCAGGCTTCGGCGGCGGTAAAGGCCGCGTCAATCTGGTCAAAATCATGACCGTCAATCTGAATGACGTTCCAACCAAAGGCGGCAAACTTTTCATCAATCGGGTACGGCGAATTAACCTCTTCAATGGTACCGTCAATCTGTAAGTTGTTGTTGTCTACCACGGCAACCAGATTATCCAGGCCCTTTGCGGCAGCAAACATGGCTGCTTCCCAAACCTGACCTTCTTCAATTTCGCCATCTCCAAGAACGGCATACACACGGTAGCCTGCATTCTTGCGTTTAGCACCTAAAGCCATACCAACCGCAACGGAGATGCCTTGGCCAAGCGAGCCAGTGGACATATCAACACCCGGAGTTTTTCCCAGACTGGGGTGACCCTGCAAATGAGAATTTGGTTTCCGAAGGGTTTTAATATCTTCCACCGGGAAAAAGCCCTTCAGTGCCAAAGCACCATAAAGAGCAGGTGCAGTGTGACCCTTGGAGAGCACGAAACGATCCCGGTCTTCCATGGTCGGATTTTTCGGATCTACATGCAGCTTGTACATGTAAAGGTACGTAATGATGTCAGCGATGGACAAAGATCCGCCCGGGTGTCCGGAGGCAGCGTTGTAGGTGCCTTCAATGACACATTTTCTGACATTGGCCGCTGCAAGCTGCAGCTCCTTCTTAACTAATGCGTCCATAGTTTTTCCTCCTAATGAGTCATGCTTTTGCTTCTAAAGCATGTAATATCTTTGTGAAATAGTCCGGAAGCGGAGCTTCCAGTTCTATATATTCCCCCGTTCTGGGGTGAATAAACCCGATTAAACCTGCATGCAGACATTGGCCATGCAATTCTGTTGGTGTGTTTTTTGGACCATACACCTGGTCTCCGGCCACCGGATGTCCAAGGTAAGCCATATGCACACGAATCTGATGGGTGCGGCCGGTTTCCAGCCGGCACTTAATATAGGTAAAGCCCGGATACCGCGCCAGCACTTCATAATGCGTAATGGCATCTTTGCTGTTCTTATCCGTAACAGCCATTTTTTTGCGATCTTTCTGGCTTCTTCCAATGGGGGCATGGATGGTGCCGCTGTCTTCCCGGAGATTACCATGCACCACTGCACGGTATTCCCTGGTAAACGAGTGTTCCTTAATTTGTTCGGCCAGCTTCAGGTGAGCAAAATCATTCTTTGCCACAATCAGCAGTCCGGAGGTATCTTTGTCTATCCTGTGTACAATGCCCGGACGGAGCACGCCGTTAATGCCGGATAAGGATCCCTGACAATGGTACAGCAGGGCATTTACCAGGGTGCCGTCCGGATTTCCGGGCGCAGGGTGCACCACCATGCCCTTGGGCTTGTTAACTACCAGCAAGTCCTCATCTTCATACACTATGTCCAGAGGGATATTCTGTGCTTCAGCCACCATCGGCTTCGGCTCCGGTACGGTGACCTGAACCTGGTCCCCGTTGCGGAGCCGGTAATTTTTTCCTACCGGGGTTCCGCCGACAGTGACAAGGCCTTCCTGCACCAGGCGCTGCGCGCCGGAGCGGGTCAGGTCTTCTACCAGTTCGGTAACGGCAACATCAATCCGCATGCCTTCCTGCAGCGGCGGAACCGCGGCAGTCAAAACCTGCTTACTCATGATTTTCCTTTCCCTGCTTCTTTTGCTGCTCTTCTTTTACCATATCTATCAGCAAAAGGATAATCAGCAAAATGGCACCCATTGTAATGCAGCAGTCTGCCAGATTAAAAACGGCAAAGTCCGTAAACAGGACTTCAATAAAATCTACCACATAGCGCCGGCACAAACGGTCTATTCCGTTTCCAAGGCCGCCGGAAACAATCAGCAATAAAGCAAACTGTTTGCCTCTGCCCAAATTCTTTTCTTTTACCAGTACCACAATCAGGGCAGCACAAACAGCCAAAGTAAAAATACCCAATAACCAGGAACGGCCTTCCAGCAAGCTGAAGGCCATCCCCGTGTTTTCTACATAACGGAATTGCAAAATCCGCGGAAGAATGGTAATTACGGTTCCGTCAGACAGATTCTGCAATACCAAATATTTTGTTAATTGATCTGCAAAAAGCAGGAAAACGGCCAGAATAACCGATACCAGAATAGGCATGAATCAGTCCTCTTCGTCATCCAGATAGTCGTTAATGTCGGATTCGTCATCCGCGTCTTCCGGTTCGGCCGGCGCTTCTTTGGTCTTCAGGTCAAAGAAAAAGCGTCGGGCCGGTTTTTTGGCCGGTTCCGAAAATGCTTCCTCTTCCGGTTCTTCTTCAACCTCTTCTGCTACAATCTCTTCTGCCGGAACTTCTTCTGCTTCTGGAATGTCTTCCAGGTTATCTTCGTCCACCGGACCAGCTACTTCTTCCTGCTGTACATCAGCAAAGGTAACGTTGATTTCCGGCACCTCTTCTGCCCTTGCTGCTTCTGCAAAGGCTTCCAAATCGGAATCATCTACTTCATCCTGATAATCCGGAGCCATCCGCAGAAGTTCCATCTGCATCTGATAAGTATCCAGAAGCTTTTTCCGTACGGAAACGGCTTCTGCCTTTACTTCCTGCAGCTTTTTCTTTTCTGCCTTGGTTTCTTCCACAATGGAAGTAACCTGCTGCTCATATAATTCCTGGGCGCGGTGCATTAACTTGGCGGCGTTTTCCTTTGCCAGTGTTAACGAACGTTCTACCGCTGCATTGGTCTTTGCCATTACCTGTTCCGCTTCCGTATTGGCCTTGGTAATGATTTTTTCTGCTTCTTCCTGCGCATCAGTAATTAAATGGGAGGTTTGCTTATCCAGAGCTTCTTTTGTTGCCTGTGCCTGTTCTGTTGCAGATGTAATCTTTTCCGTGGCGGTGCGTTCTGCTTCAGAAACAATGCTTTCCTTCAGCTTCTGTGCTTCCACCATGGCATTCCGAATACTTTCTTCTTCGGCTTTATAATGAGAAATTTTATCCGCCAGCAGATTCAGCTTTTTAATCAGCTCTGCATTTTCACGGAACATCTGCTCATAGGACTTGTACACCTCTTCCATGAAGGTGTCTACGTCAGTTGCTTTGTAGGCATTCCGGGCAACGGACTGGAAATCATAGTTTTTTAATTGCTTTGGGGTAAGCATGATGGTACTCCTTTATACTGAGGCTATGGGGTGGTAAGAAAAAAGGATGGGCACGCCGTCTGACGGAGTGCCCATATTGCTTGTTCTTTATTCCTGGAAAAACATTCCGTTGTTTTCAAGTTCGTCAAGCAGGTCACCGGAGACATTCACATTATACGGTGTAATAATGAAGGTACTGTTTGCAACCCGCTTCAGCTGGCCGGCATTGGCATAAGCAACACCACTTAAGAAGTCAATCAGCCGACGGGCAACGTCCCGGTTTGCGGATTCCAGATTCAGCACAACAGTCCGTTTGGCGTTGAGGTGATCTGCAATGGCAGAGGCATCATCAAAACGTTCCGGTTTTGCCAGTACAACCTGTACGGTTTTGTTTGGCATACCAACTACATTGTTATTGCTTTGAGCGGTGCTTCTGGGAGCCTGTACCGGGGCCGGATTCGGAACCTTGGCAGGAATGTAATCCTGACCGTCATCTTCATCATAATCTTCTTCGTAATCAAGATCCGGATCATCCGGTTCAAAGCCGGTAATTGCTTTCAATTTATCTACAAATTTTGCCATTGTCTTTTCCCTCCGGAAAGTAAGTTTTAGTGATAGGTGCGAGCGCCAAAAATTGCGGAACCAACCCGTACCAAATTGGCACCCTCAAGAATTGCCGGAACATAGTCGGCAGACATACCCATTGAAAGGATATTCATGTTTACATTATCCATTTTTTGCAACTTCATGTCAACATAGAGTTTCTGCATCTGCGCAAAATAAGCGCGTACTTCTGCCTCTGTCTGGCAAATGGGTGGGATGGCCATCAGGCCGTCAATCTGTATATTCGGCAACTCAGAAATTTCAGCAGCCAGGTCTTTGGCAGCATCATACGGAATACCGGATTTGGATTCTTCCTGCCCAATGTTAATTTCCAGAAGTACCTTCATGGTTAAGTCATGTTTGACGGCCTGCTTGGAAATTTCTTTGGCCAGTTTCACACTGTCTACGGACTGAATGGCATCTACTTCCGTAATAATCTGCTTTACTTTATTGGTCTGCAAATGCCCAATCAGCTGTAATTGCTTTCCTTCCAGGTGCAGTTCCGGCTTCTTTGCCAGAATTTCCTGCACGTAATTTTCCCCAATCAGATCCACGCCCTGCGCTAATGCATGATTTACAAAATAAGCATCCACCGTTTTGGTAACGGCCATCAGGTGAACCTCTTCCGGTGTACGGCCGCTTTTGACAGCCGCTTCGGCAACCTCATCCTGAATGCGCTTCAGGTTTTCGGTAATGGAGGCACAGCGTGCTTCCTGATACGCAGTTAACTCAGCTAATGATTTTTCCATCATAAAGATCCTTTCCTTCCAATATGATTTCATCATACAGGGAAACGTAGCCACTTTCTTCGTGTACCTTACTCAGAACCCAGCCACTGTCGGAGTAGATGATATCTACTTTTTTAAATTTGCAGGTATTACCGGACTTCACATAGACGCCCTTGTCCCCATCGTCATTGACCCTGATTGCTTTGGAATTAATCTTTAAGCCTTCCAGGGTATCCATGACAATCTGCACCTCTTCCTTCCGGAGCTGTGCAATGTCGGAACTCATGTAATTACTGCGAAAAATCAGCGCTGTTTTCTTGTCTTCGGCAGAAGCGTTAATGGCAACCACTTCAGCCGGGACCGAGCCAACAGAGCTGTATGGCATCTGAACAGTAACCTTACTGCCAACGGACAGATTTCCCACTTTATTGGTATCCGCCACGCAAACCAGGTACCAGTCAAAATCTTCAAACAATTTTCCAAAGGTATTTTCCGGGACGGAAGAGGCCTTTGCTTTTAACAGCTTCTGAATGTCATCCACTGTTAAATCGGATACGGAGTCATAGTCCACGGCGGTTTCATAACCGTCCGTGCCGCTGACGTAGTATCCGGAGGCGTCGGAACGGATCCGGGTGAAGCTGCCGTTCTGCTTGGTCAGCGCGGAATATTCCGACGTAATACCGGAAATAATGGAATCCAGTGCCAGATTTTCTCCGGTGGCAATCTGGCGGGTAATAATTTTATCCCGCACGTCATAAACCTGGTCCGACAGATTGTCCAGATTACCGGAATCCACCGTGCTGACCAGATCAATGACACTTTTGGAAATGCTCTCATTCATGCTGCTGACATTAACCGCATAGGAACCGTTCTGGGAATTCAGCCGTTGGTACCGGGCCAGATCCTCTTTCAGGCTGATCATGGTAGCGTAAGTGGCAGCGTCACTTTCTTCCGTGAAGACGGCGGCCACTTCTTCACCCTTGGATACTCTGGAACCGTCTCCAAGCACGGAAATAATGGTGCCGCTTCCATCCGACTGTAAGTAAGCTTCATTTCGTACAACAAAAGCGGTGGTATCTACAGAATCGCTGACAGTATACTGATACGCCACTTCCGTAGAAAGCGTGGGAGACGCCACAAGATAGACCTGATATCCAAAGTAAGCCAGTACCAGCAGAGAAACCAGTAGGATTACCGTTGTACGCTGTGTCCATTTCGGGTTCTGCTTTTGCCGGGCAGCCTGGCCTGCGCCCTGTCGTGTGCTGCGGCGGGTACCTTGCTGTTTACTCATGGTCAGTCTCCTTTCCCTGGATTGTCAAACACTGCGTTGTCAAAATTCGGATTACCAAAAAGGCCAGATTCCTGCACCAGGGAAATGGCATCCTGATACAATGCTTCCGCAGAAGGATACGTATCAATTTCCAGCCAGTGAACCTCCGGATTCCGGCGGAACCAGGTCAATTGCCGTTTGGCATAATTGCGGGTAACTTGTTTTAAATGAGCTACGCAGTCTTCCAAAGTAGCGGTGCCCTGCAAATAGGGCAACAGTTCTTTAATACCGATGGCTTGCGCAGCCGTATCTCCGTTGCCCTGTTCCAAGGCAGTTTCTGCTTCTTCTAATAAGCCCTGTTCCAGCATCAGGTCTACCCTGCGGTTGATTCTGTCATATAAGAAATTTCTGTCTCTGGCTGTCAGGCCAAGATAAAAGGCCTGATAAGGAGACGGGCAGTCATGGGACCGTGCGATCTGGTAACTCATGGTATGTCCGGTAGCTTCATATATTTCCAAAGCACGGAGGACGCGGCCGGCATTGTGCTTGTCCAGACGTGCCGCGGTTTCAGGATCTATTTCCCGGAGGCGTGCATACAACGGGTCTATCCCCTGCGTCTGCAACTCCTGTTGCAGACGGGCACGGATCTGACCGGATTCGTCACCGTCCAGGAATTGTAAATTCTGGATGAAGGCGTCCAGGTATTGTCCGGTGCCGCCTACCATAACCACATTTTTTCCGCGGCTGCGGATGTCCTGTACAATGCGCCCCGCGTCCTCCTGGTAGCGGGCTACGCTGTACAGATCTGTTGGTTCTATGCAGCTGATCATGTGATGCGGTATCTGCGCGGTTTCATCCGGCGTTGGCTTAGCGGTTGCCACATCCATGCCCTTGTACAGCTGCATGGAATCAAAGGAGAGCACTTCTCCATGAAAAGCTTTGGCAAGTTCCACGCCCAGCCCGGTTTTGCCGGAAGCAGTGGGGCCTACCACGGCCAAAATTGGAATGCGTTGTTCCATTAGTGTTTCTTCCTAACCTTTGTTTCATTGCCCTGCTCGTCCACCAAATAGGTGTTGTTTAACTGGGCTTCCAGGTTGTTGCGAATGGCCTGGATATATTCCGAACGAAGCAGTGCCTGTTCCTGCCGTTCTTCGGCGGTCAGGCCCTCTTCCGTGCGGGATTTCCGCGCCAATTCATTAATGCGATCAATCTTGGATTGCTCCATTAGGATATCTCCTTTAACGCAGCCGCTGTTAATGCGCTGCGGGTATTTTCAGTTTCTTCCTGCATGACCCGGAACAACAGCCGTTCCAGGATCTGGCCAACCTGTGGGCCGGGCGGGCAGCCCAGCTTTTGCAACTGGTTGCCGTCTATGGCAAGGTCCCGGATACGGTAGCAGTCTTTCCGTTCCAGTACTTCCTGCAACAGGCTCCGGAACAGCGTTACGTCTGCGCCCTGCGCCTGGTGAAAATCAGCCAGCAGGTTGCAACACTCCGGGCCCAGTTGGAACAGCAGGATGCGGACAGCGACCACCTCCTGCGGAAGTGGGTCCATCCGGTGTTGCAGTAGGGCAAGCACCGCATCCTTTTCCGCATTGGACAAACGGAGGTGGCAAAATGCCACTTCCGAATCCACTGCGGAAGTTAACAGCAAAGCCAGGCGTAGCGGAAACTGTTCCGGAGCCCGGTCTATTGCTTCTGCAATATCTTCCGTAATGCAAATTCCCGGAAGGGCAACGGTAAACAGCCCGGCAAACTGCAAAAGCAGCCGGCCCGCTCCCGGCCCATTCAGGAAAGAGCGTAACTCTGCCGTAATCCGCTCTGCGGAAATATGGCAAAGTAGGTTCTGATTGCGTTCTATGGCCGCTGCGGTTTCGGGTTCTACCTGAAAAGAAAGAACAGAGGCAAATCGCACGGCACGAAGAAGACGAAGTGCGTCTTCCTGAAAGCGCAGATCCGGATTACCAACACAGCGAACCCGCTTTGCCGCCAGATCCTCCTGCCCGCCAAACAGGTCTACCAGGCCGGTTTCTTTGGAATAAGCCATGGCATTTACGGTAAAGTCCCGGCGGGACAGATCTTCTGCCAGGTTACCGGTAAACTGCACCTGTGTAGGATGACGGTTATCCTGATAAGAGCCGTCTATCCGAAAGGTTGTAACTTCTATGGTCTGGTGGTTTATCCGCACCCCAATGGTGCCATGCCTGGCTCCAATATCAAACAGCGGATAGTCCGCAAATACGGTTTTCATCTGTTCCGGCAAAGCGGAAGTAGTCAGATCCCAGTCATGCGGCTGCTTTTGCAGTAAAGTATCCCGTACGCATCCGCCGACGGCATAGGCTTCAAAACCTGCCTGCCGTAGTGCGGAAAGCAGTGTCTGCACCGCAACCGGTACTTGTAACTCCATGGAATCCTCCTTTAACAGGATAGACCTTAAACTTAAGTTATACTTTGGACAGCCTGACAATACTGATCATAGGTAACCAGTAAATTAATGACTTTCAGCAGCTGCTTCCCGGTCATGCGTTCCGGCAGGTCCAGCTTTTGCAGTAGCTGCCGCCGCTTCTCTTTACTGCCGGAACCTCCGGAAAGGCCGTCCCGGTAAAAGTCCACAGCCGTAATCTGTCTGTCCCGCTCCACTAAACCGGTTTCCGGGTGTTCCGTAATTCCGGCGCGCCGGAAAGCCTGAATTAAAACATCATCCGGTATTCCCTCTACGCCCAGTTTTCCTTCGGCTCCGGGTTTTGCCTTGCGGCGTTCTTTTCCGTAAAGGTCCGGAATATAAACATTGGTAATCTGCTCCTGCGGCACGGTATTCCCCAGAAAATTCCGGATTAGGAAACCGGCGGAATCCGAGTCCGTCAGGACAATCAGTCCTCTGGTCTTTGCCAGTCGGCGTAACAATTCCTGTTTTTCCCTGTCTTTAAAAATACCAAAGCCATCGGTCTGCAATACAGTAGCATCTATAATATTGGCAAGCTTAATGGCATCATATTTGCCTTCCACTACAATGACTTTTTCTGTTTTCAGCATGGGTTCTTCCCTGCTTCCCACAGTTCAATAAACAGCTGTTCAAACACCAGTTTGGAATCATCAAAACGTGTTTTCAGCTTGCGGTCTGCCCGTGCCAGAATATCCAGGCAATTGCACAAAGTGGACATAGAGTAACGCCCGCAGCGCTGATACGCTTTCTTCATACGGAAATCCTTTCCTTTATAGCTTCCGGGAAACAGTTCCATAATTTCTTCAAAGGTACGTCCGGCCTGCTTGCCTATCTTGGCGCGGTATAAGTCCACGTAACCGGAAACCAGAGCACCCAGAATCATGGTGGGTTCTGTTTTAGTATCAAACAGGATGGTCAGGGAACGGTAAGCGTCATCAAAATTCCCGGCCGCAATGGCATCGGTCATTTTAAAAGCCGTGGTTTCCAGCGATTGCACAGCCAAGGCCTCTATGTGTTCCTTCTGTACTACTGCTCCGGCATAACTGCAAACCTTACCTACTTCATTCTGTAAATTTGCCATGTCATTGCCGGCATATTCCAGAAAATAACGGGCGGTGCTGTAATCTATGGAGCTGCCCCATTTTTTACATTCCGAAACAATGAAGGTTACCAGGTCATTGTCAGACCGGGCAGACAGCGTACTGACCATCCCCGCCTTTTTGAAGGCATTCAGCAATTCCCGGGCTTTGGCGTTGGAGCCAACTTCTGCTGTATCCTGCCAAAAGACCAGAACGCAGGTGTCCGGCAAATCCTTCAGCAGCTCCATCAACTGATTCTGCTGGTCTTCCGTTAATTCTTTCAACGGGAAGTCATGAACAAAGACGCAGGTCCGGGGGCTCATAACCGGAAGCATTTCCACACAGTCAGCAATTTCCTGAATGGAGGTGTCTTCCCCTTTCAGCTGATGCACATTAAACGCTTCCAAACCGGACGGAACCACCCGTTTCAATAGAAGGTTGGCATATTTCTGTTTCAGGTACTGTTCCGTACCCATAATTAAGTAAACCCGCTTAAACTGTTCTGTTTTAATACTGTCCCACAAAAGCTTCTCTTCCTTTGAACTCACCGGGTGCCACCTCCTTTTTGTGTATAAATTATAGCGAACCACCCCTTCTATTTCAACAAATCATAGCTAAGTGCAGCGCCAAAAAACAGGACTAGGCAGAGCAGTCCGGTCAGGCGCGGCAGGGACCCTTTCTGCAGGGCCGGAATGCGGTCCTGCTTTGGCAAAGAATAGTGAAACAGCAGGGTCAGCGCCACCAGCAGAAGGCAGCCTGCCGCGGCTAATTGTAGGGAAGGACTGTCTATGGCAAGATAGCTGAATCGCCAGGAGGAAAGAATCCGGCAGGAGAAGTTTACGTAGCGGACAATTTCCCCTGCCACCAGGAAGCACCACGGCGTCAGCAGTTGCAGGCCGGGAATCCCATTCAGAACTGCGCCCACTCCGCCAAGGATAATGGCCGGAGAGGACACTCCCGTAATCATCAGATTGCTGAGTGGCGAGACCAGCGAAATACTGCCAAAGGTCAGCATAACCACCGGCAGGGTAAAAACAAACGTGCTGGCGGATAAGGCCAGCGTGCCAAAAACGCGTTCCACCACTTTCTGGTCCCGAAACCGGCGATGCAGTTTCTGATACAAAATGGGATACACACTTAAAATGCCAAGGGTAGCAAAGTAAGAAAGCAGTAATCCGGAGTCTCCTCCGGCAAAGGGATTGCCAATGCACAGCAGGAAGCCGGCGAAGCCTAAGGAATTTAAGGAATCCACAGACAGGAGAAAGGACTTTCCCAGAAAAAAGATCAAGAGCATGAAACCGGCACGGATACCGCTCTTGGAAAAGCCGGTCAGTGCCATGAAGAAAATGGTAAAAGCAATGCCACCCCAGCAGGAAAGCCGTTTACCAAGACCGGCTTTCAAAAGACTGCGGTACAGTAGCATACTCCACAAAGAGGTGTGAAAGCCGGAAACGGCAAACAGGTGTAAAATGCCGGAGCGCTGGAACCATTCCTGCTGCTCCTCTGTTATCAGGGTTTTGTCTCCCAACAGCATACCGTCCAGTACACCGGCCAATTCCTCTGGCAGATACTGACTGACGCCATCCAACAAGTATTGCCGGAACTGTTCTATCCGGTCCCGCGTCGTTTTCTGCTCCTGCCGGGCAGGCGTAACGTTAACCGCGTCATAGCAAAACACGCTAATATAAGTGCCTGTGGAACGGTAATAGCGCTGAAAGTCAGGGTCTCCTTCCCCTAACTCATATACTTTTCCGCGAAAAGAGACGTAGTCTCCCCGTTTGGGTACATAGGTTTTGGAAATCAGCTGCACTTTGGTTCCATTCCAGTCCACGGTACAACGATGATTTCCGGAAGAAGAGTCTTTCAGCACTGTCGTTACCGTTCCGCTGACCTGCTGGCGGGTACCGGCCAAAGCCAGTGCCGGTTCTAACACAAACTGCGTTTTTGCCAGAAATAAACTGCAGGCCAGTGCGCAGGAAAGCAGTACAGCAGGAACAATGCCTGTCTTTTTGTGGCGGAGCATGCAAACCAGCTCCGCTGTCAAAAGGCAGGCAGCAGCAATTAACAGTCCCAGTGCAAAGGCTTTGCCGGTCAGCGCCAGCAGCCATAACGTCCATAAATAAGCGGTACCAATGTAGAAAAAGGGCCGATCCATACCATCACCTCAAGCCCAGTTTCCCCTATTTTTCAGGAATTGGCAAAAAAGAAAGTACCGCCGGTCCCTCTGCAGGAACCAACGGTACTTTTGTTTTTATAAGTGGTTTTTAGCCCGGAGGCCAGGTCATATCCCGTCCACCAAGGATGTGGAAATGCAGATGTGGAACACTCTGCTGGCCCTGTTCGCCAATATTGGAAACCACACGGTATCCCTTGTCCAGTCCATCCTCTGCGGCAAGCTTTGGAATAATTTCAAAGATATGGGACACAATAGCACTGTTTTCCGGTGTAATGGCATCTACCGAAGGAATGTGTTCTTTCGGAATAACCAGGATGTGGGTTGGTGCCTGCGGGTTAATGTCCCGAAAAGCAAAAATCCGGTCGTCTTCGTACACCTTGGTGCTGGGGATTTCTCCGGCAGCAATTTTGCAAAACAGACAATCCATAGAGATCCTCCTTTTCTAAAATTATTTTAACAGGTCTTTGACAATACTTTCGGCGGCCGCCAGCGCTTCTGTTACTTTAGTGGCATCCTTGCCACCGGCCATGGCGCTGTCCGGACGGCCACCGCCGTTTCCGCCGGCAATGGCAGCCACTGCTTTGACAATCTTACCTGCGTGGGCACCGGCCTGAACGGCCTCCGGCCCGCAGGCACAGGCAAAGCTGACTTTGCCGTCTGCCACGGAAGCCAGAATGGCTACCGTGTCGGGGCCGGCCTCTTTGGCGCTGTCGGCCATCTGGCGAAGTTCTCCGCCACTAACATTCTCTACCTGATTACAGATCAGCTTAACTGGCCCAAGGTCTATGGCATTTTGCGCCATTCCCGCTGCCTGTAAGGAAGCCAGTTCTGCCTGCAGCGCTTCCACCTGCTTTTGTGCATCCTTCAGATGCTGTGCCAGTTGCGCTGCTTTGGTATCCAGTTCGGTTACCGTATTCAGCTTCAGTGCTGCTGCCGCTTTCTGCAGCAGTGCATTGTTTTCTGCAATATAATTCATAACACCGGTACCGGTAACGGCTTCTATCCGGCGCACCCCTGCAGCAACAGAGGATTCGGACAGGATCTTAAACAGGCCTAATCTGCCGGTATTATCCACATGGGTACCGCCACAGAATTCTACGGAAAAGTCTCCGGCTTTGACAACACGAACGCGGTCTCCGTATTTTTCTCCAAACAAAGCCATGGCACCTAATTTTTTGGCTTCTTCAATCGGCATTTCCTGCATGATAACCGGAATGCCATCCAGAATAATCTGGTTCACCAGATCTTCGGTCTTTTGCAATTCTTCTGCAGTCATGGCAGAGAAATGCGTAAAGTCAAAGCGGAGCACATTGGCATCCACATAAGAGCCGGCCTGTTCTACATGAGTACCAAGGACACGGCGCAATGCAGCCTGCAATAAATGTGCGCCTGTGTGGTTCCGCATGGTAGCTTTCCGCAATGTTTCATCTACCGTTGCATGAGCGGAAACACCAACAGAAAGAGTTCCTTCTTCCACCGCACCAAAATGCAGATAAACCGCATTTCCGGTTTTCTTGGTATCCTGTACGGCAAAGCGGAAACTGTCTCCGGAAATCAGGCCGGTATCTCCAACCTGTCCGCCGCTTTCCGCATAGAAAGTAGTTTGATCCAGCACCAGAGCAACCTGTTCTCCGGCAGTGGCGGTGTCAACCAGCTGTCCCTCTTTGACAATAGCCAGTACCCTGGCATCCGTTGCAAAGGAGTCATAACCGGTAAAGTTGGTTTTCGGAAGCTCCTGGGTTGGATCTCCGGCGCCCTTCCAGGCTTCAGCCACGTTCTTTTTGGCCGCGTCATCCTTGGCCTTCTGCTTGGCTTCTTTTACCAGTTCCAGATAACGGTCTTCGTTTACCGTCATGCCTTTTTCTTCCAGCATTTCTTTGGTCAGGTCAATGGGGAAACCAAAGGTATCTGCCAGTTTAAAGGCATCTTCTCCGGAAAGCACTTTGGAATCCGAATTCTGAATAATGTCTTCCAGAATCTGGGTTCCGGCATCTATGGTTTTATTGAAGGACGCTTCCTCTGCCTGAATTACATTTTTAATGAAGTCCTGCTTTTCCAGCAGATTCGGGTAGGCGTCCTTATTTTCGGAAATAACAACATCTGCCACTTCCGTTAAGAACGGATGATCAATACCGAGCAGACGTCCGTGGCGGGCTGCTCTGCGCAGCAGGCGGCGAAGCACATAGCCACGTCCTTCATTGGATGGCATAACCCCGTCTCCAATTAAGAAGGTAACCGAGCGGGCATGGTCCGTAATGACACGTAAGGAAATGTCGTTCTTTTCAGTAGTCTTATGGTATTCCACACCGGAAATTTCCGACACTTTTTTCATGATGTTCCGAACGGTATCTACTTCAAACAGGTTGCCTACCCCCTGCATGACACAGGCCAGCCGTTCCAGACCCATACCGGTGTCAATGTTCGGGTGTTCCAGCGGCGTGTAATTGCCTTTGCCGTCCCCTTCAAACTGCGTAAATACGTTGTTCCAGATTTCCATGTAGCGGTCACATTCACAGCCTACCTTGCAATCCGGTCTGCCACAGCCGTGTTCCGGGCCGCGGTCAAAGTAGATTTCCGAGCAGGGGCCGCACGGACCTTCACCATGTTCCCAGAAGTTATCGGCTTTGCCCAGACGCACAATGTGGTCCATGGGAACGCCAACTTCTTTATTCCAGATCTCTACTGCTTCATCGTCTTTTTCATAAACAGAGCAATACAGCCGCTCCGCCGGAATTTCCAGTTCTTTGGTCAGAAATTCCCAGGCCCAGGGAATGGCTTCATGCTTGAAATAATCCCCAAAAGAGAAATTGCCCAGCATTTCAAAATAGGTGCCGTGGCGGTCGGTGTGGCCTACCTCGTCAATATCCGGGGTACGGATGCACTTCTGGCAGGTAGTAACCCGTGTTTTCGGCGGCGTAACTTCTCCGGTAAAATATTTTTTCATTGGTGCCATGCCGGAGTTAATCAAAAGTAAGCTTTTGTCTCCCTGTGGCACAAGCGAGAAACTTTCCAGACGCAGATGGTCCTTTCCTTCATAAAAGCGAAGGAAGCGTTCCCGCAGTTCATTCAGTCCTGTCCATTCCATGAAGCAGTCTCCTTACTGTCGACGTAATCTCAAAAGATTCGCAAAATATTTTACTCTCTGCCCCTTTTAAAGTCAACGAAACGGGCAGAGAGTAGCGGTATTTCCTATCTTATTGTAATTCCTTTAAACAGCGGGCCAGGGCATCTTTCCAATCCGGTAGGCGATGGAATCCTGCACGGTCTAAAGAGTCCTTTGCCAGTACTGAGTTGTGCGGCCTTGGAGCCCGCGCTCCATAGGCATCTGAGCTAATTGGTAAAATGCGTAATTGCTTTCCTGCCTGCCGTACAATTTCTTCGGCAAATTCAAAAAAGCTGCACTGCCCTTCGTTGGTGGCATGATAAAATCCGTACTCTTCTGTCTGGATCATTTCCAGTAACAGCACAGCCAGGTCCGGCGCATAAGTTGGAGAACCGATCTGATCCTTTACCACGCTGATTTCTTCTTTGGTATCTGCCAGGCGCAGAATGGTTTTGACAAAGTTCGTGCCATGGGCGCTGAAGACCCAGGAGGTGCGCACAATAAAGAAGCGGTCACAGCAGGTTTCTACCGCTAACTCGCCAAGATATTTGCTTTCTCCATATACATTCAGCGGATGACATTCATCCACGTTGTCATAGGGCAAATCCAGGCCGCCGTCAAATACGTAATCCGTGCTGATATACAGAATTTTGGCTTTCAGCCGGTCAGCACACTCTGCCAGAACTTTCGTGGCCTCTGCATTAATTGCCTGCGCCACTTCCGGTTCGTCTTCTGCCTTGTCTACTGCCGTATAGGCCGCACAGTGAAGGATGGCATCCGGCGCCGCGGTCATTACGGCCTGCTGCAGTGCTTCCTTATTTTGCAGATCCAGTTCTGCCCGTGTGGGAGCAACCACTTCGTGTCCTGCAGCAAGAAAGACCTTTTTTACTTCCTGTCCAAGCTGTCCGGTAACTCCGGTAAGAAAAATTTTCATGTTTACCTCAAAAATCCAGATTCAGATCCTTCAGGAAAGGCGCATTGCGATCTTTTTCCGAAAGAATAGGATCCGTAATACCCCAGTCCACACAGAGATCCGGGTCATCAAAGCGAATGCCTCCGTCACACTCCGGAGCGTAAAACGCGTCACATTTATACATGATTTCCACGTTGTCCGTCAGCGTAACAAAGCCATGTGCAAAGCCCTTCGGAATGAAAAGCTGTTTTTTATTGTCCGCCGTCAGTTCTACCGACACCCACTGTTTGTAGGTGGGACTGGCTTTCCGCAAATCCACGGCAACGTCCAGAATGGCTCCCTGCAGGCAGGTCAGTAATTTGGCCTGGGTGTATGGGGTCCGTTGGAAATGCAGTCCACGGATAATTCCTTTTTTTGCAGAGAAGGACCGGTTGTCCTGTACAAACTCTGCGGTAATGCCGTACTCTTTCAGGTCCCGTGCGGAATAGGTTTCCATGAACCAGCCCCGGTTGTCCCCAAACAGCTTCGGCGTAATAATTTTTACGTCAGGGATTTTGGTTTCTTCCACCGTAATCAATCAAAGTTCCTCCTGTCCTTGCCCCAAACCGGACGTTCGCCCGGCTTGCCGCCATACAAAATCTTGCCTTCTGCCACACGGCGCAGGTGGTCACCATAAATGGACTTGCCGTAGAGTTCGGCAGAGGCCATCAGCTGTTCTTTGGTAATCCAGTCCATGTTGTAAGCAATTTCTTCCGGTGCGGAAATAATAATTCCCTGGCGGGTTTCAATGGTGCGTATAAAGTCTGCGCAGTCAATCAGTGCGTCTACTGTGCCGGTATCCATCCAGGAAAATCCCCGGCCCATTAACTTTACTTCCAAGTCCCCTGCTTCCAGGTACATGGTATTTAAGTCTGTAATTTCCAGTTCGCCACGCGGAGACGGCTTGATTTTTTTGGCAAAATCCACAACCCGGTTGTCATAAAAATACAATCCGGTAACAGCAATATTGGACTTTGGATGTTCCGGCTTTTCCTCTATAGAGATAACGTGGCCGTCATCATCAAATTCCACTACGCCAAAGGCCTGCGGATTTTCCACAAAGTAGCCAAACACGGTGGCTTTGGACTGCTCTGCAACGGCTGCCGCCGCGGCCTGCCGAAGCAGATAACCAAGTCCGGAGCCAAAGAAGATGTTGTCTCCCAGCACCATGGCCACACTGTCACCGTCAATGAAGTCTTCCCCAATCAGGAAGGCTTCCGCCAGTCCGTTCGGATTTTCCTGCACTGCGTAGGACAGTTCCAGTCCGAAATTGGAACCGTTTCCCAGCAAATCTTCAAAGCGGGTAATATCCGTTGGCGTGGAAATAATCAGAATTTCCCGAATGCCGGCCAGCATTAACATGGACAGCGGATAAAAGATCATCGGTTTATCATAAACCGGCAGTAACTGTTTGGAAGTTACTTTGGTCAGCGGGTACAGTCGGGTACCGGAACCGCCGGCCAGAACAATGCCTTTCATATTGCTCCTCCAAATATGATTCTTTTCCAGGGTATAAGCATTCTCAATATACTCTTATTTGCCGTTTTCGTCAAAAAAGATTATACTGTGGTTGCGTGCAAAGACCGTGCAGGCAGGGTTCCGCTTGGGCCCTGTAGCGTAATCTGCTTTCATTTGAAAGGAGCCCTACATATGAAAACTATTGCAATTCTGGGCGGTGGTGCTTCCGGTCTTGCGGCAGCCATTACGCTTGCCCGTAAGCTTTCGGATGCAACCGTCCTTCTTTATGAAAAAAATGCGGAACCCGGCCGCAAACTGTTGGCCACCGGAAACGGACGCTGTAACCTGAGCAATCAGGATATCCGTCCGTCTGATTTTCATGGCGATGCAGCCCTGATTTCCCTTTTAACGGATTCCTTTTCCACGGAAGACTGCCTGGCCTTCTTCCGCAGTTTGGGATTATCCACGTTGGCGGAAGAAGGCCGCATTTACCCCAGGACCATGGCGGCCGCCACCGTGCGGGACACGCTGTGGGCTGAGGTACGCCGATTAGGAATATCTGTTAAATGTAACACGCCGGTCACTTCACTTTGTAAAACGGAATCCGGCTTTCTGATTAACGGCACGGAGGCCGCGGACATGGTCCTGCTGGCTGTAGGCGGCAAAGCCGGCTCTAAGTTTGGCACCGACGGAGAAGGATACAGACTGGTAAAAGAGCTTGGCTTAACCTATCAGCCCATTTCTCCGGCCCTGGTACAAATGAAAATCAGGGAAGACATCAGCGCTCTGCATGGATTGCGTGTCCGTGCAGGCATTACCTTACAAGACAACAAAGGCAAGCCACAGGGCCGGGAAATTGGCGAACTGCAATTTGCCGGTGACACCCTGTCCGGTATTGCCGCCATGCAGCTGTCCGGGACTGCCGCCGTTCTGGCAAAGACGGCCTGGCCCACGGTCCATCTGGACTTCTGTCCGGAATGGACCGCAGCAGAGGTGCTGTCCTTTTTGCAGGAACGGCGCACAGCGGCAGACCACTCTGCCGACAAGCCGCAGGAAACCGGATGCAGCTTATGCCAGGGCTTCCTGCATACAAAACTCATTCCCGTACTGTTCCGGTTCTGCGGCCTGTCGGCAGAAGCACCTGCCTCTTCCCTGTCAGATCCGGAGCTGACTCGCCTGGCAAAAGCGGTAAAAGATTTTCCGCTGACCGTTCTTGGCACAAAATCCTACAAAGATGCCCAGGTAACCCATGGCGGAGTAGGTTCTGACCAGCTAAAGCCACACTCTTTGGAATGTAAAACAATACCCGGCCTGTATTTTGCCGGTGAATTATTAAATGCCGACGGCCTCTGCGGCGGGTACAACCTGCACTTTGCCTGGGGAACCGGAATTTATGCTGCAAAGGAGATTATCCGTGCTCAGAATTAATGAATTGAAGCTTCCTTTGGACGCATCGCAGGAAGATTTGAAACTGGCTGCGGCCAAGGTCATGAAAATAAAACCGGAAGACATTAAGGAATGGTCCATTTACCGGCGTTCCATTGATTCCCGGCACAAAGATAATATTCAGTTTGTTTATGCAGTAGACGTTATTACAGACGTAGAAGAACAACGCATTTTAAAGCGCTGTGACAAACGTAAAGTGCAGCAAACAGCGGTTTATGAATATGAAATGGTAGAAAACCGGCATCAGTCTGCCCTTCGTCCGGTCATTATCGGATTCGGCCCTGCAGGTATGTTCTGTGCACTTATGCTGGCTCGTGCCGGCCTTCGTCCCATTGTCCTGGAACGTGGCCATGACGTAGACACGCGCACTAAAGACGTACAGAAATTCTGGACCGGGCGTAAGCTGAATCCGCAGTCCAACATTCAGTTTGGCGAAGGCGGAGCCGGCACGTTTTCCGATGGAAAACTGACCACCGGTATCAAAGACAAGCGTCAGCGTAAAGTATTTGCAGACTTTGTAAACTTCGGTGCACCGGACACCATTCTTTACAGTAATTATCCTCACATTGGAACAGACAATCTGGTACTGGTTGTAAAAAACATCAGGGAAGAAATTAAACGCCTGGGCGGACAGGTTCTGTTCGGTGCCTGTTTAACAGACCTGATTATTTATAACCACTATATTCAGGGCGTTACCTACAAAACAGAAGACGGTGCCACCCATGATCTGGAAACAGATACCGTAGTATTGGCACTGGGGCATTCTGCCAGAGATACCGTAGAAATGCTTTATCAAAAGGGCTTAACCATGATTCGCAAGCCCTTCTCTGTCGGCGCCCGTATTGAACATCCACGGGAATTCATAGATAAAGCGCAATATGGTTCCTTTGCCGGACACCCGGCCCTTGGAGCCGCCAATTATAAAATGGCATTCCATGGAGCACATGAACGTGGCTGTTATACCTTCTGTATGTGCCCGGGCGGAACCGTTGTTAACGCCGCCTCGGAAGAAGGCGGAATTTGCGTCAATGGCATGAGCACTTATGCCAGGGACAAAGAAAATTCCAACTCTGCCCTACTGGTAAACGTAAATCCGGAAGACCTTGACGGAGACAATCCGCTGGAAGGATTTGCCTTCCAGCGCAAATTGGAGCAAACTGCCTTTGCCATCGGCGGCGGGGACTACACCGCTCCGGCACAGTTGGTAGGTGACTTCTTAAAAGAGCAGCCCAGTACCCGCTTCGGTGCAGTACACCCCAGTTGCCCTACCGGCACTGCCCCCGCAGATCTGCGTGCCGTTCTGCCCAAAAAGGTAACCGATACCATAGCCGAAGGCATTGTCCTAATGGACGGCAAACTGCATGGCTTTGCCATGCCGGAAGCGGTCTTAACCGGGCCGGAGGCACGCTCCTCCTCGCCGGTTCGCATTCTTCGTGATGACTTTTATCAATGTTACTTACAAAAGGAACCGCTCGGAGGGGTCTACCCCTGCGGGGAAGGTGCCGGATATGCCGGCGGTATTGTGTCCGCCGCCGTTGACGGCATCCGCACCGCGGAAGCCATCCTGGCCGACGAACACGCCTTTTAAAAGGAGGAAGCAAAATGCGCTACTACCTTGATAAACAGCTCCTGCCGGAAGCGGAAGCTGCATCGCCAGAACACAAGGCTTATTCTGAACATAAGCCCTATGTAGAACTGCTTTCTTTTGCGGAAATTCAGGAGCGGAGAGATCCGCTTGAAGTTCCAAACGCCACTTCCATTCGCCGTTGCAAAGCGGAAATTTATGAAGAGGAAGTGGTTGCCACCATTCATATTCCGGATTTTTCTGATGAAGATAAAAGCAAATGGTCCTGCCTGTTTTTTTTGGAAAAAAATTCTTTAATTTTAGTCGGAAACGTTGCCTTACTGGAAACAGAGCTTCAGAAGCTGGGTAGCCTTAATCGCAATATCAGGACTCCCGGCCAGCTGCTCTTTGCCCTTTTGGAAGATTTCATCCGCAATGATGAGGATCTGCTGGATGAAACGGACAACCAGCTGGACGCAATGGACGATCAAATGGTTAAAGATGCCATGGAAGACGACTTTGAAGTCCGGCTTTTGGAATATCGCAAACTGATTTCCCGCCTTAACCGTTATTACCAGCAGCTCCTGGAAATGCTTTCTGCCCTTGCTTCCTGTCCGTTTTCTTTTTTGGACAAGGAAAGCAAGCGCATGTTCAGATACCTCTACAACAAAGTGGATATCTACTACATAAAATCCCAAAAGCTGAAAGAGCAGCTGGACTCTCTCTTTGACCACTATCAAATGATGCACAATGAACATCAGGAAGAAGCTGTGCGTTTTCTGACCATTGCCACTTCCATCTTCATGCCGCTAACCCTTTTAACCGGATGGTACGGCATGAACTTCACCCATATGCCGGAGCTTTACTGGAAATACGGCTACATTGTTGTCATTGCCGTAGCCATCCTAATTCTCCTTCTGGAACTCATCCTCTTCAAAAAGAAAAAGTGGCTTTAATGTAGGAGCCCTCTATTTGCGGCCCGTATGACAGTGCCGATTCTAATGCCTGCCCACCATACCAATCTTCGAGTGGCAAATTCAGGAGCAACTTTCCGTTTGCCACCCAAAAACAGAATCCGGGTGGCAAATCCAAACAGTTGCACCTACTTTGCCACCAACAAAACGCTGTTTCTGTCAGTACATAACCTATAGCTGGGTTTTGCGGTGGCAAATTCAAAAAAAACTCTCTGTTTGCCACCAAAAAACAGAATCCGGATGGCAAATCCAAGCAGTGGCACCTACTTTGCCACCAACAAAACGCTGTTTCTGTCAGTACATAACCTATAGCTGGGTTTTGCGGTGGCAAATTCAAAAAAAACTCTCTGTTTGCCACCAAAAAACAGAATCCGGATGGCAAATCCAAGCAGTGGCACCTACTTTGCCACCAACAAAACGCTGTTTCTGTCAGTACATAACCTATAGCTGGGTTTTGCGGTGGCAAATTCAAAAAAAACTCTCTGTTTGCCACCAAAAAACAGAATCCGGGTGGCAAATCCAAACAGTGGCACCTACTTTGCCACCAACAAAACGCTGTTTCTGTCAGCACATAGCTTACAGCCGGATTTAATTTTACTAATTATAATAAAGGAACGCCCACCTGGCATGCCAGGTGGGCGTCTATTTTTACTTATTGCTATTTGGAACGTATTGCTATTTAAGGATTAAATTCTTGGCCGATTGTAAAATCAACTTGAACATTTTTCATAAATAAAAAGTCCATACGTCATCTCTTTGGTAAAATGTAAGTGACCAAACCAACACAACCAAGGAGAGTACCGTATGGACCACTTACATTGTACTACAGACAAGCACCAAAAAGGTAGACATCTTACGTTGGAAGAACGAGTTGTTATTCAAACTCGCCTGAAAGATGGATGGAAAGCAAACCGAATCGCCAAGGAACTTGGCTGTGCTCCCAATACGGTACGTAACGAAATTAAGCGTGGCACGGTTTCCCTGTACCATGGTAAGGTGTTTCGGTATAAAGCCAAGTTGGGACAAGAAACCTATCGAAAAAATCGATCCGCTTGCTGTCGACACTATGCGCTCTTTGAAAAGCAAAGCTTTATTACTTACGTGGAACAACATTTTGTAGACGACCACTGGTCTTTAGATGCTTGCGTAGGACGCGCTTTACAGGAAGGTCTCTTTGTAAAAGAACAGATGGTTTGCACCAAAACCTTGTATAACTATGTAAATCTCCAACTGTTGTCCATTAAGAATATTGATCTACCAGAGAAGTTAAAGCGGGCACCAAAGAAGCAGCGCATTAACGAAAACAAACGCGTATTAGGTAGAAGTATTGAGGAACGTCCACCAGTAGTCGATGAGCGAACAGAGTTCGGTCACTGGGAAGCAGATCTGGTACTTGGAGCAAAGGACAAGGAAGATAATGCCATACTTGCTTTAATTGAACGGCGAACCAGACAATATTGGATGATTCGAGTTCCAGGCAGAGATCCCAATGGTGTAATGGCAGCATTGGCAAAAGTACGCAACTTATATGGCGAACATTGGAACGAAGTCTTTAAGTCAATTACTACAGACAATGGTTCTGAGTTTGCTCTGCTGTCCGATTTGGAAAAACTAAGCAATACACTTGTTTACTTTGCTCACCCATATACTTCCTGTGAGAAAGGCTCTGTTGAACGGCACAATGGTTTGATTCGAAGATTCCTACCAAAAGGAAAGCGTATTGACGGACTTACAAACGAGCAACTGGCACAGATTGAAGTCTGGTGTAACAGTCTTCCAAGGAAGAATCTGGGATACAAAACACCGGATGAGCTGTTTGAGCAAGAGCTGGACAAGATTTACTCATGCGGTGTTGCGTAGTTGGATTTTGGACTGAAAATGTTCAACTTGTCATTGCAATTTACAAGGATTAAATTCTTCATTTCCTTATAATTATTTTGTAGCCCTCTTCTTCTTTCTTACAGCAAATACAATGCCAACCGTGCCTCCTACGGCAACAACAATAAGAGCGGCAACGCCAATCCACAGCCCCACGGAACTTTTTCCTGACTCTGTATAGCCGGTTTCTTCAGCTGAATAAAGAGCTTTATCTCCATACAACTGTTCCGAACTTTCCTCTTGCTGTTTCTGTCTGTAAGAGTATGACGCGTTAAATGCCGTTGCAAAAGTCTCCCAGGTTGGTTCCTTATTTGCTTGCTTACTGGATATATAGGATTCCAAATCCTCCCGTGTCTCTTCATCTATCGCCAGAACTTTGATTTCATCCTGATCCTGATAAACAAAGAAATAATCACATTGGAATTTCAACAATGCTACGTTCTCTTTTCCGAATTTTTCAATCAGTCGATTTGCCGTAACTAAAAGCGTATCATCCGTCTCATTGTATCCGGTTAACATGTACTTTTGATCTTCATAATCAAATTCCATCAGGCCAACTTGCGTTTCATTTGCTTCTATCAAAAACAGCCATTCGTTAGCAGATGACACACTGGTAACGGTAGCACTTAGTGATTTTTCAGAATTCCCTTTTATCTGGTCTGTTGTAATAACATTAACTTTAAAGCCCGGCCCCAACGTCATATCCTGCACTGTAATGTCTGAGTCTTTCAACTGACTACTATCCGTATTCTGAAGGAGACTGTTCCCTACCATTTGAAGGTCCCCTTCTGCAACCTTTTGTACCTCCTCCGGAATTGACTCATTCAAAGACACACCACTCTTCGCCGAGGCTGCCACAGCCTGCAATGCAAACACCAAAATCAGTAGTAGAACCATCCAGTAAGAAAGAATCGGTTTCAGAATTTGCGATTTCACTTTCATAAAAAACACCTCCATTTATTAAATTTCCACCCTCAATGTATCATGTTTCCTTTTTTTAATCAACTTGTTTTTTGAAATATTTTGCCTATTGTTTCTATATTTCAGAAATATTTTTATTCAAGTTAGACATATTTTTGATAGTGTCAAAAAGTCATTTTCAACTTTGTGAAAATATAGTCATTCTTCTTGCAAAGTGTCTTATTTTCGCTAAAATAGGTGCTACAAAAAGCTGATAGCACATTTGGAACCCCAGATATTCCAAATGTGTTGCATTAATGAAGGAGCCTCCCAATAGGGAGGCTTCGTTCTGTTAAAAATAAAGAGGCCGGAGCATACACTCCGGCCTTTTTCCTATTATTATGCACGGTCTCCGCGAATTACTTTCAGCAGGGACTTGATTTCTTCTCTGGTATAAACCTTCTTGTTTGGATAAACAAAGATTTCAACCATGATGGAATCCGCAATTTCATCCAGGTCTTCGTCCTTAATTTCCGGAATGTACGGATCAATACCATATTTCTGATCAAAGTCACGTACCCACTGGATAAAGGCCTTGGATGCTTCTGTATCAGACATGGTTGGAGCAGCAATGCCGGTAGCACGAGACATTTTTGCAAGCCGTTTTTCTACTACAGATCCGTAGTCTTCCAAAATAATAGGAAGAACAGCACCAATGCAGCGTCCATGAACCAGGTTATATTTTGCACCAATCTTATGGCAAAACGGGTGAACATAACCGGTGGTTTCCATATTCAGAGCCTGTCCGCCGCAATAAGCAGCCATGCAAAGGTTTTGTCTGGCTTCCAGATTGCTTCCGTCAGCAATGGCAGCGTCAACATTTTCTACTACCAGTCTGGCACCTCTGACAGCCCATTCGTCTCCACGTGGATTATGAGCATAGGATAAAAAGCCTTCTACGCAGTGAGACAAAGCATCTACCGCCGTAACAGCCGTTGTATACTTCGGCAGACCGGTGGCAAGACCGGCATCCAGAATAACGGTGTTCGGACGCATGGCAATATCCGTAATGGTATATTTCTTGTCAATCTTGTGGTTGGAAATAACCGCTGCAACCGTAGATTCTGCGCCGGTTCCTGCGGTTGTCGGAATGGCAACCAGATATGGAGTCTTGGCAAACGTCGGCAGGGTTACCGGGAAATATCCCATTAATCTGCCCATGCCTTCAATGCTCAGGTTTGGCTTTGCTACACGACAGCTCAAAGCCTTGGAGGCGTCCATGGAAGAACCGCCGCCGAAGCCGACAATAGAGTCACAGCGCTCAGCGCGATACATTTCATAAGCATCTTCCACATTCTGGATGGTTGGGTTCGGTTCTACACCATCAAAAATGGCATATGGGAAACCGGCAGCATCCATGGCGTCCGTCATGGTCTTCAGCAGACCAAGTTTGTTCAGCATGGCGTCGGTTACAATCAGGGTCTTCTTGGAAGACGCTCTCTGTAAAAATTCTACCGTTCTGGCAGAAGAACCAACGCCTTCAATTACATCCTGTGTTGGGATAATGAACGGGAATAAAATGTCTTCCAGTCCACCGGCTAAAATTCCGGTTGCCTTCTTTACCTTGCGGCCAACTTCTCCATAATCCGCAATTTTCAAAATGATGTCTTCCAGTTTCATTTAAGAGCCTCCTTTATGACTAGGAACATGACTATTGCAGGATAAAGCACTGAATCGCCCAGGCGATTCAGCGCCACCCAGTTAACACTACTATTCTATACAATAGTGTTGTTTTTTGCAATCTTTAGCATTGTGCAAACTTTAGTCGTCTTTGCAGTCCCGGTTTCCGTCCCGCAGACGTCTCTTCTGATCCTCCGGAAGATCCAGACCAATGGTACCGCCCGGGTTCATGGTGTAATTCGGGTCAAAGTAATCCTTCAGGACCTTGAAGATGCCATATTCGTTTTCGCCAAGGGAAGCTTCCAGCCATGGGGCAAACAGCTTACCGATACCGTGGTGATGGGACATGGCTGCGCCGGACTTCTGGATAGCATCCAGAATGGAAGCGTGGTATTCCTTAAAGTCAGCAGCGTTGTCACACTTGGTAATGAAAATGAAGTACAGGTTGGCACCCTGCGGATAACAGTGAGACATATGCGTGGTAACAACGGTGTTTGGACGTGCATGGCATACGGCACGAACATCCTGCCATACCTGCTTCATGTTGGACCAGTTTACGCAGCATTCCATGGTATCAATGATAACGCCGAAATCCTGGAGCGAGTCACGCATGTACGGATCGTCAAATCGTCCCTTTTCCCAGCCCTTACATACCAGGCCGGTCAATGGCAGTGCATGATGCTGCAACGCAACCTTCAAAATCTTCTTGTAAACGTTTTTGGCATAACCGGTATCACCGTCAGTGAAGCCTAAGAACAGACAGCGTTCCATATCCTTGTAACCAAGCTTTTCCAGCATTGGCTGCAATGGAGTTTCGTCTACATTGTAAAGACGAAGCATCATGTTGGTTTCCTCCGGGTCAGACAGACGGAATACGGAAGAGAAGCCGGCTTCTGCCTGCATGCATTCACGGGCAAAGTCCATGGCGTCATCCCAGTTCTTGAAGATATAGGAGAAACGATATCTGTTTTCCGGCATATATCTTCTGACTTTCAGCGTAACTTCCGTCAGTACACCAAACGTTCCTTCGGAGCCCATCATAATCTGGTTAATGTTTGGACCGGTGGCTTCTCTTGGATACGGAGAGGTCAGAATCTGTCCACGCGGTGTGGCATATTTCTGCTGCATAACCATATCCGAAATACAGCCATAGTAAGTGGAATTCTGTCCGGAGCCACGGGTTACAACCCAGCCGCCAACGGAAGAATATTCAAAGGATTGCGGGAAGTGACCACAGGTATAATTCCGCTTTGCACCAAATTCAAACTTAGCACAATTCAGATGGCGTTCCAAATCCGGGCCGGACATACCGGACTGTACGGTAATGGTCTGATCCGTTTCATTAAAGTTCAGGACCTTGTTGAAGTTGCGTCTCATATCCAGGGATACGCCGCCCTTTACCGGTTCTACGCCACGGGTAACGGAAGAACCGCCGCCGTAAACATACAGTGGAATTTTCTTTTCGGCACAGTAAGCAACGGTCTTTTCAATCTGTTCCGAAGTGGATGGATAAACAACCAGATCCGGCAGGCTGTCCCACTGATGTTCCCTGACACGATACAGGTCATAGGCAGTCTGACCAAAGGCAACCGCCAGGCGGTCATAATCGGATTGGGACCATTGATCCCCATAAACGCCCTTAAAGAATTCCAGATCTTCTTCTGCCATCTTTGGAGCATAATCCGGTCCAAGGTTAACGGTATCAAGACCCGGATCACAAACAAAGTCAGTTACGTCTTCGTCATGCAGATCAATCCGGTCTTTCATCATGTTGTAAAGGCTTTCTTTCGGGAATTTGAAATGTTCCGGGTCACCCCAACGGAAAATGGAACGATAGGAATCTGCCGGAGCAGGTGTTTTAATCCACTTTGGCTCAAAGCCGCTATAAGGTTTGTATCCCATAATTAAAATCTCCTTTTCTTATTTCAACAAATCAGATGTGGCAATGATATCGGCACCAAGACCGAGTACGTTTGGAATGATAATGTCACCACGACCAATTCGTTCAGTTACGGTAGTCTTATTAATTTCCTTCATGACATCAAAAATTTTGTCTTTTGGAATATCAGTGGAAACACGACATGGTAAAACCGGATGATCCGGGAAAGCCGTTCTTACGGTGGAACAAATGGTTCTCATGGGGTGAGTCAGTTCGTTTACGGCAAACTGTTCCCCACGTTTGCAGGAGTTACCGGTTACGGTAATCTGCTCTCCTTCCTGCGTTACGGTCAGAGTACAGCCTCTGGGGCAGGTAATGCAAACCATGGTCTGTGTCATTTGTTCTTCACCTCTATTTCTGCATAAAGTTTGGTTGCCGGGCCAGGTTCTGCTGCGGCAAAGTCAACAATCAGCTTTTCCATTTCCGGCGGACGAAGGAAAGCATATTTCTTTTCTACAATTACTTTCGTTTCGTCTCCGGTTTTTGCAACAATGCGGAATGTGGCACCGTTCACCACTTTGCGGGAGCGGAAGTAAACAATGGTTTTTTCCAAATTCCCGCCAAGGGTAATCTGCTGCGGAACAATGTAGGAAACTCCTTCGTCCGCTGTCAGCGGAATCCGCTGTTCCGGCGCCTGGTCTGCAGCCACGTAGGCTGCTGCAGAGGCGCCCGCAATTTCTGCGGATTCGGAAACGTAGTCTACCAGGTCATTTACATGAAGGGCATTGCCGCAGGAGAATACGCCCGGCACAGATGTCATTAACGCTTCGTTGCAGACAGGGCCTTTGGTTCTTGGGTCAATGGCAACTCCCAGTTTTTCTGCAATTTCATTTTCCGGAATTAAGCCAACGGAAAGAATTAAGGCATCACAGTCTATTTTTTCTTCCGTTCCCGGAATTGGCTTTAAGTTTTCATCCACCTGTGCAATTTCCACTGCGGTCAACCGATCCGTACCAAAGACGCGCGTAACGGTATGGGACAAATGCAACGGAATATTATAGTCATTCAGACACTGATGAATATTTCTGGTCAGTCCGGACGGAGTTGGCATAACTTCATAAACACCAACTACTTCTGCCCCTTCCAGGGTCAGACGACGGGCCATAATCAGGCCAATGTCTCCGGATCCAAGGATAACGCACTTTTTGGTTGGCATTTCCCCCATCAGGTTAATAAAATGCTGTGCGGTTCCGGCGGTAAAAACACCTGCCGGCCGGGTGCCGTGAATGAAGACCTGCTTTGCGGTCCGTTCCCTGCAGCCTGTGGCCAGAATAATGGCTTTACAGTGCAGTTCCGTAACGCCTTCCGTGTTGACTAAAAGTACTTTGAAGCCGTCAGCCACTTTTTCTACGGAAGTAACGAAGGTTAAGGTCATGGACGGAATACCAAGACTGTTAAATTCGTCCATAAAGCGTTCGGCATATTCCGGACCGGAAAGCTTTTCTCCAAACCGGACCAGGCCAAAGCCGTCATGGATGCACTGCTTCAGGATACCGCCTAAGCGTTCTTCCCGTTCTACCAGCAATACGTCTGCACCCTTTTTATGGGCTTCAATTCCGGCAGCCAGACCGGCAGGACCTCCGCCGATAATTAACACATCCGTCTGCATCATGCTTCTTTCCCCTCCTTTGTCTGACCGTACAGAACCACAGACTGTTCATTGGTCTTTTTTACGTCTGCCAGGTTGCAATTTTCATGCTCCGCAATAATTTTGGTAACCAGCGGGCTGCAGAATCCACCCTGACAGCGTCCCATGCCCGGGCGAACCCGCTTCTTTACGGCATCTATGGTTGGCGGGCAATAAGGAGAATTCAACGCATCCAGGATTTCTCCTTTGGAAATTTCTTCACAGCGACAGATAATGACACCGTAATCCGGATTCTGTTGAATCAGTTTTGCCCGTTCTTCCGGAGACAATTTGCTGACTTCCGGAATTCCCTTGCGATTCGGATTCCAATCCGTTTTTTCCGTAGCTTTCATTTTGGCAGCCACTTCTTTTGCAATGTCCTTAGAGAAGGCAGGTGCTGCAGTAATACCCGGAGACTGAATGCCGCCGGCGTGGTACAGATTCCTACACTTTCTGCCCCATTCCAGAACAAAGTCTTCTTCAAAGGTTGGCGCCCGGACGCCGGTAAAGTACGTAATAATGTCACGTTCGTTCGCGGCCGGGACCGTTTGTTTCTGCTTTTTATAAATGGCAGCAATGGATTCCGGATACGTAGCCCAGTCTTCCTTTTCCCGGATTTCTACAGCGTCCGGGCCGGCAAGGATATTGCCATGGACGGTTTTCATAATGCCACCGCCCTTGGAATGGCTTTTCAGCTGTTCTTTGGTAATCAGCTGAATGGAAGCAACGGTATCTATAATTTTGCCGCTCTTCACGTCCTGAATGGTATCCGTTCCGCGACGCGGATGAATACTGTAAAACCGGTCCCCGGCATACTCTGCAATGTCATCTGCAAACACGCCGGCGGCGTTGATGACCATCTTTGGATAAATGGTTCCACGGTTGGTATGAACTGCCTGAATGGTACCATTCTGTACATCCATACCGGTTACCATGGTGTTCAAAGACATTTTTGCGCCGTTTTGTGCCGCATTTTCTGCGTAAGCAATGGTTAAATTATACGGTGATACAATTCCGGCAAGGGAATTGTACATGGCAAACTTAAAATCGGGGTTAAAGGTTGGATTGTCCTTCAACAGTTTCTTTTTCAGCACCACTTCGGCATCCGTAACACCATCATGATGCTTACGCCAGGCAACCAGGGCACAAACCGGCAGGAACAGCCACGCCTGCGTAAAGCCGGCGTACTGGCCAATACGGCGGAACGGCACATCCAGTTCTTTGCAAACCTGGTCATACATCCGGTTTCCCAGTAATACATATTTCTGTTTCAGACTGCCTTTGGACAGGTCTACGCCAACGTGGACCTCTCCGTCATTCCGACCGGACGCCTGCATGGCAAAGTCTGCTTCCTTGTCTACCAGAAGAATGTCCAGGTTGTATCTGGACAGTTCCCGGGCAATGGAGCAGCCGGAAATGCCGCCGCCAATGACCAGTACATCCGGCGATGCACCTTCCAAAGTGGCATCCTTTACCATTGGCGTACGGACCGGTGCGGGTTCTGCGCCACGCAGGACAATGTCATTTACCACGTGCACCCTGCTTTTCCTGGACGCACACAAAGAGCAGGCATTTAAAATATCCTGCCAGGTGTCCAATTCTCCGGTGACACGGAGAAGGTCATCCTCCAGCGTAACGTGAACCCGGTCCCCGTACGCCTGAGAAAGCTTCTTTTGAAGCTTTTTGACGTTGTTCATACAAACACCTCTACTTCACTTACATCTAATCTAAAAAGTGAAAAAACACTTCACAAATTCCAAAATAAAAGAAAAAATTTTTAGAGTCGGTCAGTTGACCGACTGCAAACATTATAGTATACTGTCAAAAGAAAGTCAATTCACCAAAGTAGCTGAAAACAGGAGGGATCTTTTGGCATGGCCGCTCCCCGCAAAGATGATGTAAAATCCATTATTATGGATTCTACCGAAGCACTTCTGCAGACCAATTCCATAGACAACATTACCCTTGCCATGATTGCCAGTGCTGCCGGCATTTCCAAGGGCACACTGTATTATCACTACAAGAATAAGGAGTCTATTCTGGTAGACATTACAGACCGCTATTTAACAGAACAAAGAAACCAACTCGCCCGATGGGTAGAAAACAAAAGCAAAGACACCTCTTTCCACCGCTTGCTGAAGTATGTTATTGAGCGTAACGTCTATGAAACCGGGCCCCGTCTGCATCTGCTGTACAACGCCTGTATTGGTAATGAAGAAGTTCGCAGTATGATTGTGAAACGGTATCAGGAATTCAGCACTTATATTGCCCGCCTGATTTCCGAGCGAGTCAGTGGTATTAATCCCACCTACCTTTCCTGGCTTCTGTTACTTCTGTCTGACGGGCTCATTTTGCAATCTGAATTGAAGACTCCTGGCTTTGATGTACAGGAATTTATTTCCGACACGGCAAAGTATGCTCAAAAACTGCAAAGTGTGACAAATTACGAATTATAATTGACAAATCATTTCCATTCAGTAGATAATGGATAAAGTCTCATTGCAAATGTTGCAATATTTTAGGAGGTTACCCTATGTCCAAGCGCGAAAATTCTCCTACACTTTATGCGTATGTTAAGAATTACATCATGAAACTGATTATCTCCGGAAAATATCCGGCAGATTCCAAGCTTCCCACCGAATACCAATTAATGGAAGAGCTGAATGTCGGCCGGGCCACGGTTCGTGCCGCTCTTGCCCAGTTGGAACAGGAAGGTACCATTTATAAGCACCAGGGTGTTGGCACCTTTGTCAGCAAAAGAAGCAAGCTGTATGGTCTGGAACCGTTTATGTCCCTTTCCTTTGCCCTGAAGCATTTAGGATTGGAAGAAAACAACCAGATTCTGGAGCAAACCAAGATTAAGGCTTCCGGAGACCTTTTAACCAAGCACTGGAAAGAAGGAACTGAAGTTTATCGGATTATCCGTCTTCGTAAAACCGGAGAAACCGTCCTGGCTTTGGAAGATAACTACTATTCTCCCTATTCCTATTCCATGCTGAACGAACAGGATTTGCAAAAATCATTGTCTCATAACCTGCTGACTTATCTGGATCGTCCCATCAACCGAATGGATTACACCAACCTGGTTCGGACGCCAACACAGGAAGAAGCTGATTTATTGGGAATCCAGACTTCTGAAAAAATCATTGAAATTCTTCGCTGGATGTATATTGAAGAAGAAGAGGAACCGGTAAACTTTGCCCACGTGCTCTTCCCTTCCCACGTTTTGGAATATCCGTTCCTTGGTTAAACATTCTTTATAAGAAAAAAAAAAGCTCTCACGTTAATTACGTGAGAGCTTTTCTTTCTTGTTTTCGTTTCTAAAGAAAAGAAATTATTTAGAAACGTAGTTAGACGGATTACGCGCTGCTGCAGCACGGCTGGAACCATCGTTAACACGAATTTCAAAGTGAAGGTGTGGTCCGGTGGAATAACCGGTGCATCCAAGGATACCAACGGTCTGCCCGGCACTTACAGTCTGTCCTACGCTAACAGTGGACTTATACAGATGACCGTAGTAAATATGAAGGCCCTGGCCGTTATCAATTACTACCATGTTACCATAACCACCGTTACAGCCACAGGAGCTGGACTTTCTGTAGTTGTGAGAGCACGCATTGGAAGAGGTAATAATGGTACCGGAGTCCGCTGCTACAACAGATACATTGTAGTTGCTGGCATGACCACAGGTAATATCCATACCGTAGTGTGTATAGGTTCTGCCATTTAAGGTACGTGTACCATAACCGGAAGAAACGTAACTGTCAGAACATGGAACAGGCCATACCATAGTTCCGTTACTTTTACCGGAACCGGTGGAACCCTTATTGGAGTTCTGCTGTACCAAAGCGTTCATCCAGGCCTGCTTTTGCTTTTCAATCTGGGCAATGTAAGCCTGTTTTTCGTCATTGTCGTCTTCCAGGCTGTCAATGTAATTATCCAGCTTCTTCTTTTTGGCGTCTACTACAGCCTTGTCAGCGGCAATATCAGATTTTTCAGATTCCAGTTCCTGCTTAGAGGATTCTACTTCCTGCTTACTGGACTGGATTTCAGCTTCTTCCGAAGCCATCTGTTTCTGCTGTTCTTTTACGGAAGAAATTTCTTCTTCCAGCTTATTAATCAAAGCCTTGTCATTTCTGGTAACACGGGCAATTAATTCAATCCGGTTCAGAAGCTGTCCAAAACTATCTGCTTCCAGAATTAATTCCAGGTTGGAAATATTACCGGACAGATACATGGCACGCATCCGGTTTGCAACAGCAGTCTGCGTTTCTTCAATGGTATCTTCCTGTTCCTGGATGGATGCCTGTAACTCTTTAATACTGGTTTCCAATTCTGTAATCTTGGAATTCATGGTATTAATTTTGGTGGTTAACAGATCAATTTTAGACTGTACGGCATCAATCTTGGTCTGATAGGCATCAATTTCTTTTTGAATTCCGGAAGCTGTTTTTTCCGCATCCGCAATGTCGGCATTGTTGGCATCAATGTCTTTTTGTGCATCTGCAATCTTCTTGTTCAGCTCGTCTACTTTTTTGTCAACTTCCGACTGGGTAACAGCAGAAGCGGTAAAAATTTGCGGCACCATAGGAAGTACAGCAAGAACCATGGCAAAGGCCATTACCAAAGAAAAAATTCTGCTGAGTCTTGTGTGTTGCTTAGTGTGTTTCATCAACAACGCCCTCCTGTTCTTTCAGATATCTGGACATGGAGATAATGGAACCGAGGGTACCGGCCAATACACCAACCAGAATAAAGCAGAGCAGCATTGGACCGGCATAGGATCCAAAGCTGATGGGCTTGTCTCCAAGGACGCTGAAGACGCCACTGACTGCTTTCATGGTCAGCTCATATAAGCCGTAAACCAGTCCTTCCGAAAGCAGACCGGAAATAATTCCGATGACAATCCCTTCCACAATGAACGGCCAGCGGACAAACCAGTTGGTTGCGCCAACCGCCTTCATGATACTGATTTCCAACCGGCGGTTATACATGGTAACGCGGACGGTATTGGAAATGATGAACAAGGAAACAATAAGCAAAATAACAATCATGCCGATGCAGACAATAGAGGCTGCGTTTTTCAGTTCCCGAACCTGTCCGGCAAGGTCGCTGTTCCCGCGGACACTGTCTACGTTGGCAATGGATTTCAGGTTTTCTACTACGTTATCATAGTTTTCCAGGGTTTTCAGCTGTACCCGGTACGCATCCGGCAGTGGATTGCTGGTCATGCCTTCCATCAGAGCGGCATCATCTCCAAGCTCTTTCAGCTGTTCCTGATACGCCTGTTCTTTGGAAACAAAGGAGGCATCTTCTACGTCGGCAATCATGCGGATATCCTGACCGGCTTTGGAAGCATCTGTATCAGAAATATCATCCTTCAGATAAACCATGATAACGCTCTGGTCCTGTACCGATTCCAGTGCTGCATTAATATTGGCATACAGCAAAACAGCCAGACCGATAATTAAAAGGCAGGAAACCAGAACCGCTACGGAGGCAAAGGACATCATGCGGTTGGACCAGACGTTACGAATTCCTTCTTTGGTCAAATATGACACGTTGAAGGAGCTTCTTTTGGTTGCTGTCTGCTTCTGCGAGGTAGCTTTAGCAGGCTTTACGGTAGTTTTCTTAGCCATTGTCGGATCCTCCCTTCTTCAGGGATTCACTCAGGTCTTCAAAATACTTTTCGTAATCAAAGGCAGGCTTGGTTACATCCTCTGTAAGATCATCTACGGTAACCGTTTTGACAGAATCAGAACTGGTTTCCTTCGTATAAATGCTGGTGTCAAAGGAAGTTTCTGCTTCCTGTACTTTTGGTAACGTCTGTTCTTCCACGGGCGATGCAGTTCCTTCCGGAGCCGGATCTGCCGGCTGCTGCGGTGGCTGTGCCTGTGGTGCCGGAGCTTCTGTCCGCACGGCCTGTGCCGATGGCGTGGCAGCAGTTGCTGCCCGTTCGGCTTCGGCCAGAATGGCTGCGGACTTAATTTTCTCCGTGTCCAGCGTAATCGTCTTCATGGTTGGCGTATTGCCGGCAGGTCTTTGGCGCGGTGCCTGACGCTGCGCGGCCGGCGCCTGCGGCTGTCTGACCTGGCGGCCTCTGCCACCATGATAGTCAAAGCCACTGTCAGCCCCCGGCATATCCGATACTACCTGTCCGTTGTCTATAACAACAATACGATGATTAAACTGTTTTACCAGATCATGTTCATGGGTAACCATGATAACGGTTGTACCGTTTTCATTAATCCGGTTTAACAGGTCTACAATTTCATAGGACATTTCCGGGTCTACGTTACCGGTTGGTTCGTCGGCAATAATGGTGTTGGCGTTATTGACCAGTGCACGGGCCAGAGCAACTCGTTGCTGTTCACCACCGGAAATTTCATTCGGTAAAGAACGGGCTTTATCCTGCAGGCCTACCAGACTAAGTACGTACGGAACACGTTTCCGGATTTCCTTTTCGCTGGCGCCGATTACCCGCATGGCAAAAGCAACGTTATCATAAACGGTCATATTCTGAATCAGACGGAAATCCTGGAATACAATACCGAGAGTCCGGCGGTAATATGGGATTTCCTTCTTTGTCATCCGCGTTAAGTCATAGTTGTTAATCATGATGGTTCCGCTGGAAGGAACTTCTTCTCTCATGATGGTTTTCAGGAAGGTTGACTTACCGGCACCGGACGCGCCGACAATGAAAACAAACTCTCCGCGTTCAATGCGAAGGTTTACATTCTTCAGTGCTTCGGTTCCGTTGTCATAAACCTTCGAAACGTTTCTGAATTCAATCATGTGGTTTCTAACTCCTAGGTTTATTTTATGTGACTTTCTTCAAGCAAAATACAAAGTTCCGTTAAGGCATACTTCAAGTAATAAACCTTAACAGAACTCATTATACCATATAAATGCCATATTAGTTACAATTTTGTAACCCTTTTTCTGAAAAAGCGTTTTTTGTAAAAGCTTACAAAAAACGCTTTCAGACTGTTTTAAGAGACAGACATTATTTTTCAGATTAGAACTTTGTTGGGTTGGAATCCAGGTATTTTTTAACCATAAGGGCTACTTTGAAAACAATGGCGTCATCAAATTCCCGCAGATCCAGGCCGGTAAATTTCTTGATTTTTTCCAGCCGGTAAACCAGGGTGTTCCGGTGAACGAACAGCTTTCTGGAGGTTTCCGAAACGTTCAGGTTGTTTTCAAAGAAACGCTGAATGGTAAACAGGGTTTCCTGATCCAGACTGTCAATGGAGCCACGTTTGAACACTTCCTGCAGGAACATTTCACAAAGGGTGGTTGGCAGCTGGTAAATCAGACGGGCAATGCCCAGATTGTCATAGGAAACAATATCCCGTTCGGTATCAAATACTTTGCCGACTTCCAGTGCTACCTGGGCTTCCTTTAAGGACCGGGACAGGTCCCTGATGCCAACTACGGTAGTACCAATGCCCACCTGCGCGCTGCTGTAAAATTCAGCACTGAGGGCGTCTGCAATACTTCTGGCCAGCTTTTCCAGGTCTCTTGGATCTACGTCATTCCGCACTTCCTTGACCAAAGCAATGTCCGTTTCGGAAATGTTAATAACAAAGTCTTTGTTCTTATCCGGGAACAGGTTCTGGATGATATCATATACTGCGGCATCTTCCCCACCGTGTACGCGAATTAAAAGAACTACGCGGGTTGCGTCATTGTTGAAATGTAATTCCCGGGCCTTAATGTAAATGTCTCCGGGAAGAATATTGTCCAGAATAACATTCTTGATGAAATTACTGCGGTCATACTTTTCATCATAAAACTGTTTAATACTGCGCAGGGAAACCGCCAGAATTTTGACATAGTTTTCTGCCATTTCGTCGTCTCCGTCCACAAATACTGCATATTCGTGGCTTAAACGGAAACCGAATGCCTGGTAGGTAACCCCATCTAAGCGAACCGGATCCGTGGTAGAGAAAATGTCAGTAACATTGACTTTTACCTGTTCCCCAATTCGTTCTAATTCACTACAGGAAATGACAGTACCGGTTTCGTCCACAACGCCGGTGATTCTGTCAATGGCGTCCCGCATTTGATGGATAACGCCCTGAAAGAGTCTGTTGGCCATGCCGCAACCTCCTATTTCTATGGAACTTAAGGTTGCACAGTTTTGTGCAACTTGCAGTATAAATTCTTCTACATTTTACACAACTAAGTAAGAAAAAGCAATGGTGTTTTGCCAACTTGCTCATAAAACTGACGAAAAAGTCAGATTTCCATGGTGCAATATACCCAAGAAAGTGGCGCCTTTCCAACGGAAAAGCACCGTAATAATCACGAAGGGTTGGTCAGAAGCAGTTCCTGTTCCGCCGGAGTCAGCGGGCGGCAGGCACCTTCCGGCAGGGCCGGATCCAAAGGCACATTGCCCATAGATACGCGTTTCAGCGTCAGGACGGCATTGTCCCTTGCCGCTATCATACGTTTAATCTGATGGTACTTGCCTTCGCAGATTTTAATTTTAATTTTGGAATTGCCGGTATGATTACTGCTGTCTGTACCGGCATTTTTACTGTCAAAAAGCGGTTCCACAATGGCAGGAAGGCACCGGGTGCCGTCCTTCAGCGTAATACCTTCCGCTAAAGCAAGGATATCTCCCCTGCTGAGCGGATGATCCAGTACCGCTTCATAGGTTTTCTGAATATGATTTTTAGGGGACAAAATGCGGTGCGCCAGTGCACCATCATCCGTCAGCAGGACAAATCCGGTAGTGTCTTTGTCCAGCCGGCCTGCCGGGAAGAGGCCTGGCCGCAACAATTCCGGCGGAACCAGGTCCAGTACCGTTTTTGCAGTGCGGTCTTCCGTGGCACAGATGACCCCCTGAGGCTTGTTCAGCATCAGATAAACAAACTTCTGATAGGAAAGTTCCATACCATCCACTGCAATGTGGTCCAGGTCAGGATTGACGGAAAAGCCGGAATCTTTTACCGGTACCCCGTTTACCGTTACCTTACCCTTTCTGACCATCTGTTTAACCTGTTTCCGGTTACACAGCCCCTGGGAAGAAATCAGTTTGTCTAAGCGCATTCTGCCGTCCTTTATTTGTGGTTTATTTCTGGTTTGGATTCTTGCGCATGGCGGCTACCTTGGCATTTGCCTTGGTCACATTTTCCTGCAGCGCATGAACTTCATTCAGGCTCTTGGAAATGCGGTATTCTGCTTCCTTGGCAAGATCATCTACGTATTTACCGACACTGCCCTGTAAGTCTACCGCCCACTTTGTGGCAGCATCTACCTTGGTCTGTGCAGCATATTCTGCTTCCTTGGTAATTTTTTCGGCATTGGCTTTTGCTTCGCTTAAGAGTGTTCTGGCTTTTTCCACGGCTTCGGAAACAATAACGTCCGCTTTTTGCTGTGCTTCTGTTACTGCAACGTTTGCCTTCTTCTGCGCTTCGGAAACAGTGGTATCCGAATCCTGCTGTGCCTTGGAGAAGGTGCTTTGCGCATTCTGCCGAATGGCGTTGGCCGCTTCATTGGCTTCCTGCACAACAGTAGATTCCTGAATCATGGAGTCTGCCTTTTCCCGCGCAGCGGTCAGCATGGCCACTGCCTTGTCATGTGCCTGCTGAATGGCTATATCTGCTGCATCCTGCGCCTGTTGCAATGCAGCAGCATTCCGTTCTTCTGCATCGGCATTTATTTCCCGAGACCGTTTTTCGGCAGCCGCCAGAAGATCCCGTCCCTTACTGCGGGCACCAGACAGTGTGTCTTCTGCTTCTTTTTTTGCGCGATCCAGGATTTCCCGACGTTCTGTAGCAATTACTTTCGCCTGCTGAATTTCTTCCGGAATATCCTGACGCAGATCCTGGATAATGGCCCGCACGGCAGATTCATCTAAAGTGACCTTGCCGCCGCGGTATTTTCCAGTGTCCAATAACTCTTCCAATTCATCCAAGTAGTTTTCAATTTGTGGCATAGTCAATACCCTTCCTTATTTGGCGTTAAGCCGGCAAATAATATCTTTTGCTACTACATCCGGGACAAATGAGTCAATGTCCCCACCCATAGTCCCGATCTGTCTGACAATACTGGAACTTAAAAACATGTTCTCTTCCCGACAGGGAAGGAAGATTGTTTCCAAATCGCCGGAAATGTGCCGGTTGGCAATGGATTGCTGAAATTCATCTTCAAAATCCGACACAGCACGCAGACCTTTGACAATATTGGTAATGCCGTTTTCCCTGGCATAGGTTGCCAAAAGGCCTCCGTAAATATCTACAGAGACATTGTCCAGATGGGCAGTGCTCTTGCGGATCAGTTCTGCTCTTTCTTCTTCCGTAAAAGTATAAGATCCAATTTTATTGTAGTTGCTCATGACAACTACCGTAACGTCGTCAAAAAGCCTGGCGGCCCGTTCAATAACGTCCAGGTGGCCGTTGGTGATCGGGTCAAAAGAACCCGGACAGATTGCTTTACTCATCAGTATCTCCTGTATTACGAAACAGTGTCAGTTTAATTTTGCCATAGTCATATTCTCTGGCTTTGTGAAAGGTACCGGCAGTTTCCGGAAGGACTTCATCCCTTGCCGTTTCACAAAGGATTATGCCATAACCTGACAGATGCGGTGCCAATAGTGGCAGAACCTGGTCAAGAATCTGCTTATGGTACGGAGGATCCAAAAGGGCAATGTCAAAAGTATCCTGCGTTCTTTGCAAAAAGGTGGTTGCTTCCTCCTGCCGAATAGTAACCGGCAAGCGGTCTAATCCGGTATGAGCCAAGTTTTCTTTGACAAATTGCAAAGAGCGTGCGCTGTTATCCACAAAAGTACAGGACGCCGCTCCGCGACTTAGTGCTTCCAGGCCCAGCTGTCCGGAACCGGCAAACAAATCCAGAACCCGACTTTCCGGTAATTCAAACTGCAAGATGTTAAAAATGGATTCCTTCACCTTATCTGTGGTAGGACGCACGTCCAACCCTTCCGGGGCAGCCAGTTTACGACCCCGGGCAATTCCCGATATTACGCGCATATGCATCCTCCCGTTTAAATCACTTCATTATCCCTTATTCTACCTGGTCTGTCAATAAAACAACAGCCCTGTTGTGCGGAAAAATGGTCTTATCTGCCCTTAAAATCGAAATATGATTTTACTGCTGCCGCATCTTTTCCGGAAATTCCGGGTAATTTTGCAAGCGTATCCAAATCAGAGCGTTTTATGGCATCCATGGTTTTTAACTCGCGCAGCAAAATGGCAGCCTTTTTGGGTCCAATGCCCGGAATATCCGTCAGTTCACTGTGACGGGCATTCTGGCTGTGCTTTTCTTTGTGGTAGGAAATGGCAAAGCGGTGCACTTCGTCCTGAATGGCCGTAACCAGGGTAAATACCTTCCTTGTCTGCGAGATAGTAATTTCCCCTCCATCAGAAGCAATGGCGCGGGTGCGGTGCTTACTGTCCTTGACCATGCCGAAAACCGGCACGGCCAGGTGCAGTTCTTCCAACACCTGTTGGGCAATGTGCACCTGCCCCAGACCGCCGTCCATCAGGATCAGATCCGGCAGCCGGCCAAAAGCCTGGTCCGGCTGTTCTTCTGCTTCCAGATAACGGCGGAAGCGCCGGGTCAGGACTTCCCGCATGGCTCCATAGTCATCACCGCCCTGCGCCTCTTTAATCAGGAACTTGCGGTAATGGCTTTTCAAAGGGACGCCGTTGCGGAACACAACCATGCCACCAACCGGGTCGGACCCCGCCGTATGCGAGATATCATAGCTTTCAATGTATTCCGGCGGATGGGACAGTCCCAGCATTTCCCCCAGTTCAATTACGGCGGTGTCCCGTTTGGTCTGGTGGTGGGTCTGTGCCAGCTTTTCATAGGCGTTGCTTTTGCAAAGCTGTACCACCTCAAACTGCTTTCCCCTTTGCGGAACCAGAATGCTGACTTTGCGGCCTGCTTTTTCCGTAAGCCACTGTGCCAGGAGTTCCTGATCTGCGCAATTGCCGTCCAGAATGACCTTTTCCGGGACATCTTCCCGCAAAAGGTAGTATTGCTGTAGCATGGCACTGCGCGTTTCTTCCAGGCTGTTGTCCAGATCCACAAAGAAGTGTTCACTGTCCGTCAGGGTGCCGGACTGGAAACGCAGCACATGGAAACAGATTTTTTCTTCTTCGCGGGCAAGGGCAAAAACATCTTCCGTGTCCGTACCAGAAAAGATGACTTTTTGCCGTTCGTTCAGGCGGCGGATGGCCCGGATGGTATCCCGGACTTCTGCCGCCTTTTCAAATTCCAGTTGCTCCGAATACCGTTCCATGCGCTGTTCCAGTGCGGCCACATATTCCTTACTGCCGCCTTTTAAAAAGGCAATGGCTTCGTCCACGGAAGCATCATAATCTGCTTTTTTAATTTTGCCGCAGCATGGTGCATTGCACTGGTTCATGTGGTAATGCAGGCACGGACGGCGTCCGACCGTGCTGCACGGAAAGTGCAGGTTACACTGTGGCAGCTTAAAGATTTTGAGCGCCGCATCCAGTGACTGGGATACGACAAAGGAACTGATATAAGGTCCTATGTAAGTGGAACCGTCCTCTACCTTGTGGTACGTAAACTGGAGGCGGCGCCACGGTTCATTGGTAATTTTAATATAGCTATAACCCTTGGAATCCTTCAGCAAAATATTGTAATGCGGCTGGTGCTGCTTAATTAAAGAACATTCCAGGATAAGAGCTTCAAATTCGCTACTGGTAAGAATATAGTCAAAGTCATGAACGTGCTCCACCATGCTGCGGACCTTGTTGGTATGGGTATTCTGGGAACCAAAATACTGGCTGACGCGGTTCTTCAGTACCTTGGCTTTTCCAATATAAATAATTTTGCCCTTCCGGTCCTTCATAATATAAACGCCGGGTGCCATAGGCAATCCCATTGCCTTCTCCCGCAAATAACCAATCCGTTCATTTGCCATATTCTCACCTGCTTTCTTAACCGGTGCGCTCTGTTCTCCTTGTCAATCACCACGTTAGTGCCATGAAGTTTTTCTCCCCAAATACTGGTATTCCTTTGGGGCAAATGCTTCCACTGCAATCAGGGACAAGGAGAACAGCCCGCACCGGACATTTTGGCCTGCTCTAACCGGTGTGCTCTGTTCTCCTTGTCAATCACCACGTTAGTGCCATGAAGTTTTTCTCCCCAAATACTGGTATTCCTTTGGGGCAAATGCTCCCACAGCAATTAGGGACAAGGAGAACAGCACACACCGGAAAGTTTATTGATTATGTTGACTAAAACAAAAGGGCGCGTTTTACAACGCGCCCTTACTTTTGAAAATGTTTATTCAGCGAAACCAGATTCAACCAAAGCAACCAAAGCTTCTACTGCTTCTTCTTCGTCAGAGCCACCGGCCATGATGCGGATTTCAGTGCCGCCCATGATGCCAAGAGAAAGGACACCAAGAAGGGATTTTGCATTAACCCGACGTTCATCCTTTTCAACCCAGATAGAAGACTTAAATTCATTTGCTTTCTGGATAAAGAAAGTTGCCGGACGGGCATGGAGTCCAACCTGATTCTGAACCTTTACGCTTTTAACATACATAGTAATAACCTCACAAATATGATCATTTCAAATATGTAATCAGCCGGCTGATAGGAGCCTTCGATTTACTGCCCCGGAGGGCAAATCCAAAATTTCGTGTTTATTATAGTCACAAAGATTTTGAAGGTCAACGAAATTCCCAACTTTCGTCCGAGTAGTCAACTTTGGTGTTTTTTTAACTCTTATGTTTGTTAGAAATGAACAGTTTTTTTTGCTTTACAAAAGCCCAATATCTTGTACTTATGAGCATTTGCTCACCTAGTAATTACGCTATTTATTGCGCTTCTTCCTGCAGTTCTTCCAACAGCTCTTTTTCTGTTTCAGAAAGGTCTGCAGAAGCCAGCAGATCCGGACGTCTTTGTAAGGTTCTGCGCAGCGCCTCTTTCAGTTGATATCGTGCTACTTTGGCATGATCTCCGGATAGGAGAATGTCCGGGACGGCGCGGCCGTTCCAGACCGCAGGGCGCGTGTACTGCGGATATTCCAGCAAATGCCCATAGTGGCTTTCAATTTCATAAGCATCTTCATTCGGAAGGACGCCCGGCAGCATGCGGCAGACGGCATCGGTCAGAGTGCAGGCCGGCAATTCTCCACCGGTCAGGACATAATCTCCAATGGAAATTTCTTCATCTACCAGTTCTTCCAAGACACGTTCATCTACGCCTTCATAGTGGCCGCAAAGCAGGACCAGCTGATCATAGGAAGCCAGCTCTTTTACTTTTTCCTGTGTCAGGGTCTGACCCTGTGGAGAAAGATAAATCAGGTGTGGCTTTTTGTCCGGCTGTACCCGTGGTACAGCCGCAAAGCAGTCATAAATAGGCTGGGCCTGCATGACCATGCCCATGCCGCCACCGTACGGAGCGTCATCTACACGGCAATGCTTGTCCAAGGTATAATCCCGAATATTATGGCACGCTATGGTGACATATCCGGCTGCACGCGCCCGCCCGATAATGCTTGCGGAAAGAACTGACTCGCAGAGTTCAGGAAATAAAGTTAAAATGTCTATTCTCATAAAAATCTCCTACCCTACTTATCTACTTCCTCTGCCGCTGTAAAAATGCCGGGAATGGGCCGCACAGTAATATGGTCTTCCGCCACGTTGGCCTCCTGCAAAATGCCAGGAATCAGCGGCATATAAAAGGTTTGTCCGTCTTTTCCGCGAATCTGCCAGATATCCGTAGAACCGGTATTGGTTACATCTGCAACGGTGCCATAAACTTCTCCCGTATCCACATCCGAAACCGTGCATCCTAAAAGTTCAGCCACAAAGTAGCGGTCTTTTTCCAAAGGAGCCGCATTGCGGTCCACATACAGCACTTTGTTGCGAAACAGGCTGGCCTGATCCATATCCGTAACGCCTTCCAAGGTCAGAAGGACCATTTTCCCGTGCGTGCGCACACCAACTACCTGATACGGATTCTGACCTGCTTTTCCAAGATATACCGTTTTAAAATGCTTAAAAAAAGAGGGATCGTCACACCAGGGGTCTACTTTCAGTTCCCCTTTCACGCCGTGCGTGCTGACAATTTTTCCCAACTCCAAATAAGAAAGACGCATGAAATTTCCTCCGATAGAAAAACGGGGCGAACCGACTGGTCCGCCCTGTCTGTTTAGTCAATTTCGACTGCAATACGTTCTTCGTGATGATTGGCTGAGGCCTTCATAACGGTACGGATTGCTTTTGCGATTCGGCCCTGTTTGCCGATAACTCTGCCCATGTCGTCCGGGGCAACGTGCAAATGATAAACGGTAACACCGTTTTCATTCGGTTCGTCAATTTCTACGGAGACAGCGGACGGGTCATCTACCAGACCCTGCGCAATGAAGATTAATAAATCTTGCATGGTGTCCTCCCGCTATCAGTTGATGGCGCCTGCCTTTTTCAGAAGTGCGCGTACGGTTTCGGTCGGCTGTGCACCGTTTGCAATCCACTGCTTGGCCTTGTCCGCATCAACCTTGATTACAGGTGGTTCCTTGGTTGGATCATAGAAGCCGATTTCTTCAATGAAACGGCCATCCCGCGGATAACGGGAATCTGCTACTACCATACGGTACTGCGGTGCTTTCTTAGCGCCCATTCTTCTCAGTCTGATTTTTACTGCCATGTTAAGTCCCTCCAAAATTCAGTCAATGGTCTTGTAAAATTTTTGTACCCCTTACAGGCCCAGCTTGCTCAGGTCCATGCCATTCAGATTCCCGCTGCCGGCCATCCGTTTCAGCGCACGGCGCGACTGCTTATTGTTCATCTGTTTGAACATTTTCTGCATCTGCTTGTACTGGTTGAGCAATTTGTTAACGTCTTCTACCTTCTGGCCAGAGCCTGCGGCAATTCGGCGTTTCCGGGAACCGTTAATCAGTTCCGGTTTTGCGCGCTCTTCCGGGGTCATAGATAAGATCAGAGCTTGAATGTGATCAAAATCTTTCTCATCTACCTCTATATCTTTGAGCTGTTTGCCAACGCCGGGCATCATCCCCAAGAGGTCCTTTACGGAGCCCATCTTACGGATTCTGACCAGGTTGTCCAACAGATCATTGAGGTCAAATTTGTTTTTCTTTAACTTCTTTTCCAGGCGAGCTGCTTCTTCATCGGAAAAAGACTGTTCCGCCCGTTCAATGAAGGAAAGAACGTCTCCCATACCAAGGATACGGGAAGCCATCCGGTCCGGATGGAAGTACTCCAGGTCGTCCAGTTTTTCACCGGTACCGGAGAATTTAATTGGCTTGCCGGTAACGGCCTTTGCGGATAACGCAGCACCGCCACGGGTGTCACCATCCAATTTGGTTAATACCAGGCCGTCAATGCCGACTTCTTCATTGAAAGTAGAGGCCACGTTAACGGCGTCCTGACCGGTCATGGCGTCTACTACCAGGAGAATTTCATGTGGATGTACGGCGGACTTAATGTCCTTCAGCTCCTGCATGAGTGTTTCATCTATATGCAGGCGGCCGGCCGTATCGATAAAGACATAGTCATAACCCTGATCCTTGGCATAAGCTATGGCTTCTTTGGCAATTTCTACCGGATTTCCCTGTCCTTTTTCAAAAACGGGAACCCCGGCCTTTTCCCCAACCACCTGTAACTGCTTAATGGCGGCCGGACGGTAAACGTCACAGGCAACCAACAGGGGACGATGTCCTTCCCCTTTCAGCTTTTTGGTAATTTTGGCGCAGTGTGTAGTTTTACCGGATCCCTGTAAACCAACCATCATGATAATGGTGGGCGGATGTGGTGCCACGGTCAGTTTTGTCCGGGTACCACCCATCAGTTCTACCAGTTCTTCATTTACAATTTTAATAACCATCTGGGCGGGAGTCAGGCTTTGCATAACCTGTGCGCCGATGGCCCGTTCCGTTACTTTGGCTGTGAAGTCCTTGGCCACCTTGTAGTTAACATCCGCTTCCAACAGTGCCAGCCGGACTTCCCGCATAGCCTCCTTCACGTCGGATTCGGTCAGGGAGCCTTTACTTTTCAGACGGGAAAATGCGGATTCCAGTCTGTCGGATAAACCTTCAAATGCCATGGCTTTGCTCCTTATTCTTCATTCAGGGTTTCTGCAATGAACTTAATCTTGACAACAGCATCGTTAATATCTCTGCTCAGGCCGGTCCGCATGTTATAGGTATTAATAACTTCGGCCGCTTCCAAGATTTCATCCAGGCCTTTTTTTACTTCCGTAAAGCGCTTGGCCAGGCCCAGACGCTGTTCCATTTCAAACAGCTGCGCTTCTGCGCGCTTAATGGCATCCCGGACACCCTGCCGGGTAATGCCTTCGTTTTCTGCAATTTCTGCAAGGGAAAGGTCGTCTATATAGTAATATTCTAGGAAGTCTTTCTGGCGGTCTGTCAGCATGTCGCCATAAAAGTCCAGCAAACTGTTAATGCGTTCAAAATCCTTTGCCAAAACACTTCCCCCTTTTCCGCTATTTTTCAAAACGAAACGTAAAAACGCGCCTGTAAAGGGCATATCTTTACAGGCACATATTATACTTTTCCTACCCCTACTGCGTCAAGGGCGTTTTCTGTTTTTCCGTACCAAGTTTTTGACGGTTTTTCCAATGCTTTTTTGGCAGGCTTCCACAAATGGTGTAAAGTCTTTTACTTTACACAAAATATAGAAAAAAAGGGGGAGCATGCCCGGTGACTATATCAAATACAGGCATCACCAACAACACAGCCTTATTTTAATGTAGCAATGGTAACACCGTCCTGTCCCTCTCCGTAAGAGCCTAAACGGTGCGACTTTATCTGCGGATGGGAATCCAGGTACTTGCCGACGGCCTTGCGCAGGACGCCGGTTCCTTTCCCGTGGATAATGGTAAACTGTTCAATTCCGCAACGCACCTGCAAATCAATGAAACGGTCCAGGGTAAGGAGCGCTTCGTCCTGCGTCATGCCGCGGAGATCACATGTGGTTGTGGCCGTGGCGGTGGCGCGGTTTTCAAACTTGTTATTCCGTTGCGCGCGGGTCTTAGGCCGGCTTTTTTCCCGTGCCTTGCGGGCCGCTCCGCTTTCATCCAGGCGGAGGCGGTCAAGCGGCACGCGGGTCCGGATTAAGCCGGCGGTAACTTCCACCATTCCTTTTTTATCCGGTAATGCGGTAACCTCTGCCGGCTCTGCCAGATCGGCCACAACCACCCGGTCTCCGATTTTCAGCGGCCGCGGAAGGACATAGTCCTCCTCTTCGGCAAGCGCCACAATAGGATTGGTAATGTCATCCAGATTGGCTTCATGCTTCCGGATAGTCCGTTTGGCTTCTGACTTCAGCTTGCCGAGATCAGCGGCCGCTGCCTGCTGCTTCTTTAATTTATCCAGGTCATTCAGAAAGAAGGCCGCTTCCCGTTGGGCCCGCTCCACAATGCGTTCTGCATCTGCACGTGCTTTGGCAACTTCCTGATCCTTCAGCTTTTCAATACTGTTCTTTGTGGCAACTGCTTTTTCTTCTGCCGCTCTGGCAGCCTGTTGCAATTGCTGTACTTCTTCCCGCTCCTTTTCCAGGGCACTGCGGCTTTCTTCCAGCTTTTGCACAATATCTTCAAAGCGGCTGCTGTTATCTGACACAAACTCCCGCGCCCTGTCTACCACTTCCTGTGGAATGCCCAGGTGCTCCGAGATGGCAAAGGCATTGGATCGCCCGGGAGTACCAATAATCAGGCGGTAGGTCGGACTAAGGGTAGCCAGATCAAATTCACAGGATGCATTTTCCACACCCGGCGTACTTAAAGCATATTCCTTCAGCTCCGCATAGTGCGTTGTTGCCGCAATCTTAGCTCCCTGCATATGCAGCTGTTCCAGGATGGCTTTTGCCAAAGCCGCACCCTCTATCGGATCTGTTCCGGCGCCTAATTCGTCAATCAGAACCAAGGATTTTTCATCCGCCTCTTTCAAAATGGTGACAATATTTCCCATATGAGAGGAGAACGTAGACAGAGACTGCTCTATGGACTGTTCGTCCCCAATATCCGCAAAGACCGAACGGAAAATAGCCATTTTGCTGTGGTCACCCGTTGGTAACATCATACCGGAAGCGGCCATCAAAGACAGCAGTCCCAAGGTCTTAATAGATACCGTTTTACCACCGGTATTCGGTCCGGTAATAATTAAGGAATCAAACTCTTCGCCCAATCGGATATTGGTTTTGACTACTTTGGCAGGATCAATCAGCGGATGCCGTGCCCCTTTCAGGTCAATAATTCCCTGATCATTCAGCTCCGGTGCAGACGCCTTCATGGCATAAGCCAGCTGTGCCTTAGAGAAAACCAGGTTCAAATATAATGCGGCTTCATAACTAACTTTTGTTTCCTGATAAATGGCACCCGCCTGTTCCGACAGATCTGCCAAAATCTTTTCAATTTCTTCCTGTTCTTTTCCAAGAAGTACTTTAATTTCGTTGTTGGCTTCCACCACACTCATCGGCTCAATGAATACTGTTGCACCGGAGTCAGAGGTGTCCTGAACCAGTCCGGCTACCTCGCTCTTATGTTCTTTCTTTACCGGGACAACATACCGCCCGTTGCGAATGGTCACAATGGAATCCTGCAACGCTACAGCATAATGTCCGGAATGAATAATGCGGTCCAGTTGCTGCCGAATTTTTTCCTCCTGGCGATGCAGTTGTCTTCGAATGTCTTTCAGCTCCGCAGAGGCATCATCTGCCATCCGGTCCGCCGATAAAATACACGTAAAGATTCTGTCTTCCAGATAACGGTTCGGATACAGCACCTGAAAGTGATTGGTCAGGCTGGTATCTATCCCTTCACAGGAAGCATACCAGTCATCCAGGCTCCGGATGGCACGCAGCGTTCCACCAACAGCCAGCAAATCAGCCATACCAAGCACACCGCCGGTGGAGGCAATGTACAGCAGGTTATTCACGTTTTCCAATCCGCCAAAGGAGGGACCGCCGAACTTGGCCAGTAGCATATGCGCATCTAGGGTTTCCTGCAACAGGCGCTGCGCATCCTGCAAATTGTCAGCCGGCTCCAGTTGCAAAGCCATTTCCTTCGCATCCGGGCACGCCACAAAAGAGGCCAAGCGCTCTAGGATTTTATCAAATTCCAATGCTTTATTTTGTTTCTTGTTCATTCGGTGTAAGCTCCTTCAGGGATTTCAGGAAATCCAGGGTTTTAAAATGCCGCCCGGTCTGTTCCAGCGCAAATCGCTCTGTTGCCATACTGAGTTCAGCCAGTGCCGGCGGTGACAATTGAAAATCAAATACTTTTTTGGGTTCAGAATAAATAATATATCGCATGGCCGTTACTGCACTTAGTGACAATGCCAGGCCTTTTCCTGGTCCATGTTCCGCACAGTACAGTGCTGCATCTGCCGGATTAAAATACATTACAGGCGTTTCATACTGACCACACTCCCGGCACGCCACCAGGTTCGGCATGTACCCTGCATCGGACAGTCCGCGGAGTTCCGCAACGGATTTCACTAATTGTGGCTCTCTCTTTTTATTGCTTAACAAATATAAACTATTTAACAATAGTGAAAGCAGCTCTGCAGCAGGAGCGTTTTCCGGAGCCAGTTCCGAAAATAATTCCGACAAATAAAATGCGGTACTTAAAGCATCCATATCTTCGCGCAGTCCGAAGAACACATTCTTCGGCTGTGCCGAATCCACCGAATTAGCAGATTTTCCCTGATACAGTACAAAATCAGAGTAACAAAGCAGTTGTGTCCCCGCCAGCAAATTACTTTTCAGGCTTTTGGACCGGCGGACAAATGCCCGTTGTAGTCCATATTGTCCGGTTAAGATGGTAATCAGCCGATCGGCTTCCCCGACCTGCTGCTCCCGAACCACTAATCCGTCCGTTTCCAGGTGCATCTGCCCACCTCCATTCTACGTTACTTAAGAAGGTTATACCTTCACCTCGTAAACAGCGCCGTCATATGCATACAGATACAAATTGTCATTATTATAACTGTAGCCGGCAATATCAGAATATTCTTTTTCCACCGTACCTTTTTCTGCATCAATGATCTGAACGGTATGATTTTCGCTCAAAGAAGAAAAGGCAACAATGTTTTTATTCCATTGAAACAGTTTTACTGTTTTATCTAATTTGGTATTACCAAATTTATAAATTCCGTCCTTAGAGGTTATGATTTTCGTTCCATCATAAAATATATCGCCGTTCTGCAAATCATGTTCTTCTGTTTTAATATCTTTTAATTCATCCGAAATGTTCCATGCATACAGATCAAATTTTTCAGTTTCATAATTGTAAGAAGTAAAATGCATAATACCATCAATTATAATTCCGCTATATGGAGGAGCCTGCAAATCAAATGCTCCCATTTTAGATACGCCGGCATCAGACACCTTTACAATAAAATAAGTCATATCCCGTTCATTACCATCTTTATACTTCTCAACAGCAAAATAGGTTACATCATTACTCAAATCATATGCAAACGGGATTACAAAAATATAATCTTCCGGGCAATTATAGATCAATTCTAAATGGTCATCGCAATTTTTAAAAATACAGCCGTTTCCTGCATAACTATCTGATATTGAAAAATAATTTGAATTGACGAATTGCGAAGCATAGGTCTCTACTGAAGTAAAGCTCGTATTTTCCCAACCAGATTTAATATAAACCTGTTGCTCCGTTGAATCGTAATAAGACATTGATTGATCCGAAACGTTATATAGATAATGGCCCTCCGAACCCATCGCATTGTATTCTGACACAAAGTAGTTTGAGGGCACGGCCTCTCCTGTTCCGCAGGCACAATTAAGCAGGCATAATAAAATTACCATTCCGATTGAAAAAATTCTTTTCATTCCTATCCTCCATTCCGAACAGACCTGATCTGCGCTTGTGAATAAAACAGATACAATATAACATTTATTGTATCAAATGATAATACTTTAAAAGAAAAACTACCGCAGGTCGGCCTTAGTGGCAACAACCTGCGGTAGTTTAAATTTGAAGCAGCTATTTCTGGCTTGCTGTTTTTTAGTTTACCTTGTTTTCTTTAGTCCAAACCAAAGTTGTGGATCAGGCCTTCACGGTCCCGCCAGCCCTCTTTGACTTTGACCCAGCAATGCAGGTTAACCTGGCAGCCGAAGAAGGCTTCCATGTCCTGGCGGGCAAAGGTTGAAATTTTCTTCAGCATGGCACCGTGCTTGCCAATGACAATGCCTTTATGGCTTTCCTTTTCACAGTAAATGGTGGCATCTATATCCAACAGATCCCGATCCTCACGCTCCGAAAAGCGTTCAATGCTGACTGCCACACCGTGTGGCACTTCTTCCTGCAGCAGACGAAGCATCTTTTCCCGAATCATTTCTGCAGCAAGAACCCGCTCCGGCTGGTCCGTTAATGTATCATCCGGGAAGAAGTGCGGACCCGGTTGCGCCATCTTCTTCAGTTCATCCATGAGTTCGTCTACGCCGTCTCCTTTGACTGCGCAAACCGGGACAATGGCCTGAAAATCAAATACGGAATTCCAGAAAGCCATGCATTCGGCAAGCACGGCCTTGTCTGCCAGCATATCAATTTTATTAATTGCCAGCAGAACCGGAACGCCGCCTTTTTTACATTTTTCCAGCAATTCCTTTTCCGCAGGGCGAACCTCTTTTCCGGGTTCTACTACCAGAAGGCAGGCATCTACGCCGGCAATACTGTCGGCCACCGCCTGAATCATCTTTTCCCCCAGTTTATTTCTGGGCCGATGGTAACCCGGCGTATCCGTAAATACTAACTGGCAGTTGCCCGTAGTTAAAACACCCATAATCCGCGTACGCGTAGTTTGCGGTTTATTGGAAACAATGGCCACCTTCTGGCCAATCATGCAGTTCAGTAAGGAAGATTTTCCAACATTTGGGCAGCCAAGAATAGAAATAAAAGCCGTACTGCTTTTGGCTGTCATATCATTATCCAGGTTAAAATTACTCATTAAACTTCGCTTTCTTCAATGTAATATTTGCCGTCCCGGCGAAGGCCCAGTTCGTTCAGGGCTTTTTCTTCGTGTTCCCGCATCCGAACCAGTTCCAAACCGCCGGATTCATGATCATATCCAAGAAGGTGAAGCATGGAGTGTACGGTTAAGTAGCCTACTTCGCGTTCCAGAGAATGGCCGTATCGCTCGGCCTGATCCATGGCGCGTTCCAGAGACAAAACAATGTCCCCTAATTGTGCTTCTCCGGTATCCAGATTAACATCATACTGGCCCTCTACGCCAAGAGGGAAAGATAAAACGTCAGTTGCCTGGTCAATATTCCGATATTTGGCATTTAATTCCCGAATCTGTTCGTTGTCTACAATAGTAACGGAAACTTCTGCATCGCTTTCAAAGTTTTCACAAACCAAAACTGCCGTGCAGCAGCGACGAATTAAAAGCCGCAGACCCTTTGGTACTTTAACGGCATTTTGTTTGTCAGTAATTACGACTTTTACTTTGTGGGCCATGTCATTTCTTCTCCTTCTTTTTCTGATAGCGTTCATAGGCATTGACAATTTCCTGTACCAGGCGGTGGCGGACCACATCTCTGGCGTCAAAGCGGATGGTGGCAATGCCGCTGATGCCTTTCAGAATTTTAGTTACTTCCTGCAAACCGGATTTTTTTCCGCCAGGCAGGTCAATTTGCGTAATATCACCGGTAACAACTGCTTTGGAATTCATTCCCAGGCGAGTCAGGAACATTTTCATTTGCTCCGAAGTGGTGTTCTGGGCTTCGTCCAGAATAATAAAGCTGTCATCCAGAGTGCGGCCCCGCATGTAGGCAAGCGGTGCCACTTCAATGGTGCCGCGTTCCAGCTGCCGCTGAAACTGATCCGGCCCCAGCATATCAAAAAGGGCGTCGTACAGCGGGCGAAGGTACGGGTCTACCTTTTGTTGTAAGTCTCCGGGAAGAAAACCAAGACTTTCTCCGGCTTCTACTGCCGGGCGGGTCAGCACTATTCTGCTGACTTCCTTTGCTTTAAAGGCTTTGACAGCCATGGCTACCGCCAGATAGGTCTTGCCGGTACCGGCCGGACCAATGCCGAAGACAATGGTGTTGTCCCGGATGGCCTGAACATATTTTTCCTGGCCTAAAGTCTTTGGTTTTACCGGTTTTCCTTTGCTGGTAATACAAATGCAGTCGGCCATCAGGACACCCAGTTTGTCTTCCTGTCCGTCTGCTACCATTTGCATAACATAACGGATATTCTGTTCATTCAGGGGCTGCCCCTTTTGCACCATATTCAGAAGACCTTCAATGACTTTAACAGCAGCTTCCAGTTTTTCTCCGTTACCGGTCACTTTCAGTTGCCCATTACGGCTTAGCACCGTTACCTCATATTCATTTTCTATCATTCTGATGTTGGAATCAAAGCCGCCAAACAGTTCAGCCTGCTCTTCCATGTTATGAAATGATATGAGTTTTTCTGCCATAGTAAGTCCTTTCTGCAAACGCCTTTGGCGTTCTTTCCCATTGGGGAAAAGTATAAAGCATAATTACTAAAATTTAAATTGACAATCTAGCCAAATATCCTAGTTTTTTGTCACTTGCGTGTGAAACAATTCACAAGGCAAAAGGGACGCAGAAACTCTGCGTCCCTTTCTAATATTAAGCTTCAAACTGGGAAATTGCTTTTCGCGTCTTCAAAATAGATTCTGCCGAAACAGAAAAGACATCCAGGCCCCAGGAAAGCAGGTGATACATTAAGCGGGGATCCGCCACAAAAGCGCCACAGGCACTGACCGGTATTTTGGCAGCTTTTGCCGTACGGATAATTTGTGCAATTGCAGAGGTAACAATCGGGTCAAGGCCGTTATATACGTGCACCTTGTCCCGTTCTAAGTGAAGCAACGAACTGGTAAGGTCATTGGTACCGATGGAAAAGAACGCACAAACCTTAGCCAGTTCCGGCAAACAGGCTACCGCTTCCGGGGTCTCAATCATGGCACCAACCGGTATACTTAAAATGTATTTTCCTTCCCGGCGGAGTTCGGCTGTAGCTTCCGAAACAATTTGTCTGACGAAAGTAACATCTTCTGCCGAATGCACCATCGGAATCATAATTTTGACGTTACCCAGGGTGGAAGCACGTAAAACAGCACGAATCTGTGTCTTTAGAACAGAACGGTCCACCAGCCCGTCTGGCTGCATTTTGCCATGCAATACAGGTATGCTCTTTCCTCCACTGGTATCCAGAATACGGATGACAACATCCTTGTCCTTCATGGCCTTTACTACGGAAGCATACGCCTGAAACTGATCCTCTTCTGTTGGGATATGAGCCTTACCACGAAACAGGGATTCCGTTCGAAACAAACCAATTCCCTCAGCTCCGTTTTCTATGGCCCGGAATACGTCCTCCGGGTTAGAAATATTGGCATAGACTGCCTTTTCTATTCCATTTAGCGTAACCGTAGAGCAGTCCAAAAAGCGTTGTAAGGCTTTCTGTTCCAGATAAAACTGGGTTTCCCGTGCCCGGTAAGAGGCCAATTCTTCTTTGGTTGGATTCAGACAGACCGCTTCCTGCCGGCAGTCCACTACCACCTGGTCTCCGTCCTGAATTTGAGATGTGGCAGCTGGCACAGCCATTATGGCAGGTATTCCCATGGCTCTGGCTAAGATGGCGCTATGGGAGGTAAAGCCGCCAGTTTCCGAGACCAGGCCGACAACATTTCCTTTGCCCAGGCGTGCCACCACGGAGGGCGTCAGTTCCCGGGCCACCAAAACGGTGCCGGCCGGCAGAGTCTCATACCGAATGGGTTCCTTCCCCAAAAGTTCCATTAAAAGGCCCTGACGAAGATCACGGATATCCGCACCCCGCTGCCGGAAGAATACGTCTTCCGACTGATTAAACATATCAATATATTTTTTGCAGACCTGATCCAATGCCGCCTCTGCCGGCCATCCGGTTGCAATCTGATCTGCAATTTCCTTATGCCAGTCCGGGTCCTGCAGCAGTGCAAGATGACCGCGCAAAATGGCGGCTTCATTGGGGCCGGCCCGCTGTTCCACCTTTTCTGCCATGGTCAGAATACGCTTTTGTAATTGATCTACCGCTATCTGCAGGCGCCGGGACTCCGGCACTGTGCCTTCAAAGCTGGCGGCGCTATAGTCCAGATCCACATCCGGCAGCACAACCGCGCTTCCGATTCCGTATCCTTCTGATACGGCTACTCCTTTCAACATACTCATTTCTCCATTTCCTTTGCTAAGGGAGAGGGTCCTCTCCTTCCAGCAGCGCCGCCATCCGTTTGACGGCCTCCCGTTCGTCCGGGCCGTCTGCAATAATGGTAATTTCACTGCCGTACTTAATCCGTGCGGACAGAAGGCCAATCACACTTTTGGCATTGATTTCCGTTCCGTTGCAGGAAAGCCGAATGCTGCTTTCAAAGCGGGCGGCTTCTGCCACAAAGGTGTTAACCGGGCGAAAATGCAGTCCGTTTTCCGCCAGCACAGTTACTTTTCTGGAAATCATGCGTTGCCCCCCCTTTGTCCATTTTTAGTCAAAGTCATTGTAACATGGAAAAGACATTGAATCTATGCTATTATTTTAAGTGACTACATCAGAAAGAAGCGTTCTTATGCAACACATTCTTAACCAAAAACGGACCCCGGCCTGCAAATACTGTGCCATTGGCAGAACCGCCCCGACCGGAGCGGAAATTCTTTGCGTTAAGCGGGGCATTATGTGTCCGGACTCTTCCTGTAAGCACTTCAAATATGACCCGCTGAAGCGGGAACCGGAGCGCAGTCCGAAGCTGAAAACGCAATATTCTGCAGAAGACTTTAAGCTTTAAAAGGAGCATTGTAACATGGCTATTTTTAAACCTTTCCGGGCCCTGCGCCCGGTTCCGGAGCACGCTGCCGAAGTAGCTGCTCTTCCGTATGATGTCATGAATTCAGAAGAAGCACGGGACATGGTAAAAGGAAACCCGTACTCCTTCCTGCACGTGGACAAAGCCGAAGTAGATTTGCCGGAAAGCACAGACCTCTACAGTAAGCAGGTATATGAAAAAGCCGCCTCCAATCTGAAGGAGCTGGAAGAAGACGGTATTTGCAAGCAGGACGAACATCCTATGTTTTATATTTACCGTCAGACCATGAACGGGCAGGAACAAACCGGTCTGGTTGGCTGTGCGTCCATTCAGGATTACATAGACGGCAATATCAAACGGCATGAACTGACTCGCGCAGAAAAAGAAGAAGACAGAGTCAACCACGTAACTTACTGCAATGCCAACACCGGCCCTATCTTCCTTGCTTACCGCAGCTCGGACAGGATTTCCGCCATTCTGAATGACTGGAAGGCAGCCCACACTCCGGTTTATGACTTCGCCTCCAGTGAAGGAACCGTTGGCAACACCGTTTGGGTAGTGGATGACGCTGCAGTCAATCAGGAATTGGAAGCCCTGTTTGCAGACGTGAATGCGCTTTATATTGCAGACGGGCATCATCGCTGTGCTTCTGCTGCCAGAGTCGGGCAGAACCTTAGAAAGGCACATCCGGGCTATACCGGTACCGAAGAATTCAACTTCTTCCTGGCTGTTGTATTCCCTGCTGACGAACTGGCCATTATGGACTACAACCGGGTTGTCCTTCTGCCGGACGGCATGGACAAAGAAGCGTTCTTCCTTGCCATTGAAGACAAATTTGAAATTGACAAAACGCCGCGGAAAGAACCGTATCATCCGGAAGCACCAAAAACCTTCGGTCTTTATCTGGAGGACAACTGGTACAAACTGACTGCCAGACCGGGTACCTACCCAGCGGATCATCCGGTAGATTCCTTAGACGTTTCCATTCTGCAAAACAACCTTCTGGCTCCGGTCCTTCATATTGGAGACCCACGCACGGATCCCAAAATTGACTTTGTTGGCGGCATCCGTGGCCTCGGCGAGTTAGAACGCCGCTGTCACGAAGACATGGACATTGCCTTCAGCATGTATCCAACCTCTCTGACCGAACTGATGAATATTGCAGACGCCGGCCTTCTGATGCCACCAAAATCCACCTGGTTTGAACCAAAACTGCTTTCCGGACTGTTTGTCCATAAGTTTGATGACTAAGCCTGCATAACCCTGTAGTAAGAAAAAGCTCCTGTTCCCAATCCGGGAACAGGAGCTTTTAATTCTATTCAATTTGCCGCCTTATCAAGCGCTGCCATCTTATTAAGCAGCAGCATCCGGCAGCGTGGCAAATCCGGTAGAGGAATTGTCATCCTCTTCTACACTGGCTGCGTTTACGGATTTTGACTTTGATTTGCTGTTACCGGAACTGGCAGAAGACGAAGAAGAGCTGGATTTTTTGGTTTCTGATTCCGACCCGGAAGCAACGGAAACCGTTGCATTGTTGGTGGAAGAAGAATCCGAGGTACTGGAAGCACCTTCCGGCAACTCCAGGAATTCCTTGTCTATGTACTTGGAAAGCATATCCACAATCCACTGATAGTTGAAATAAGAATACTTGTTTCGGACTCCGTGCTTCAGAGTTTCTGTGGCCGAGTAATCTTTTAAGAAAACCGTATGGCAGTTAGACGCGTTGGATCCATATACCGTTACTGTTGGAACCAGCTTCGGATCCTGAATGGTAACGGTACCGTCTTCATCAATTTTAATAGTGCAATCCAAAACCACACCAACCACCTGATCCGGCTTGGACTGGGTGGAAATAAAGTTTCCTAACGAATAGGCACAGAAAACTTTGCGGCCATCCGCAGCGGTAATCCATGCGGCATCCTGCACCACATGCGGATGCGTACCAATAATCAGGTCTGCGCCCCAGTCAGCCAGATTCTGGGCCAGCGTAGTCTGGTCCGAAATAATGGTATGGCTGTCTTCAGTACCCCAGTGGCAACCGACAATAACCACGTCCGCAATCTGGTTTGCTTTTTCTACCTGGGCCTTAATGACGTCTGTTTCATCTGTGTAAATAACCCGTCTGGTACTGTCTGACGGTGTATTGATGCCGTTGGTACCATAGGTGTAACTTAAGAAGGCAATGGTCTTTCCCTTATATTCATAGGTAGGAATATAAGTCAGGTCATCTTTCTTCCAAAGGCCGGAATAACAGATATCATCCGGCATATCATTTTCATAAAAGTCTACGGTAGCATCCAGTCCGGTTGCGCCCTTGTCATACGTATGGTTATTGGCAATAGAGAAAACACGGACATTCATATCATACAGTGCTTCCACTGCCTGACCCGGCGTGGAAAACGTAGGATAAGAGCTGGCCTGCAGTTTGTTATTGGCTAAGGATTCCTGGTTAAACCAGTTTACGTCATGTTCCTTATAGAAGTCGGCTACCTTTGCATAACAATAAGAAAAATCATATGTGCCGTCTGTACTTCTGGCTTTGGCCTGTTCATACAAACGCTGATGAATCAGATTGTCTCCGGAGGCCGTAAAGGTAAAGCTGACGGCTTGTCCTTTTGCCGGCGATGCAGTTTCCTCTGCCTTGGGACTGTTATTACTGTTCATTTTATGAACAATGGCAATGATACCAAACACCAGTCCGGCCAGCACCAGCAGGCACACCAGAATAAACGGAATCAGACGCCACGGATTATACCGGCGTTTCTTTTTCTGTTTTTCTTCATGTGCCCGCAGCACGGCATCATGCGTGGTTGCGGTGGCATAACGGCCGTTATTGCTGTCTACCATATCATATTGGGAAAAGCTGGTGCGCGGAATGCTGCCACGTTTTGTAACACGACGACTGTCCCGCTCCTCCTGCCGTAAGCGTTTATAATTGCGGATTCCCCGCTTTAAGCTGAATTTCTTTTTCTTCTTTTTGGGTATAGGTTTCCGATTCGGCTGTTGCGCCGGTCGTTGCTGCTGATTCATTTGCAAAAGGTCCCTTCATTCATAAGTAAGTAGTATTCATCAGAAAAGTCCGTAATGTTGCAGGGCTTTGTATACCCCGTCATCATGCAGATCTGTAGTTACATATTCACAGGCGTCTTTGACATCCTGGTCACCATTGCCCATGGCAATACTGTGCGGTACATAGTGTAACATGGTTAAGTCGTTGGCGCTATCCCCTATTGCATAACAATTGGAACGTAAAATACCGGTCTTTTGTAAGATTAAATCCATGCCGGTGGCCTTGGTATAGCCCTTTTTTACACATTCGTAAAGCTGATTTTTTCTGGGCACTACATCGCAAAAAGGTTGAATTGTTTCCAAGAAAGCAGAAAGGTTGCTGTCTTCCAAAGACCACGCTGAAAATTTGTCTATGCAGAAATCCGGGTCTTCTATACTGCGGTCTGTCGGCACACCGGCCGCGGCAAAATGTGCGCGGCTCCGCAGAGTGTACTCCCGCATGGGAAGAGTGTCATCAAAATACATGGCATCTTCGCTTTCATAAATGACTTCCATGCGGCAGGCCCTGGCCATTTCCACTACCAGGCGGGACTGCTCTTTGGTTAGGGAATCATGCAGCAGGTCTTCTCCGTGCAGAATGACATGCATGCCACAGGAGCAGATAAATCCGTCCAGTGGCAGGGTTTTAATGCGCGGATCCACGTGCAAATACGGGCGTCCGGTGTTGATGACACATAAACATCCGTTTTCCCGAACCTTTCGGAGCGCTTCCATGGCAGAATCCGGGACTACATAATGAAAGTCCATTAAGGTGCCGTCAATATCTAAAAACAGCAACTTTTGTTCCGTATTCATGGAAGCGCTCCTTCAGGTTAATTCATTCAGTTTTGGTTACTTTTCGGGTTGTTTAAAAGAACAGGTTATTCGTCAGACGCAACAGCTACCGCTTCGTCCAGCCATTCGGTATCTTCATCTTTGCCAACTTCGCCATGCTTTACAAAGAACATGGCAATCAGGCCGAGGGTGAAGAGAATGGAGCAGAACAGGAACATGTAGTTGTAGTCTTCTTTGAACAGGCCAATCAGCAGACCGCAAAGGATTGGACCGGTAACAGCAGCAGAGAACGTGGCTGTGTAATAGTAACCGGTAAAGGTTCCTACGTATTCCCGCCCGCCAATGGCAAGCACCAGTGGAAGCGTATTAATGTTGATTGCGCCAACAGAAGCACCGCCCACAATCAGGGCAATCCAAAGAATAGCCCAGGTAAAGGTATTAATGGATCCGTCTGCCTTTGCCGGAAGCAGTTGGGATGCTACCAAATAAATGATAAACATGACAATAATGACAATCAGGCCACCAATAATGGTTTTCTTTCGGCCAACCTTCCGTCCCAGGATACCGGCCGGAATGCCAAACAATGCCAGAGATACAGCAAAAACCGCCATCATTAACGTAGAATAAATTGGCTGTACATGCAGTGTGGTATTGGCAAAGTTGGTAAAGTTCGGAACAATAGCCTCGGTTGCATTATTAATTAGGAACAGTGCTGCCAGCATAACCAGCAGGCTGGTTTTTTCCTCTTTGGTAATGGGAAGATCTTTAATTTTAATCTTCTTGGCTTCTTCCCCTGCTGCTTCCAGTTCCACTTTGGCGGAAAGGTCATGTTCCTTATTTTTCTTGTAGAAGATGGCAAGAACCAGGAGGCACAGCAGTGCAATAACGGAAACCAGCAGGAAGATGGGCGTGTAATTCACATAGGTGGGATTACCGGCCGCATCTAAAACCACGTTTCCGGCGTCATCCAGCACCTGGCCAAGATCATTGGTTTTGGCCTGCAGGGCTTCCTGCAAAGACGTAAATCCGAAGATACCGCAAAGCAAAGCAGCAATGGTGCCAATGACAAAACCGACCATCTGACCAATGCCACCCATAATGTTGATGACTGCATTGGCATCTGACTGCAGGTGGCTTGGCGTAAAGTCCGGCATGATGGAAACTACCGGGGAACGCCACACAGACATGGTAAAGTTAAAGCAGATAATAACCGTCATCATTAAAAGAATGCTTAAACCGGAGGATTTCACGGTGGCTGCCATTGGAATCAGTGCATAGACAACGGCACAGATTGGCAGGCAGATCAGCACGTACGGCATCCGCTTTCCCCATTTGGAGTGCGTATGGTCCGACTTCTTTCCAAAGTACGGTTGGAAAATAACACCAAAGATATTATCAATGGTCATGATGGCGTTTACAATCAGGGCTACAGACAGCCAGGCGAGCCAGCTATGTCCATTTACATAAGTGGCAAACGCACTGTCACCCTGAAAAACTTCCGTCAATTTGGCGCGGAAAATAACCGGGACGTAGGAATTATAAACAGACCAAAACAACATACAGGCCATAAAGCCGAAGCCGATGAGGATGGTTCTGCCATAATTTAACTTCCCGGCAGAAGATTTTCCGCCAGGTTCTTTTTGATTCATAGAAAATACTTCTCCTTTTTAATTTTTGTTTTCCGTTAAATAACCCTTTTTATTATAAACGAAAGATTTATAATAGGAAAGAATTCATAGCAGAAAAGAAGGAAAAGAAACAAATTCATGATTATTGATGCTCACGCTCATATTTATCCTGAAAAAATTGCTGTAAAAGCTTCCAGCAACGTTGGAAACTTTTATGGCATAACCATGGCCTATGACGGCACCCTGGAACACCTTCTGGAAGAAGGTGCACGGGCCGGCATCAGCAAGTACCTGGTACACTCCGTTGCCACCAGGCCGGCGCAGGTTGGCCCTATTAACCGCTTTATTGCGGAAGCTGTGGCAGCACATCCGGATCAGCTGATTGGCTTTTGCGCCATGCACCCGGATTCCGACAACAAAGAAGAGGAATTCCGGTGGGCCATGGCGCACGGACTGAAAGGCATTAAGCTGCATCCGGATTTTCAAAATTTTTACCTGGATGATGAAAAAGTCAAAGAAATATACCGCCTGGCCGAAGGGGTCTGCCCCATTCTGTTTCATATGGGAGATTCCCGCACACAGTTCAGCAAAGCAGAACGACTGGTTAACGTCATGCGGGAATTTCCAAATTTAGATTGCATTGCAGCCCACTTCGGCGGTTATTCTGAATGGGCCACCGGCGCCGCGTACCTGGCAACGGAGCATTGCTACGTGGACACCTCTTCCTCTACCTTCCGTCTGGAGCCCTATAAAGTGCGCCAGTTAGTGGACATTTACGGAGCCGACCGGGTTCTGTTCGGCACGGATTACCCCATGTGGGATGCTGCAGAAGAAATAGAGCGTCTGTTAAAAGCCGGATTTACCGAAGAAGAAAAAGAAAAAATGTTTCACCTGAATTTGGAACGGTTACTTGCAAAATATGAGAAGTAACTCGCCGGGGAAAAGAATAAAGCGAAAATAAAAAGGCAGCCAGGATGATATCCTGACTGCCTTTTTCCTGGCACGCCCGACAGGGGTCGAACCTGCAATCCCCAGAACCGGAATCTGGTGCTTTATCCATTGAGCCACGGGCGCGTATTTCAGCCTATAACGACTGATGCTGAAAGGTGATTTCCGTATCAACGACGGAGATTATACCATATTCACCCCGGTAAAGGGAACCCGGATTGAACAGATAAATTCCATTTTCTTCAGAAAAATACGGTTGATGGGTGTGTCCGAAGAGGACAACCTGCCGGTTTTGCTTCTTTGCATCAAGGGTAATCAGGTCATAACCCATTTTTACATGCTGCATGTGGCCATGGGTAATATAGAACTTGTATCCACCAATGGTTTCAAAGGTAGTGGTTGGCAACTGGGAAGCATAGTCACAGTTGCCTGCCACCTGAATAATCCGTTTTCTTTGTACGGCCGGGAGGTCCCGCAGAACGTCCATATCCCGCTCCCCGTCTCCCAGATGGATAATGACATCCGAGTCCAGATGTTCATAGACGGTGGTATAAAGATATTCCTCTTTCCCGTGGGAATCCGATAATACAAGGATTTTCATAAAAGCTTACTCCCGGTTTGCAAATAGTCTGTCATAGTCCTGCAGATAATTGCCGGACAGAATGTTGTTAACCCAGTCTTCGTTGGCCAGATACCAGTTCAGGGTTTTTACAATGCCCTCTTCAAAATTGGTTTCCGGCTTCCAGCCCAGTTCCTTTTCAATTTTGGAAGCGTCTATGGCGTACCTGCGGTCATGTCCCGGCCGGTCCGCAACATATTCAATCAGACTTTCGTCTTTCCCGACTGCCTCCAGAATTTTCTTTACAATGGTAATATTGTGGCGTTCATTGTTGCCACCGATGTTGTAGATTTCCCCGTTGGTGCCGTTGTGCAAAATCAGATCAATGGCACGGCAGTGGTCTTCTACATACAGCCAGTCCCGTACGTTCATGCCGTCTCCGTAAACCGGCAGTTTTTTGTCTGCACGGGCGTTGGAAATCATAAGCGGAATTAACTTTTCCGGGAACTGGTACGGACCATAGTTATTGGAACAGCGGGAAATGGTAACCGGTGTTCCGTAGGTACGGTGATATGCCATAACCAGCAAATCTGCAGATGCCTTACTGCTGGAATACGGACTGCTGGTGCAAAGCGGTGTCTGCTCCGTAAACAGTTCTTTGCTGTCTATGGGCAGGTCCCCATACACTTCGTCCGTGGAAACCTGATGGAACCGGCGGAGGCCGTAGCGGTTGAAGGCATCCAGCAAAACAGAGGTACCAATAATATTGGTGGTCAGGAACACTTCCGGATGGTCAATGGAGCGATCCACATGAGACTCTGCAGCAAAGTTGACCACGCTGTCAAAGTGTTCTGCCTTGAAAAGCCGGTAGACCGTGTGACGGTCTGTAATGTCTCCTTTGACAAAGCGGAACCGCGGATGCTGCAGCAGCGGCTCCAGTGTCTTTACGGAACCGGCATAGGTCAGACTGTCAAGACAAACAATCTGACAGTCCTCATGTGCATTCAGCATATAGTAAATAAAGTTACTTCCGATAAAACCGGCACCGCCGGTAACAAGGATCTTTTCCATTGGAAAGCCTCCTTAAAAAGATTCGTCTATAGGCATAGTGGCACGGGCGTTAAGGTCCAGACCGGCGCGGGAGCCTGCCTGGTATTCAAAGTAGCCCTGGGCCGCTACCATGGCAGCGTTGTCGCCGCAAAGATTCTTTGTCGGCAGATACAGCTGCCAGCCGTTTTGCTGGCATAGGGTGTTCATGCGGGAACGCAGAAACGAGTTGGCGGAAACGCCGCCGGCCAGGACAATTTTGTCATAGCCCAGCGCTTTGGCCGCCTTTTCGGTGTTTTCCGACAGGCAGCGAACCACGCCGGTAATGACAGAAGCGCCCATGTCCGGTACGCTGACCGCTTCTCCCTTTTGTTCCAGATTGTGCACGGTGTTAATAACGTAGGTCTTCATGCCGGAAAAGCTGAAGTCATATTCCGCGCCGTTGACTTTCGGATGCGGCATAGGATACGCCTTCGGGTTCCCGGTCTGGGAAGCCTTATCTAAGTTTAATCCACCCGGATATGGCAGACCCAGAACCCGGGCGCATTTATCCATGCACTCCCCGGCGGCGTCATCCCGTGTCCGTCCGACAATAGTATAACTGGTATAATCCTTTACTTCTACAATATGAGAATGTCCGCCGGACACGACAAGGGCCAGAAATGGCGGCTTTAAGTCCGGATGACTGATGTAATTGGCAGCAATATGGGACCGCAGGTGATGCACCGGAACCAGTGGCTTACCGGTACTCATAGACAGGCCCTTGGCGAAGTTGACGCCGACCAGGAGTGCCCCGATCAGCCCCGGCGCGGCAGTAACGGCAATGGCTTCTATGTCATCCATTGTACAACCGGCTTCTTCCAGTGCCTGCCGTGTAATGGCAGATACCGCTTCCGTATGACGACGGGAAGCAATCTCCGGCACTACGCCGCCGTACAGCTTATGCTCTTCCACCTGACTGGCAATGACATTGGAAAGGACAATATGTCCATTCTCTACGACAGAAACCGCAGTTTCGTCACAAGAGCTTTCAATGCCTAAGATTTTCATATAAATTCGACCTTTCCCGTATCCGCACAGCAGGGCGGTACGGTCTGATTAAAGTGAATAGTATAAATAAAAGCGTCCTCTTCCGGGTCACGGTAAAACTTTTTCCGTACCCCTTCCAGATCAAAGCCCTGCCCTTCATATAAGGCAATGGCCGCCTGATTGGATCTTCGTACTTCCAAAGATAAGAAACTGGCGGCATTGGCAGACGCATCCGCTACCGCCTTCTGCACCAGTGCTGTTCCAACGCCTTTTCGTCTGGCTGTGGCAGTAACTGCCACGTTGTTAAGAAAGGCTTCGTCCCGAATCTGGTAATAACTGATATACCCAAGCACCCGGCCGTCTTCTTCCACACAAACAAAGAAGTGGGAATTTGGATTTCCAAAAGATTCTTCAATAGAATCCACAGACCAGGGGTGGGAAAAACATTCTTCTTCCAATGCATGGACCGCCGGAATGGTTAAGGCGCTCATACCAATAATTTTCAATACGGATTCCTCTTTCTGCCCGGGTCGGTATTATCAGCCTTTGGCATCATACCAGCTTTTGCCGGTATGTGCATCCACGGACAGTTTTACTGCCATGGTGCAGGCATGTTCCATTTCCTCTTTTACAATACCGCAAACCTTGTCTGCAATGTCATCTCTGGCTTCCACAATCAGTTCGTCGTGGATCTGCATAATCAGCTGTGCATCCAGCTGCTCTTCCTGTAAACGGTGATATACCTTCACCATTGCAATTTTGATAATGTCTGCGGCCGTCCCCTGGATGGGCGCATTACGTGCCACCCGATCGCCAAAGGCACGAAGCATCCGGTTAGAAGCGCTCAGCTCCGGCAAATACCGGCGGCGTTGGAACATTGTAGTTACGTAGCCGTTTTCTTTGGCCTCTTCCACAACCTGCTTCATGTAGGAGTCCACCCCGCTGAAGTTTTCCAGATAGTGGTCAATATACTGCTGCGCTTCCTTTCGCGTAACGCCAATATCCTGAGACAGGGAAAATGCACCAATTCCGTAAACAATGCCGAAGTTGACCGCCTTGGCGTTAGAACGCATCTGCGGCGTAACGTAATCCAACGGCACATGGAACACTTGCGATGCAGTAATTTTATGAATGTCTTCCCCACTTTCAAATGCCGCAATCATGTTGGCGTCATTTGCCACGTGGGCAAGAACGCGAAGTTCAATTTGAGAATAGTCAGCATCCACCAGCGTGTAACCCGGCTTAGCCACAAAGAACTTCCGCAATTCAGCGCCAATGGGTTTTCGAACCGGAATGTTCTGTAAATTCGGTTCCGAGCTGCTGATACGGCCCGTCCGTGTTTCCGTCTGGTTCAGCGTAGAATGGATCCGCCCGTCTGCGCCAATTACCTTCAGGAGGCCGTCACAATACGTGGATTTTAATTTGGATACCGTACGATATTCCAGAACATCCGCCACTACCGGATACTGTGGGGCAAGTCCCTCCAGCACTTCCGCGTTGGTGGAATATCCACTTTTGGTTTTCTTTTTGGCAGGCAGGCCCAGGTCTTCAAAGAGGGCCTTGCCCAGTTGTTTGGGCGAATTCAGGTTAAATTCATAACCAACCTGCTCATAGACGCGGGAGGCTAAACGGTCCACTGCTTCGGCAATGACTTTGCCATATTCCTGCAAACCGTCTTTATCTACCAGGAACCCAATATGTTCCATGGAAGCAAGTACTTCCGCCAGGGAAATTTCAAGGGTAAGCAACTGGTCCTGATTGTTATCCTTTATCTGTGTCAGCAGCTGGTCTTTAATACAGTCCAGGGCCACTGCTTCCCGCAGGAAGTCTGTGTCATATTCTGCAGCCAGCTTACCCGGCGTTGCTTTTCCGTACTCTTCCAACAGGCGCATGGGGTCATACGCGTTGGCAGACGGATTTAGTATATAACCGGCCAGGGATGCGTCAAAGCACACATTCCGGATGGTAAGATTCTGTTCAAAGCCATAATGAAACAGGGGCTTGGATTCCGCAGTAATTTTGGCAATTCCGTCATCTTCCAGAAACGCGGAAAAACCTGTCTTGTCGGCAGTTTCATCCAGATAATAAATGGTTCCGTCTATGGAAAAGGCCAGCTCTGACAGCTGCCCGTCCTCTAAGTGGTAAGTAAAGACGGCTTTGGTCCGGCTTTGCTGTTGGCCCTGTTCCTGATTTTGTGCCTGTAGAAGCGGAAGTAAGTCAGAAAATGCGTGCAACTCTTTTACCGGGATGCTTTCCGTTGTTTCTTCGGCGGCTTCCAGACTGACTGCTTCGTCCCGCAAACCAAGTTTGTCAATCATGGCAAACATTTCCAGGCGAGCCAGCGTTTTGGCTGCTTTGGCATGGTTGCCGGTTCCAACCACATAATGGGTGGGGTCAGCGTCCATTGGCACGGAGGTGCAGATGGTACCCAGCGTGCGGCTAAGATAGGCACTGTCTTTATCTTTTTCCAGTTTGGCCCGCACGCCCGGTTTAATCTGTAATTCGTCCAAATGGTCGTAAATATAATCAATGCTATTGTAATCAGCAATTAAGGCACCGGCTGTTTTTTGTCCAATGCCGGCCACACCCGGGATGTGGTCGGAAGCGTCTCCCATGAGGGCTTTTACTTCAATCAGCTGCGGCGGGGTAACGCCGTAGGTTTCCTTGACCAGTTCCGGAGTGTAATGTACGGTTTCCGGCTGGCCACGTCTGGTGGCAGCCAGTAGCACCGTAACATTGTCCCGTACCAGTTGCAAACTGTCCCGATCTCCGGTGGCAAGGAAGCACTGCGTTTCCGTGCCGCAGGCTTTGGCTAAGGTTCCTAAAATATCATCTGCTTCATAGCCTTCCTGCTCTACCAGTTGGTAACCAAGATCTGTTAGCAACTCTTTTAAAATGGGCATCTGGGATGCCAGTTCCGGCGGCATGGCATGCCGCCCCGCCTTATACTGGTCATACAGCTTATGACGGAACGTAGGTGCCTTTAAATCAAAGGCAATGGCTACCCCGTCCGGATTGGTTTCTTCTTCCAAACGAAGGAGAATATTTAAAAATCCATAGATGCCATTGGTAAACTGTCCGTTCTTGGTAGAAAGCAGCTTAATACCGTAAAAGGCACGGTTAATAATGCTGTTTCCGTCCAGTACCAATAGGGTCATACTTGTTCCTCCTCCGCACACGGTGTACCTTTTTTCACGTACTTTTTCCTTTTTTAGCATGGTAAATTCTAGCATAATAAGGGCTCTATTGCAATCCGGACGGGAGCTTGTTAAAATATCGAAAGCTTCAAAAAAGAAGGTGTTTTCTTGCAAATTGGGAACCTCTGTTTTCCGGACCGGGCCTGCTTTTTGGCGCCCCTGGCCGGGGTCGGAGACCGCGCCATGCGGGAGCTGTGCCTGGACTACGGCGCAGCGGGCATTACTACGGAAATGGTGTCCGCCAAAGGCTACGTTATGGGAGACCGGAAATCAGAAGAATTACTGTTTTTATCTGAAAAAGAACATCCGGGTGCCATCCAGCTGTTCGGTTATGACCCTGCCACACTGGGCCTGGCCGCCGAAAAAGCCATGGCCTTCGGTCCGGATATGATAGACATTAACATGGGCTGTCCGGCGCCCAAAATTGTTGGTAACGGCAGCGGTTCCACCTTGCTTAAGAATTTGCCACTGGCCCAGGAAATTGCCGAAACCGTGGTCAAATCCGTACCGATTCCGGTTACCTGTAAAATCCGGACCGGTTGGGATTCTGACCACTTGGTTTGCGTGGAACTGGCCAAGCGGCTGGAAGATGCAGGCGTTGCTGCCATTACCGTACACGGGCGCACCCGGGAGCAAATGTATGCACCGCCGGTAGACTATGAATCCATCCGGCAGGTGAAGGCCGCGGTCTCCATTCCCGTCATCGGGAACGGGGACGTAACGGACGGTCCTTCTGCCGCCAAAATGTTAGAGCTGACCGGCGTGGACGCCATTGCGGTTGGCCGCGGTGCCCAGGGGCGCCCCTGGGTATTCCAACAGGTCAATGCGTTCCTGACCCAGGAACGCATTCTGCCGGAGCCACCCGCTTCCGAGCGCATGCGTGTCTTACTAAAGCATGTAGCCCTCTTAGTAGAGTATAAAGGTGAAAAAATTGGCATGCGCGAGGCCCGCAAGCACGCAGCCTGGTACATCCGGGGCGTCCGTGGCGCCGCGCAGTACCGCAACGCCATTGGCAGGCTTTCCACCTATGACGAACTTGCCGAGCTTGCTTACCGCGTCACCCAGGCCGAAAACACCCTTTAAATCCAAAACTACCGCATTTTGCGCCACCATGGCCAATCTGCGGTAGTTTTCTTTTTTATTTACCGCAAATTGGCCACAATCACATAATCTGCGGTACTTTACGAAAATATCTTTCGCATCAAGACAGTGGCCCTTACTTAATTTACCTCATTTCCAACCGCAGTCAGCTATTTGTGGTAAACCCCTTTCCCATTTACCGCAGATTGGCCACAATCACATAATCTGCGGTACTTTACGAAAATATCTTTCGTACCAAAACAGCGTCTCTTACCTGGTTTACCTCATTTTTAGCCGTGGACAGCTATATGAGGTAAATTCCGTTTCCGTTTACCTCATATTAGCCCTAACCACATAATCTGCGGTAATTTTCTTTTTTCAGTTTACGTCACAAATAAGTACCACCAAAAGAGCACTGTTTTTGGCGTACTTATGCCCTATTTCCAACTTATAGGTCAACTATCTTTCGTCCTTACGAACTTATCATTCTATAGTTTCCTCCCCCTCCAAAATGATATGTTAAAAGAAAAAGAGGAGGAACCTATTCATGACCCAATTTGAATTAAATCAAATGATAGTAACTATTCAAGAAGAGCTTGAAGCAGAACAGCAGGAAATAAAACAGATCTCAAAAAAATTACAAACAGCGCCAAGCGGCAAACTGCTGGTAGCAAAGAACAAGAAGTCCGTTCAATTTTATCAGAGAGTTGGAAAAGGAGAAGACGGCCGGATCTACCTTTCCAGGAAAGATGAGACCACCATACGCCGGTTGGCGCAAAAAAGATATGAGGAAAACTTACTCGCCAGACAAAAAGAAAATTTTCATGTTTTAAGTAAGGTTCTTCCTCTGTTGCAGAAAATAGAAGATCCGCACGACGTTTTTTCTAAAATGCCAGCAGCCATACAACCATATATCACGCCCATCTACCCTACCCGGGCCGGCTACGTCCAACATTGGTTAACGGACAAAACCGGCCTGCCGTCTAATGCCAATTTCCATCCGGAAAACTGCATTTATCTGACGGAAAACGGAGAAAAAGTCCGGTCAAAATCGGAAATGACAATTGCCAACCTGCTTCGGGCGATGCAGCTTCCCTACCAATATGAAAAGCCGCTTGTTCTTAACGGGCAACTGACGTATCCGGATTTCACCATTCTGGATATAGACACACAGGCAGAGGTTTATTACGAACATTTCGGGATGATGGATCAGGAGGGATATCGAACAGCGGCTCTGCAAAAAATAGAAAAATATGAAAAAGCCGGGCTTACACCCGGCAAGCAATTTTTGTTTTCTTTTGAATCGGCGCAGGTTCCATTTAATGGAAACCTGGTGCGGATGAAGTTGTGCCAGCGGTTCGGAGAGTCCGTAAATAGTTTTTCTGCTCCGGAGTAATACGGTAACTTTCTATTGCCTTCTGAATGGTTTTTCTGTGAACCCACGAAGTAAGCCTGCGCTGCTCCAAATACGGAATGGTGGCATCCCATTGTTTGGCCAGTGCGGTGGCAAAGTACCAGGCAATCATCATGTTGACGTAGTATTCTTCCGACCGGATTTTGGCCACCCGCATCAGGTACTCCGGTGCAAAATCATCTTCCAGGAACAGCCGCATAAGCATGCCAATGGCATAGCGCGCAGTGTAAGTGTGCTGGCTGTCCAGCCACCTGTAAATGTGCGGCAGCAACTCTTCTTTGTGTGTTTTAAAGCACTGTGGCAATGGTAAATCGCACGTGGCCCAGTTGTCCACGTAAGGCAAGAAGGCTTCCATCTTTTCCAGGCAGGTGGAGAAGTCCCGCATTTCTATCAGCAGCATCATATGCAGGTTATTTTCCTCATAATAGAAATGCGGCAGGTCCTCCAAAAACGCTGCCGCCGCCTTGCTTTTGGAAAATTGCTTCGCAAATTTCCGAAGTTCTGGAGTCCGAATGCCAATAACTTTTTCCTGCTCCACATTCGGAATTAATTTACTCTGGAAATCTTTATATGCCATATCCTGCAACTGAAATAATTCTTTTTGCAAGTCAGTCATTGAAACTTTCCTTCTTTTTATTCAGGAATATTAAACAGGCACCGACCGTTTTCGTTGCAACGGTTAATCAGGTCCTGTGCATCCATGCCTTTCTGCTCCGCAATAACTTTGGCCACTTCGGCAATGTAGTCGGACTGGTTGCGCCTGCCGCGGAAGGGAACCGGAGCCATATATGGGCAGTCCGTTTCCAATACCAGGCGATCCAGTGGTACTTCTTTGGCAACAGCCAGCGGTTTTTTAGCACCTTTAAACGTAACAGCACCGCCAAGGCCGATGTACATGCCAAGTTTCAGGATTTCCTGCAGGAATTCCACAGAGCCGCTGAAGCAATGCATCACACCCTTCGGGCGGTATTTTTGCAGCAGTGTCAGGCAGTCCTGGTGGGCATCCCGGTCATGAATAACAACGGGCATGTCCAGATCCCTGGCCAGAGCCAATTGGCGGCCCAGCAAATCCAGCTGCGTTTCTTTGGGTGGATTTTCATCCCAGTGGTAATCCAGGCCGATTTCCCCGACCGCAACCGCCTTTGGCTCTTTTTCCAGAAACTCTGCAATCAGGTCCAAGTCTCCTTTGCGTTCGTCCCCGGCCTGTTCCGGGTGGTAACCCATGGCAGCATAAACGTAATCATACTTTTTTGCCAGTTCCAAAGAGTGTACGGAGCTGACCAGGTCAGTGCCCTGGGTCAGCACCAGAGACACACCGTTTTCGGGAAGAACGGAGCCAAGCAGTTCATCTCTGTCAGCAGCAAAGGCTTCATCATCATAGTGCGCGTGGGTATCAAAAATGTTTGTTAACATAAGCACTCCTAATATAAAAACAAGGGGCGCATTTAGATGCGCCCCTTAATTAGTTTTAGCGGAAGGTTGCGCCGGTGGGGAAATCGTCTACAAAGAGAACTTTAACATCCTTTTCGCCGACGTCAGCGGCAATAATCATTCCTTGCGATTCTACGCCACAAAGGGTGGCCGGCTTCAGGTTGGCCACAATAACAACCTTATGCCCAACCAGGTCTTCCGGCTTATACCAGGGTGCAATACCGGAAGCTACCACACGGCCGCCTTCGCCGTCGTCCAGCGTCAATTTCAGCAGCTTTTTGGCACGTTTGATTGGTTCACAGGCCTTGATTTCGGCAACACGCAATTCTACTTTAGAAAAGTCATCAATACCAATCTGGGCTACACCTTCCAGTTCTGCCTTTACTTTAGCATTGTTGGCTTCTTCTGCAGCCTGCACTTCCTTCTGGCGGGCAGAAATCTTTTCAAACATTTCCTCTTTGTCAATCCGGGCAAAGAGCGGCTTGGCCTGGCCGACTTTACGGCCGGATTCCAAACCACCGAAATGAGCAAGTGTGTCATAGCCGTCCTTGCCCAGGTTGGCCTGTGCAAAAATGGCGGCAGACGTATCCGGACAGAATGGCTTCAGCATGATGGCCAGATAACGGATGGCTTCCAGCAGGTTGTAAAGCACCGTGCCAAGCCGCTCCTTTTGCGCCGGATCTTTGGCCAGCGCCCAGGGCTCCGTTTCGTCTATATATTTGTTGGCACGCTTTGCAATGCCAACAACTGCATCTACTGCGTCTGCAATCTTATATCCGGCAAAGCACTCTTCCACTTTGGAAACGGCAGCCAGGCAGGCGTTGGCCAGGTCTTCATCCACCGGCGCTTTTGCCGTTGGTGCCTGAATAACACCGTCAAAGTATTTGTTGGTCATGGCAATGGTTCTGTTGACCAGGTTGCCAATGGTGTTTGCCAAATCGGAATTGTAGCGTTCAATCATGGTTTCATAGGTAATGGAACCGTCAGATGCATGTGGCATTTCGGAAAGCAGATAATAACGAGTGGCATCCACGCCGAAGAGGGTGGTTAAGTCATCCGCATAAATTACGTTTCCTTTGGACTTGGACATCTTGTCTTCTCCGAACAGAAGCCACGGATGACCAAAGACCTGCTTCGGCAGTGGCTGACCCAGTGCCATCAGCATAATTGGCCAGTAAATGGTATGGAAACGTACAATATCCTTACCAATAATGTGTACGTCAGCCGGCCAGTATTTACTGTACAGTTCACCGGAGCCTTCCGGATCATAACCCAGCGCCGTAATATAGTTGCTTAATGCATCAATCCAGACGTAAATAACATGATTTTCATCAAACGGAACCGGAATACCCCACTTGAAAGAAGTTCTGGAAACGCACAGGTCCTGCAGACCCGGTTTAATGAAATTGTTCAGCATTTCCTTCTTCCGTGCTTCCGGATAAATGAAGTTTTCATTGGATTCAATGTATTCTTCCAGTTGCTTCTGATACTTAGACAGTTTCAGGAAATAAGCCTCTTCCTTTGCAGGATGAACTTCCCTGCCACAATCCGGGCATTTTCCGTCTACCAGCTGGGATTCCGTCCAGAATGATTCACAAGGCGTGCAATATAAGCCTTCGTAATGTCCTTTGTAGATATCTCCCTGATCGTATAATTTCTTGAAAATATGCTGTACAGCTTTTTCATGATAGTCATCGGTTGTACGGATAAACTTGTCATAGGAGCAATTGAGTAAATCGCAGATGCCACGGATTTCCCCCGCCACCTTGTCTACATACTCCTTACAGGTTACCCCTGCATTTTTGGCATAGCCTTCAATTTTTTGGCCGTGCTCATCGGTCCCGGTCAGGAAGAATACGTCGTACCCCTGCATTCGCTTGTACCTCGCAATTGCGTCGGTCAAGACAATTTCATAAGAATTGCCGATGTGTGGCTTACGAGAAGTGTAAGCAATGGCAGTGGTAATGTAGAATTTTCCTTTATCCACAAAGATCCTCCCTTTCTTCAATATCTTAAACAGTTTAACACAAGCCCACCTTGCAAACAAGCCGATTCTAACGCTAAACACGCCTTAAAGGAGAACGGACCGCAGGCCGAAAAAGCAGTCTGCGATCCGTTGTTTATCAAGGATTAGTCTTCATCAAGTCCCATAAAATGGATGGCCAGCAAAGTGATTGCGCCAAGAGCGGCACAAATGATGCTTAAAACAAGCCAGGCGATTTGGCCACCAACCAGAAGTCCGATCAGGAATCCGGCAAGAACTAACATATATAAGCTGTACGCCCATTTATGGTGTTCGGCAACCTGCGCTACCACGGCGGGCATCAGGAGCAGAGCGCCCACAATGCAGCCGTTCGTCAGAGTGTTAACGGAAGACACAATAGCAAACAGTAACAAAGCCAGCAACAGATATGCGGCGGTTTCCCTGCGCAAATAGGCCGGCCGGCGCTCTGCTGCTTCTGCCGCCTTCTGCTCTTTCTTCTTTTCCTGTTGCTTTTTCCACTGTTTGCTCAGAAAGCTTTCTTCTTTTACTACGTAAGTTTTCTTCATAACAGACCTTTCTTATT
>CAVHZY010000002.1:100170-114185 GCA_963640645.1 uncultured Phascolarctobacterium sp. | reverse complement strand
CGTTTAAAGAAGGTAACTGCCTGTTCCAACTGATCTACCGGGCAGTGTTCATTGGTGCTGTGGGTAGTCAGCATCAGGTTAATTGGCACACTAAATGGAGAAAAGCGATAAATATTTTCGCATACCACTTCATAGTGCTCCGCATCCGTGCCGGCAACCAGCAGGTATGGCGCAATTAAGTTCTTCCTGTCATACAGTTGCGCTGTTTTCTTTAATGTCTGGTAAGCACGGGAGTCAGACGGAGAAGTAATGGAAGCTTCCTTTCCTTTTACCAGTTCAATCTTGGTGCCTTTTCCGCCCATGCATTTTTCTACATGCTTTAAGACGTCATCTACGGTATCGCCCTGAATAATACGGAAGTTAATGGTGCAGTTGGCGGAAGTCGGCAACACATTGGCTGCCGGCGAGCCTTCGCACATAGTAACCGCATGGGTAGTGCGTACAAACGCCGCGCCGGTAACGTCCGCTGCCATAACGGTGGTCAGAAGTTTTGGCGCTTTCAAAATCAGTTTTGGGAAAATACCAAGGCCCAGCGGCAAAGCATCTGACAATGCCAGCATCAGACCACGCAACGTTTCCGTCATATGTGGCTCCATTGGGTTAGCTTCCAGATTGTGCACCTTGTCTGCCAGCAAACCAACCGCTGTATGCTTCGGCGGGCGGGACGAATGGCCGCCGGTGCCGTCTACCGTTACTTTGACATCGGCATATCCTTTTTCGGATACGCCGACGCCGCCAAAGGAGAAGCCAAGGCCCATTGGGCCCTTGACTGCCATCATGGCGCCGCCCTCGTCAATCAGTGAATCCAGATGCACGCCACGTTCTTTCAGCAACGCGGCCATGTCCCGCGCGCCATTCGTGCTACCGGCCACAATTTCTTCATTGTGGCCCAGCAACAGATATATGCCGCGTTTCGGAGTATATCCTTCTTCCAAAAGCAATTCCATTGCTTCCATCATACAAATTAAATGGTTCTTCATGTCAAGAGAACCGCGGCCCCAGATATACTTGCCGTCATTATATCCGGAAAACGGCGGATGCTCCCAGTCCCCTTCGGTACCCTCTGCAATAGGAACTACGTCCTGGTGTCCCAGAAATGCAATGGGGTCCAGGGATTCATCTGTCCCCTTCCAGTAGAACATCAGACTGGCTTTGCCAACCTGCTCCAGCGTCAGTTTTTCATGAACCAGCGGGAAGTTTTCCTTTAAAAAGGCGTGGAACTCATCAAATTTGCTCCAATCCGTCTCTGATTCATCTTCGTGGGAAACCGTGGCAATGGCAACCGCTCCGGACACCTTTCCGGCAATCCGCTTTACATCCACATGCTCGGACTTCTTATCTGTTTTCATAGTAAAAACCTCCTTGGCTGAACAATCAAAAACAGCTTTATCTTACTCCCCTTTTCCACCCTCGTCAATTGACTTGTAACTGCTTCCAGGGGTAAAATGAACCCATTATATGGCGTCTTAACCATAAAACAGGAGGAAAATTATGTATAACAACATCAGCGACTGGGACAGAATGGTGGCCGGAAAGCTTTATAACTCTTCCAGCAAAGATCTGTTCAAGCAACATGCCTTAGGCCTTACCAGATGTGACCGATTCAACCGGATTCCGCTCTGGAGAATTGCATCAAAGCAGCTTGCTTTAATACGTCTGATTCCATCCGCCAGGGGAAATTCTCTTGCCGTCTTTGCCCCGTTTTACTGTGAATACGGTGTCAACATTCATGTCGGAAAGGGCTGCTTTGTAAACTACAACTGTACATTCCTGGATGTTTCACCTATCACACTGAAAGACAACGTTTGGATTGGTGCCAATGTTACTCTGGCAACGCCAAACCATCCGTTCCTTCCGGAAGAACGCCTGCCTGCTGATTATCCGGATGGTCACCATGATCTGGAATATTCTTCCCCCATTACCATAGAGGAAAACTGCTGGATTTGCTCCAGTGCCACCATCTGTGGCGGTGTAACCATCGGCAAAAACAGCATTGTTTCCGCAGGTGCCGTGGTAACCAGGGATGTTCCGCCAAACAGCATTGTGGCTGGCGTACCGGCAAAGGTCATCCGTGAAATTGATGAAGAGGATCGAATGGATGTCTGGGAAACTTACACTAAAAACGAATTCCCGGTATCCGCCAGAAAGAAAAAGTAAAAATGGGAAAGTGCATCCCTAAAAAACAATAAGAGAAGCCCCGATAAGCGCAGAGTCCTCTGTACTCATCGGGGCCTTTTGCAATTTTTCTTTCAGTCTGTCTTACCGGCGCTGTTGCCGTCCGGAACGCCTTACTTTTGCTTTAGACGCTACGCCTTTGGGACCCAGACCGGTTTCGGTAATGTAGTCCCGTTCCAACAGGAAGGCACGCGCATCCGTCAGGATTTTCAGATCATTTTCAAACTTTAAGCGCCGCATGGCATTTTCATAGGTCAACCATGCATAATCTTCAATTTCTGATTCCTGAATAACCGTATTAACATCCCGCGTACCGGCCACAAAAATCAGGACGGTTTTTTCTGCGCGGTTTTGGATCATGTAGTTGGAAGATTCCCGAAAGCCGGGGGCAATCTTGATATGAATACCTGCTTCTTCCAGTACTTCCCGCTTTGCGGTCTGTTCATAGGTTTCCCCGGGTTCTACATGACCTTTCGGGAAACTCCAGTGGGCACTGCGCTTGTTCTTAATAACCAGGTAGCGGATCTGACCGCCGATTTCCCTGTAAACCACTGCTCCGCAAGAACATTCAAAATAACAACGAAGGTCTTCCGGATGCAGAAAGGACAGAGCCGGTCCAATGTCATTTACAATGTATCTTTTGCTTTTAGGTGCTACAACGTAATAGAGCTTTCCCTGATGTTCAAAGGATGCAATAATACGTCCGTCAAAGGTTTCCACCGGGTGATTTATGCCGAGAACAAACGCGTATAATTTCTCTTGTTGACGGGCTGTGACATAAATAATTTCTCCAAAATTCAGCGGATATTCCGTATGATCCGCCGCGTTTTCTGAGAACATAGGATGTGTCACTTTAACCCTGACATACTTGCCAAGCATAAATGTTCCTCCAGAAAGAGAGGTGGACTCTCAGATAACTTGGTTAGAATTATACTCTGCCGTTCTGGCTGTTTCAAGGGTTGGTTTTTCCCGTCTTTTCAAAGCGTAAAAACCGTGTTCCCTGGCGATGCAGTACCCCTGCGTCCCCCTCTTCCATGCCCGCATACTGTTCTTCAAATACATGAAAATTTACTTCGGTTCCGTCTTCCAGGCGAAAGCGGACATGGAAGATGCCGCTGTCGGCGCCGTCCAGGTGCTTTTGTTTTTTCTGGAAGCGCTCTACGCTTTTGGAAACCACCGTAGCCGGCACGGCCTCCTGCGGCGCCTGGTTATTCTGCTTCCATTCTCGGCTGGTCTGTAAGACTTTTCGAATTAAAAAAATTAAAAAAGCAGCAAAGATAATCAGTAATATAACCAATAAGATATGGAAAAGGGTATCTGGCATAATCATTCTCCTTAATCAAACTTATACTTACTGTCTTATTTTACCTGTCCCACAGGCAAAATGCTATTTACAAAGAGTTACAAAAAGAATATGGACATCCGTGAAAGGCAGAAAGAAGGGCATCCAGAACGGATGCCCTTCTTCCCGAAGAATGTGTGTTTATGTCACTTAGAGAGCTGATTTTTAGCCCAGTGCTTGACTGCCGTCTGAACGGAAGCCGTGCCACCGGCAACAGCTACGCCTACTGCTACGCATTCCATGAGTTCTAACATAGTGGTGACCTCCAGGCTTTAATTTCTCTTTAGTTAGCCTTTGCTAACTACAACTATATTGTACCGATATTTTTTTAGAAAGCAAGCCCTATTTTACTTTTTTCAGGAAAGATCAAAAACTTTTTCCATCAGCTGCACCGCAGTATGAATACTTTCCGGATTTCGGCTCATAAATAAGAGCCGGGAGGCTCCACCAATACAAAATGTAATTTTGTTTCTTCTGTCCGGGTCCTCTTCGTCCTGCAGATAAATCTTCAACAGTTCCTCTTCAAAGTCCTTCAGCATACCGGAGGTATTGTTACGATACAAAGCGTTCAGGGTATCTTCCTCTGCAAGAATGGCAGTTACCAGTGCACAAACAAAGTCCTCCATTTTTTCAAACGCCTGATCCGCCACTTCACAGTCATCCAACAAATTCTTTACGGTTTCTTTGCAAATGCTGTTATGCAGGCTTTCCATGGTTTCATAATGTGCATAGAACGTAGTTTTGTTAATCAGCGCAGCGTTACACAGTTCGGTTACTTTCACCGGTGCTGACTGTTTTTTCTTCAGCGTCAAATACGTTTCCCGGATCAGTTTTTCCGTTTTAATAAATCTTAAATCATTTTTGTTTGCCATAAATAACCACCTGTTTTTGAAAAAAGTTGGATATCCTTCTGCTTTAAAGGAATGTTTATTGAATAAGCAACCAAGGTTGTTTACAATCCTATCATGCAATCTTATGAAAAACAAGGAGTCCCCTTTTATGAATAAAAGAAAACCGAATGAACGGATTTATGTTTTACTGACCGATTATCCCAACAAACTGTCTCGCCTGATTAAAGGAATTGGATTGTGGAATTATTCTCACGTGTCCATTAGCACCAGCCGCTACTTTCCCACCTTCTATAGTTTTACAGGAAAAAAAGGCTTTGTCACAGAAGATTACCGGCTTCATCCTACCTATAAAGGCGAGGAAGTTCCTTGCGCTCTTTTTGCTTTGCCGGTTACTGCAACAGAAAAAAAGAAAATTGAAGAGAAGATAGAGCAGCGAAAATCCCGGCCGGATCTTTTCAAATACAGCATTGGCGGCTTAATTCTGCTTTATCTTCACACCATTCCCAAGCAGTATAAGAAAGATACCTGTGTTGGCTTTGTAGCCCGCACCATCAGCGAATGTACCTCTCTGGTTTCCAATTATCGGAAAGAACTGTATAATCCCAACAAATTCCAATCCTGCTTTAAAGACCACCTGGTTTTTGAAGGGTTCTTAAGCCGTATGTCCAAAACAAGGAGGGCCTATTGCCATTAAAAGGAAAACCCGCTTTGCACTTTGACGAAAAGTGCAAAGAATAAAGGCCGCTGTTTTGATAAAAACGCAGAAAAAGCAGGTTAAACTTTGCACTTTCGCAAAAGTGCAAAGTTTAACTCTTGTTAATTGTTTAACGGTAAGGTATGATGTTGCCTGTAAGAATTATTCACCCCCTATATTATTACTATTTCAGGAGGCAAAACATGTACACTATCAAAGAGATTAAAACCGACTTTTACGACATTGGACTGATTGACGTTTATGCAGTAGAACTGACCCTGGCAGACGAAGACGGTGAAATTTATTACGTTCTTTCAGACCGTTTTGCTAACGAAACCCATTGCACTGTTTCCAAGCAGCCCATGATTGACAAATACAATGACCGGGAAGCTTATGACAAAGCCGTTCACGTTGACGCCATGGAACGTTACAACTTCGGCAAAAGTCTGAACGTAGACGCTCTGGTCCATACCAAGTTCCACGCTGCCATTACCGTTGCAGGTTTGGCTTTGGAAGATTATTGCATTGTTGCAGACCGCGAAGACAAGGTTCATGACGTTATTACCAAGTATATCAACCAGAAACTGTCTGACCAGCCCTGCATTCTGTAATCGGCACTACAGCGGTTTTACCGCATCATAAGGACAGAAAAAAGCCCTCACAGCAGTGAGGGCTTTTGTTATTGCTTCTGGTAATTGCTACAACGGGCAATTAGTCTTCTTTTTTGCTAAAGATAGCGGAAAGTTTATCTGCTACAAACGGAACAATGTCATTTACGGCAATATCCTTCAGGCTTTCCAGAACGGTCGGGAGAAGCTGATCCTTTGCAAAAGAAACAACCATGGGAAGGAGCTTGTCCTTACCAAGAGAGATGAGTTTTTCTTTTACCAGTTCAACCAGGGATTCTTCTTCCTTTACTTCGGTAACAGTATTGTTTTCGTATTCCATATTGCGGTCCTCCTACAGACTGAATTTTGCTTTATTATAACCCATTCCGTTCAGCTGTTCAATTGCTTACCAGAAGCAGCTGGGACATGGGGTATATCCTTTTTCCACCAATTCTCCGTAGGTACCGTAATAAAGGGTGTATCCATCCGGGACACGTCCATATGGATACGGATTTGTTGTGCCACCCCAATGGAAAATTCCGGTGTCATCCTCAACAAGATAGTAATACTTCGGTACTTCCGGATCCGGTTTTGTCTGCGATTCAGTGGTGCTTTCCGTTGTAGAGCCTGAGGTACTGGAAGTAGTACTTGAAGTAGTACTTGACGTAGTTGTAGTTGTAGTCGTTGTTGTGGTTGTTGTGGTTGAGGTTGTGCTTGCAGTGGTGTTTTCTTTTGCCGGTTCTGTTGTACCTGAGGTAACAACATCCGGTGTTACAAAGATTTCTGTAGCAGGTTCTGCTGTTGAACGGGACAGCTGTCTTCTGGCAGTACGGTGAAGAAGATGCGTACTAATCCAGGATTGTACTTCAGAAGGCTCTTCCGGTTCAGAGGAATCTTCTGAAGATGGGTCAGAACCGTTCTGATTGGTAGTGGTCCCGGAGCTCAGGTCATATTCGTACAACGTATGTGGCCGGGTTTCCGAATTCAGATCCTGCAAGTGATTATGTACCAGCAAAGTGGCACCGGCACAGAAGACGCTAAAACTTAAAATCATGGCAATAATAGTAGATGGTTTCATTGTCTCCCGCTCCTTTCACTTTCATTTTCTATAAATAAGTATGAATTGTTTAAAATCCAAATAACGACATCTGGCTGGATTCCGGTAGTCCTTCCAGCGCACCAAGACTCCGAAGCGATTCAATAACTGCAGAAGAGACTCCGGCTCTTCTGGTAATGTCTTCTATGGAAAGGTATTCCCCTTCTCCATCGTCTTTGGCAGCTTCCAGCGCACGTGCCGCACTAATTCCCAGACCTTTAATACTGGAGAAAGCCAGCCTTATTTTACCACATTCGATGGTGAAAGTGGTAGCTTTTGACTGATACAGGTCTATCGGCAGGAATTCTATGCCGCGGGCCAGCATCTCCTGCACTACCTGCAAACCGGTGAATTCGTTTTGCAGGGTGGCGCTGGCGTCCCGGCCCAAGGCCTTGATTTCCTGCATCCGGCCGCGTACATAATCCTTGCCCGCCAGGATGGCCTGGGCATCCAGATCTTCTCCGCGAACCGTCAGGAACGTAGCATAATATTCTACCGGCTTGTAAATTTTGAACCAGGCCAGCCGCAGGGCTGCGCTGACATACGCGGCCGCGTGAGCTTTCGGGAACATGTATTTAATCTTAAAGCAGGAATCCACATACCACTGCGGAACGTTATGTTCCTTCATGGCGTTGATGTGTTCTTCCGTTAACAGCTTGGTGGCCTTACCCTTACGGGTAATTTCCATAATTTTAAAGGCCATGTCCGGTTCCAGGCCATAGTGCATCAGGTCAACCATGATGGAGTCACGGGTACCGATAACTTCGGAAATGGTACAGGTACCGTCCTTAATCAGCTCCTGTGCGTTGCCCAGCCAAACGTCCGTACCATGGGACAGGCCGGAAATCTGTAACAGATCAGAAAAGTTCTTTGGCTTGGATTCAATCAGCATGCCCCGTACAAACGGCGTACCCATTTCCGGAATACTTAAGGTACCGGTTTCACAGTCAATGTCTTCGGCTGTAATACCGAGTGGTTCCGGGCTTGTGAAAAGTTTATAAATTTCCGGGTCACAGATATCCACGTCCATGACCGAAAGTCCGGTCATATCTTCCAGATATTTATACATGGTGGGAACATCATGGCCCAGGTTATCCAGCTTCAGAATGGTGTCATGCAGGAAGTGGAAGTCAAAGTGCGTGGTTTTCATACCCTTGTCCGGGTCATCTGACGGATACTGCACTGCCGTAAAGTCCGTTACGTCATAACTGTTGGGTACAACAACCATGCCTCCCGGATGCTGGCCGGTGGTTCGTTTAACCCCGGTACAGCCGTTTACCAGCCTGGAAATTTCCGCACTGTTGGCAGTAATCTGTTTTTCTTCCAGATATTTTACCACATATCCGTAAGCGGTTTTGTCGGCTACCGTGGCAACGGTTCCTGCCTTGAACACGTGGTCTTCACCGAACAGCTCAATGGTGTAGTGGTGGGCCTGGTTCTGATATTCCCCGGAAAAGTTCAGGTCAATATCAGGGCTCTTGTCTCCTTTAAAGCCAAGGAAGGTTTCAAAGGGAATATCATGACCGTCCCGCCACATCGGGGTGCCGCATTCCGGGCAGTTTTTCGGAGGAAGGTCATAACCGGAGCCCACTTCTCCGTGTAAGAAGAACTCTGTATGTTTACAGGCCGGATTGGTGCAGCGGTAATGCGGCGCCAATGGGTTTACTTCCGAAATACCGGAAGCGTGTGCAACAAAAGAGGAACCGACCGATCCACGGGAGCCGACATAATAGCCGTGTTCTTCCGAGTTGGCCACCAGCTTCTGCGCAATCATGTACAAAACGGCAAATCCGTTTTTAATAATAGAGTTTAATTCTTTTTCCAGACGCTTGGAAACATACTCAGGAACCGGATCGCCATAAAGTTCTTTGGCCTTATTCCAGCACAGCTCCTGCAGTTGTTCTTCTGCTCCGTCAATGGACGGCGGGAAGCTTCCGTTTGGCACCGGACGAATCCGTTCCACCTGATCTGCAATCAGGTTCGGGTTGGTAATAACAACCTTTCTGGCAAGCTCTTCTCCCAGGTAAGAGAAGTCCTGCAGCATTTCTTCCGTGGTTTTCAGATACAACGGTGGCTGCCGATCCGCATCCGTAAAGCCCTGGCCTGCCATGATAATGGCGCGGTACTGGGCGTCCTGCGGATCCATAAAGTGCACGTCTCCGGTGGCAACCGTCAGCTTGCCGCGCTCATCCGCCAATTGCATAATTTTACGGTTAATGGCGTGCAGGTCCTCTTCCGAGTTAAGACGCGGCGGCATCATCTTCATTTCCTTGCTGGCCTTGTCCTTCACATAGTAAGGACGCAGCAGGAATCCGTTGTTGCCGTCCGGCTGGATTTCCATATAGTCATAAAAATCGGCAATTTCCGCCAGCCGTTCTTCCGGTTCACCGGTGCGAACCGCCGTAAACAATTCACCAGCTTCGCAGGCCGTACCAATTAACAGACCTTCCCGGTTGACCGCCAGGTCCGACTTCAGGGTAACCGGTTTGCGGTAAAAGTGCTCTGTATGGGCACGGGAAACCAGTCCGTACAGATTTTTCAGACCAACATTATTGGTAACCAGAATAATGATGTGATAATAGCGGTCTTCCTTGTTTTTCAGTTTGGTCTGGATTTTTTCCCAGTCCGTTTCTCCGGTTTTCAGGTCATCATAAACATACCCCTCTACGCCATAAATAACCTTGATACCGGTGGCTTCTGCCGCTCCAAAGGCAGCAGGGTATCCCTGCAGAACGCCGTGGTCCGTAATGGCAACGGCACGGTGGCCCCAGAAAGCCGCACGCTTGACCAGTTCTCCGGCGTCCGTCATGGCATCCATCATGGACATGTTGCTATGCAAATGCAGTTCAACGCGCTTTTCTCCGTCATAATTGTCCTGGCGATTGATTTTTTCCACCCTGGCAATGTGCTGCGCATCCAATACGTTTTCACTTTTATATTTATCATACATGACATCCCCGCGAATCATGAGAGTCATGCCATTTTTCAACTGTTGTAACAGGCCCTTCACAACGTCTGCACGTTGGAACAGCTTCACCGGATAGGCTCCGGTATCATCCATAATATTAAAGGTAATAATCCGGCTACGGCCGTCTCTGGTTTCCCTGATATCCAGGTCAAAAACGTCACCCCAGACCACAACCTGGCCGTCATCCGCCTGCACATCCTTAATGGGCTTCGGCAGTTTCTTTACTGCTGTTCCGTAAATAATTTTTGCCGTTTCCAGATACAGCGGAATACCGTCTATGATTTTGTGTTCTTTGGGTTTCTTTTCTTCGTGGAATTCTTCTTTGGCCTGGGCCTCCCCCTGCTTCTGCAGTTCTTTAAAGGACTCTTCTTCTACCGAAATTTCGGTAACTCCGTCAAAGATAACCCGCAACTGCGCACCGTAATCCCGGGCAATAATTCTGGCTATGGCGGTATCAGCACCAATGTTCTTTAAAATGTCTGCCCCGCCATGGGTCAGGTGAATTTTTAATTCCTTCTGTTCCAGGGAAAATCCGCTTCCGGTTAAAAAGCCGTTGGTAGCCGGTACTTCTTTCTTCAACGTTTCCAATACCTGCGGCATGGCAGACAACTGGAATCCAGGCTCTGCAACGCAAACGTGCAACAGTACCTGATTCAGATGCAACTGCTGTGTCAGTTGCGTCTGAAAAAGAAGCTGTTCCGTCTCTTCCACCGACTGGTCTGCCAGCAGGGACAGTTCCAGTGTGCGGGATGCTTTATATAATTTAATTTGTTCCACTTTAGCTGCTTTCAGGGCAGGAGAAAACAGCCCTGCATCCAGGAAAGAAAACAGTTCTGCAACACTACGTTCTGACAACTTTATAACCTCGCTATTTCTTCTAACAGTGCTGTCAGAAGTTCCTCTTCCGGAACCTTCTTCAGCACTTTTCCTTTTTTGAAAATAATGCCGGTGCCGTTTCCGCCGGCAATTCCGATATCGGCCTGTGCGGCCTCTCCGGGGCCGTTAATGGGACATCCCATAACTGCCACCGTAATTTTTTTGTTCAGCTGTTTCAGTTCTTCTTCTACAGCAGTGGCCAGGCCAATCAGGTCAATCTGGGTACGGCCACAGGTAGGGCAGGAAATAAACTGCGGGGTATCCGGCAGAAGGTTCAGCGCCCGCAAAATATCTTTTGCGGCTTTGACTTCTGCCACGGGATCATCCGTTAAGGAGACACGAATAGTATCCCCTATGCCATCCGCCAGCAGAGATCCGATGGCAATGGCCGACTTGACGCTCCCCTGTGCGGCGGTGCCGGCTTCGGTCAAGCCCAGGTGCAATGGGTAATCAGAGCGTTCTGCTACCATACGGCAGGCCTGAATCAGGGTTCGGATATCCGAGGACTTCGGAGACAGGATAATATCGTGAAAATCAAATTCTTCTAAAAAAGAGGCACACTGCAGGGCCGATTCCGCCAGCGCTTCCGCCGTGGCACCGCCGTACTTTTCCAGCAATTCCGGTTCCAGGGACCCGGAATTGACGCCGACACGAACAGGCACCCTGTGCTGCTTACACTTTTCCACCACCTGGGCCAGTTGTAACCGGGTACCAATATATCTTGGATTGATCCGTATTTTATCTATGCCGGCGTCTATGGCCAGCAGGGCCAGGTTGTGGTTATGCTGAATGTCCGCCACCAGGGGCACCCTGATTTCCTGTTTCAGTGCCACAATGGTGTCAATATCCTGCAATCCGGAAACAGAAAGCCGGATGAGCTGGCATCCGGCCTCTTCCAGTTGCTTTGCCTGGCTGAGATTGGAAGGAATGTCCCCCTGTGGCGCATTCAGCATGGATTGCACCACAACCGGGGCCCCGCCGCCGATTTGTAGTGTGCCAACCTGTACTGCTCTGCTCATGAAAGACGCTCCTTTTTCTTATGGATAATAAACTAAAAGAATTTTTTTATGTCGGAAGCGGTTACTACCAGCATTAAGCCAAGTAACGCCACAATTCCAATAAAATTCAGGGCTGCTTCCAGCGTGTTTGGCGGCTTTTTACCGGTAACGGCTTCAAAGGCAATCAGCCAGAAACGTCCGCCGTCCAGTCCCGGAAACGGCAGCAAATTAAAAACGCCAAGGTTAATGGCCAGCAGAGCCAGCAGATACAGTAACGAACTGTAGTCTGTGCTCTTTACGGCAGAAGTGGTAGTTTGCGCAATAACGGAAACCGTCCCAACCGGTCCGGATAAATCCGAAAGCTGGTATTTGCCCCGCGCCAGATCAAACAGGCTGTCCCAAACCATCCGGAAAATACTTAAGGAATTTAAAAAGGCATATTTGGGAACCGTGGTAACGCTGGGCTTAACCCCTTGTACCGTAAAGTCATATTGCAAAGACTTGCTACCGTCTTCGTCTTCTGACATGGCAAATTTAATGCGGTCTATCGAAACGGTTTTCCCGTCTCTTTCTACCACAAAGTCTATCACCCCATCCGGATCTTTGGCCATGAAATAAGCCAGATCCATGCTGGTTAAAATTTTGTTTCCATTTACGCCAATGACCTTGTCCCCAGCCTGCAGTCCCTGGGACTCCGAGGCAGCATTTTCTGCAAAAGAAGAAATGGTAGTGGTTCCGATTTTGCTGAAGGTGCTGACCAGAATGACCATCACCAAAAAGCCGGTCAACAAATTGACCGTGGCACCGGCCAAGATAATCAGGGCCCGTTTCCACGGTTCTTTGGCATTAAAGGAGCGGGAGTCATCCGAGTCTTCGGACTCCCCTTCCATGGCACAATAGCCGCCAACGGGAAACAGACGCAGGTTATAGTCCGTCTCTTTCCCGTGGATGCCAAACAGTCTGGGCCCCATTCCAATAGAGAACTCATTGACTTTGACATCAAAAATACGCGCAAGCAGAAAATGACCCAGTTCGTGGGTCAGAATCAGGAAGCCAAAGCATAAAATGGCAACAATGATACCAATGGCTGTGGTCATAATTAAAATACCTCTTCCGGTCTCCATCCGGCTCTGTCATTTACCGTTTCCCGGGCTTCCCGGTCTGCGGCCAGAACATCGGACAAGGTAAATGTTTCCTGCGAATGACAGGCATCCATGGCTTCCGCTACCAGTTCTCCAATTTCCAGGAAGGAAATACGGCCGGCACGGAACAAACTGTTGGCCTGTTCATTAGCGGAATTGGCCGCCGTCGGATATAGTCCGCCGCGGCGGATAGCCTCTCTGCAAATGGCAAGGCAGTCAAAGGTTTCCATGTCCGGTCTGGCAAAATGCAGGGTGGCAAGTTCTGTCAGATCCAGTTCTGCAGCCGGACTTGGCAGGCGCGCCGGATAGGTTAATGCGTATTGAATGGGAATGGCCATATCCGGCACACCCAACTGTCCAATAACGGCATTGTCTTCAAACTGAATGGCACTGTGCAAGATACTTTCCCGATGCACCAGTACCTCTATTTGCTCTTCCCGGACACCAAAAAGCCAGCAGGCTTCAATAATTTCCAGGCCTTTATTCATTAAAGTAGCAGAGTCAATGGTAATTTTTGCACCCATACTCCAGTTGGGATGCTGCAGGGCCTGCTGCACGGTAACGTGCTCCAGTTCGGCACGCGTCTTTCCAAAAAACGGGCCACCACTGGCAGTTAACAGGATTTTCTTTAGTGCACGGTCCTGCTGCGGCGCAGCCTGCAGGCACTGCCAGATGGCAGAGTGCTCGGAGTCTACCGGCAAAAGCGGCACACCCCGCTGCTGTGCGGCATCCATAACCAATTGCCCGCCGGCCACCAGGCTTTCCTTGTTGGCCAGGGCAATTTTTTTGTCCGCATGAATGGCGTCCAGCGTCGGAACCAGACCGGCAATGCCAACAATGGCATTGAATACGGTGTCTGCTTCCGTGTCCGCAGCGCATTCACAGACGCCGGAGATGCCGGACAGCACCCGGGTGTCCGTATCTGCAATGCGGAGTTTTAAATCGGCAGCAGCGGTTTCATCCAATAAAGCCGCTTTTGCCGGATGAAATTCCCGGATCTGCTGTTCCAGCAAATCCGTGTTGCGGTTTGCCGTCAGCGCGGCTACCGGCAGGTTCCGTGCCCGGCAAACCGCCAGCGTCTGTGTTCCCACAGAGCCGGTAGACCCCAGAAGGGATAACGATTCTGTCATAATACGAAAAGTTCCTTTACTTACAGCATGTAAAGGACTACTGCCACGTACAAGGTAGGAGCAACCACCAGTACGGAGTCAAAGCGGTCCATAATACCACCGTGACCCGGAATCAGGTTAGAGTAGTCTTTTACA
>CAVHZY010000002.1:0-100160 GCA_963640645.1 uncultured Phascolarctobacterium sp. | reverse complement strand
CTTTTACACCGTAGTTGCGTTTGATAAGAGAAGCCATTAAATCGCCGAACATGGAGAGAATGGAAAGGGCAATGATAACCAGAATAAACATTCCCCAACCCATAAACATCGGCTTTAAGGCAAACCAGTGCACAAAAGCAGCTCTGGTCAGGCACATAAAGGCTACATTACAAACAACGCCGCCAACGGCACCTTCCCAGGATTTTTTTGGGCTTAGCACCGGCGTCATCTTGTGCTTGCCGAATTTGGAGCCGACAAAGTAAGCAAAGACGTCCGTAAACAGTGCTGTGGCTACGCCCATCCATAACAGGAAAGCATTTTCGTGCTTATCAATTTCCGGATAAACCTTGTAGAAATCCGAAATCAGCGGGATGGTAGCAAAGCCGATTGGCACAATAAAGGAAGCGTAAATGGTAACCGCCAGGTCCTGAAACGGAATATGTTCAAAGTCAATGACGGTCATAACCACCAGCACCAGCACATAAATGATGCAAAGAATGCTGATTGGGAATCTGCTCATGTAAACCAGTCCAAGTGGCAGGGCACAGGAAAAGACAATGGAAACAATGCGTAACGGCAGACTTTTTACCCCTGCTACTTTTGTAATTTCATAACAGGCACCGGCCGCCAGCAGAGCCATAATAACATCCACTACCGGGGTGTACATACCAACCCAGACACCAATCAGAATAATGGCAATTAAGATGCCGGAAAGAATACGTGTTTTCATACCGTCATGATTTCCTTTTCTTTGGCTTCGGCAATTTCATCAATCTGTTTGCCGTATTTGTCGGTCAGCTTCTGAACCTTACCCTCTTCATCTTTCAGATCATCTTCGGTAATTTCCTTGGCTTTCAGCTGTTTTTTCAGATCATCCATGGCATCCCGGCGCACGTTGCGGATTGCCACTTTAGCTTCCTCTGCACGCTTGGCAATACCCTTGGCCAGTTCCTTACGACGGTCTCCGTCCAGGGTCGGGAAGGTCAGACGGATTACATTACCGTCATTCTGCGGGTTAATTCCGATGTCGGAGGTCTGGATGGCTTTTTCAATAGCCTTCAGCAAAGACTTGTCCCACGGCGTAATCACCAGAATTCTGGCTTCGGCAACGGAGACAGAGGCCAGCTGGTTTACCGGGGTCGGCGTTCCGTAATAGTCTACGGTTACTCTGTCCAGTACATTCGGATTGGCACGACCGGCACGGATTTCCGCATAATCTTCTTCCAGTCTGGCAATGGCTTTCTGCATTCTGCTTTCGGCTGCTTCATAATTTCCCATAAAAGTCACCTCTTATATATTTCCTTTTCTTTTTACTTTTTACTTTGAAGAAACCAACGTTCCGATTGGCTCTCCGCTGACGGCACGCACAATATTCTTTGGATCATTCAGGTTGAATACCAGAATATTGATGCCGTTATCCCGGCAGATAGATGCCGCTGCAGCATCCATAACGGAAAGGCCCTTGTTTAACAGGTCCGTCTGCGTCAGGGTGTCAAACTTGACTGCATCTGCATACTTGTTCGGGTCCTTGTCATACACACCGTCCACGTTGGTAGCCTTAAAAATAACTTCGGCTTCCATCTGTGCGGCACGCAGGGCGCCGGCTGTGTCAGTGGAAAAGAACGGGTGGCCGGTTCCGGCCCCAAAAATGGTTACCGTTCCGGAGGCCAGGGAGTCCCGTACCTTTACGGTGTCAAACAATTCTGCAATAGGCTCCATGGCCACAGCGGAATACACCTTGGCCGGAACCCCCTTTTGGATCAGCGTGTCGGCAAAACAAATGGAATTCATAACCGTACCCAGCATGCCGATGGAATCGGCTGCCACCCGGTCCATATTTCCACTGGAGCGGCCACGCCAGAAATTGCCTCCGCCAATAACAATACCGACTTTTACACCCATGTCGGTAATCTCCTTGACGGCGTCGGCAATTGGCTCAATAACAGTAAAATCAAAGCCATGTCCCTGTTCGCCAGCCAGTACTTCACCGGACAGCTTCAGCAAAATTTTAGAAAACTTTGGTTCCATAAAAACCTCTTTCCTCCGCATGGAGAACCATGCAGACTTCTACCTGTAAATCATTCAGTTTATTCTACCGTAAATGCGGATACTAGTAAAGCTGAAAACAGGCTGAATCGCCCGAAGGAATCCGGCAAAAATTTTAGGGAGCCCTGTTGTAATTTATTAATTTTTTCTAAAAAGATTGCGGCTTGTTCATGATTTTTAAGAATTTTTTCAGAGTAGACTTCTTTAATAAGTATGAGGAGGAATGCTTTATGCAAAAAACGTTACGTAAGTTGCTCGGGCTGACGCTCAGTCTTAGTATGTTCGGTAGTGTTGCCGCTGTAGTCGCCAATGCGGTGGAAGCAGAAAGCATGCACTACCAAAATTATACGGTTATGGGTGACAGTATTGCTTCCGGGTACGGCACAGACAACTATTTTGGAGGAGAAAAAGAAAAGATCCAGGATGAGCGCATTGTGGAAGGCACATATGCAGATCTGGTATCCCAGGGAGTCAAAGCGGAGAACACGGTTTCCGTTGCCCACAGCGGATGGAGAACCACGGAAATTCTGCGGGTCCTGAAGGATGACTACACCCTGGTAGATGACACGCGGATTCTGCAGGACATGAGTGACTTCTACCTTCGTGCACTGACCATGCTGCCCAAGGAACAGTTTTATTACCGGGATGGCAACGGTGAATGGGCACAGGATGAAAACCACATGTACCTGATTCAGCCGTCCATCAGGAATCACATCAAAGACTGTGTCCGTTCTGCCGATTTAATTACCATTCAGTTCGGCAGCAATGACATTTATTCTACGGCGCTGTCCACCACATACAATAAGTATGAGCAGATTCTGAAGAAGACCGGCCTGTTTGACCTGAAGATTGAAGGCCAGGAGGACCTGGAACACGCCTTCTCCGTTTTACTGGAAGTGGCAAAGGTTTCCGGTCAGTTTTCCATGGTACTGGCCGATTACTTCAAGGAACTGGAAAACGGCTTTGCCACCTATAAGAAAAACATGCCCATGGTGCTGGAGGAAATCCGGAAGCTGAATCCGGACGCCAAAATCCTGATTGTCGGCGTGGCCAACCCCACCAGTATCACCGGCGATTTACCCCTGAAGATCTGGGACTACTCCGAAATTTATGCCGCACGCATTAACGGATGGACCAGTTCCTTCTGCAAGTCCAATGACTGCCTCTTTGCCAAGTGTGACACCATTGACTATTACGGCATTGCCGCGCTGGATACGGACAAGCTGATTCCGTTTGATGAAGATATTAAATACTCCGCCGTCAAGATGATGCACCCGACCGAAACCGGACATCAGCAGATGGCAGAAGAAATTCTGGGCGTTTTACAGGACAACTGGGATGCACAGGTTGCCGAAACGGTGGCTGACATAAAAGCGCAGTCCAGGGAGGTAACTGATACGCAGATTCTGGTATCCCTGTCCTGCCTGATTGGATAAGGAGGACTGCTTTATGAAACCATTACAGAAGAAGCTTCAGAAAAAAATGACTTCCCTGCTGCTGGCCGTCTGCCTTTTGGCCGCGCTTTGTATTCCTGCACTTGCCGCCGGAAAGGAGTCAGAACAGACCTTTCATTATGTTACTTTAGGGGCTTCCAACACTAACGGCTACGCCCTGCATGGTTATCTGACGGAGGACCTTTATGCCAATCCGGTTTTAAAGCCGGAAGACGGGACGCCGGGCATTTCCGGATACCGGACTGTGGTTCCCTATTCCTATCCCGCTCTGGTTGCGGATTATTACCGGAACAAGGGATACAAGGTGGACCACGCCCAGTTGGCGCAAAGTGCCATGCGTGTAGAAGAGCTTCGGTTCCTGCTGGATGAAAACTTCACCACAGATGAATACATGCGCTGGCGCTTTTATGCAGAGGATAAGCCATCCACCTGGTGGTATAACAGCCTGGATGACCTGCGCAAAGACTATAAGGAGAGCATTGCGGAAGCAGACCTAATTACCTATGACATGGGTCTGAATAACTTCGGCGTTTACCTGACCAACCGCCTTCTCAGCGGCGATTACGGCAACGACTTATCCTATGTCATCGGTTCTGACTACGCTTCCCGTTTCTACAAAATCAGAGCGGAGCTGGAGAAAGGCGTTACTTCCCTCTCCCTTGGCCTGGTAAAGCAGGAAGACCTGGATACCCTGGACGATTTACTGGATACCATTGCCTACGCTCTGCTTGGCTACTGTGTCAACTTTGACGCCACCATGAAGATTATCCGGGAACTGAATCCGGATGCCACCATTGTGGTTCTGAATGTCCAGAATATTATGGACAGCCTGGATGTCAGCTACAAGGGAATTCCCATTCCCCTGGGTGACATTATGGGAATTGCAGTCAATATGGCCAACTCCTATACGTCCCTGGCTTCTCCGTATAAGAATGAATACCTGTATGCGGATGCCATTCAAAACGGGCGAGTTACCTGCTTTATGGATCAATTAGCAGATTACAATGGAGACCCGGCTACCATTACCCAGGATATGAAGGATTGCTATGACGTCTATGACACTTCCCTACCGCTTTACCTGAAGTTCCGTGTGGCTGCCAGAATCTGTGTTACCAAGGGTTATTGCCCGGCCACCTGGACCGTCAACGACACGGAATTTAAGAAACACCTGCCGCAGTTCGTTTCCCTGTGTGAAAAGAACTGCCCGGAGTTCTATGAAAAAGTAATGACCGCAGAATACGATGCCATGACCACACTCTTCCAGGCCGGCCTTTCCACCAACCCAGTTCCGGTAGATGACGTGCTCAGCAGCGGTGATATTTCCAAGCAGGAAGATGCTTTGGTAAGCGGTATTTATGATGTTATGAATCAGGTAACCGATACCTATCTTGCCGGCGGTACCTATACCGAAGAGCAGTGTCAGGCCGCCATCAGCAAGCTACTTGCCACAGATGATATGAAGGCCGTTGCCGCCATTGGTGTCCGCGCCTCCATTGGCAACACGTTCTTCAGCCACCCCAACCGGCAGGGCTGCCAGGAGCTTTATGACGCCGTTATTTACGCCATTGAGCATGGCTCAACCGGCACACAGGTTGCATTGAAAGAAGCCCCTAATGTTTTGGTGAAGAAGCCGGTAAATACCCTGCTTCGTTCCCTGAAAAACTTAATTGGCTAAGTTCCCAAAGCACCATCAGAAAACCAAACAAAACATCAATAGACGGGAGTCCTGCATTGCTGCAGGACTTCTCTTTTTGCTTAAGGGCAAAAAAGAACAGCTATCAGAAACTGACAGCTGTTTAATGTTGAGGATGATATTTTTTGTAAGAAAAAACCAGCACAACCGGTGCTGGTTTTTAGTGGAGGCACCACCCAGATTTGAACTGGGGCATCAAGGTTTTGCAGACCTCTGCCTTACCACTTGGCTATGGTGCCAGATAAAAAATGGAGCGGATTACGGGGCTCGAACCCGCTACCTCCACCTTGGCAAGGTGGCGCTCTACCAGATGAGCTAAATCCGCAAATGATGGTGCTTCCGGTCGGAATCGAACCAACGACACGAGGATTTTCAGTCCTCTGCTCTACCAACTGAGCTACAAAGGCAAAAGGAAAATGGCGACCCGGAACGGGCTCGAACCGTCGACCTCTAGCGTGACAGGCTAGCGTTCTAACCAACTGAACTACCGGGCCATATGTACTTAGGAAAAAGATGGTGGGAGTTACAGGGCTCGAACCTGTGACCCTCTGCTTGTAAGGCAGATGCTCTCCCAGCTGAGCTAAACTCCCACATCAGACCGCCGCCGGTCTGTATCGGCGACGTCTTATAATATACACTACATCGGCTTTTCTGTCAACAAAAAAAACGTATTTTTTCAGACTTTTTTTGCAGAGCCAAAACAGACGCAGGTACGCGCTTTTTACCTGGTTGCTTCCGCCAGAATCCGCCTTATTTCTGTTTTGTTAAAATGGTATTTTCTATTACAGAAATGACAGGTTACTTCTGTGTCTTCGTCCTGGGCCATCTCCTCCAGTTCTTTTTTTCCAAGGGAAATTAACGCAGTGGTAACCCGCTCTTTGGAGCAGTTGCAACGATAGTCTGTGGACTGGGTATCCAAGACTTCCAGCGGGAATTCCAGCAGGGCTGCTCGGCAGATTTCTTCCGGGCTCATTCCCTCTACCAGCATGGTAGTAACCGGCTTCAGGTTTTGCAGGCCTGCTTCAATTTTGTCTATGGTGTCCTCTGTAGCCGTTGGCAACAGCTGAATTAGAAATCCACCTGCAGTAATAATATCATGTGTTTCCGGGGCGCAGAGCACGCCCAAAGCACAAACAGACGGAATCTGTTCACTGACAGCAAAGTAATTGGTTAAGTCTTCCGCAATTTCCCCAGATACAATGGGGACCTGTCCAATGTAAGGTTCCTTCAGACCAAGATCCTTCATAACGGTCAAAGTACCGGCGGTTCCGACGGCGCCTTTTACGTCCAGTTTACCAAGGTCATTTTTTGGTAAAGAGACGTCCGGATTGGCAATGTAGCCGCGGACGTTTCCTTTCCAGTCACTGACGGCAATAACGGCACCGGCAGGTCCGTCCCCGTTCAGCCGTAAGGTGACGGAATTGTCTTCTCCTTTTAAAGAGGCGCCCATCAGGGACGCGCCGGTCAAAAGGCGGCCAAGGGCGGCAGAACAGACATTGCTTGTGCCATGGATGGCATGGGCTTTCCGTACCAGTTCAGTGGAATCCGTTGCCATACAGGTCAGCTGTCCGTCTGTGGAAATCATACGTACTAAATTATTTGTCATGTTGTTTCTCTATTCTTTCAAAAGCAATGTCATAGCCGCCTTCCCCGTAACTTAAGGAGCGGTTTACCCTGGAAATAGTAGCGGTGGAAGCACCGGTGGCGGTGGCAATGTCACTATAGACCCGGTTTTCCTTCAGCATTTTAGCTACTACTACCCGCTGGGAAATGGATTGCAGTTCATTGACCGTGCACAGGTCTGTAAAGAACTTGTCACACTCTTCCTGGGTTTCTAACGATAAGATGGCCTCATACAAAAAACGGATATTATCCGAATTATGCTGCTTCTGCATAAGAAGACCTCCTGTTCCAAGTTTTGTTTTCAATTCATCTTATTCTAGCACCCTGTTTTCGTATTGTAAAGCGTTGAAGTAAAGCCGTCCGTCCTTGAAAGGACAGGCGGCTTTTTCCTGTAAGCGTTCCTTTCGGAAACTTAGCTGAATCTTATTTAATGGCGTTTTCCATATAGGTGCGAATGGTATCGGCACCGGTGCCTTTCGTGGCTGAAAACGGAATAATTCCCATGGGGCCAAATGCGGCAATTTCATCCGTGCGTTCGGCAAGGCAGCGTTGAAAATCTGTCTTATTGAGCTTATCACACTTGGTCAGGGCAACTACAAAATGCGCATTACACTGAAACAGATAATCCAGCATTTGTAAGTCGTCCTTGGTTGGTGCATGACGCATGTCAATCAACTGTACAATCAGCTTAATGTTGCGTCCGTCAGAGAGATATTCGTCAATCATCTGTCCCCAACGGTCCTTTTCTGCCTGTGAGGCCTTGGCATAACCGTAGCCCGGCAGGTCGACCAGCTTAAAGCCATCTCCTTTAAAGAAGTTGATGGTAATGGTTTTGCCCGGCTGTCCGGAAACCCTGGCCAGATTCTTTCGGTTTAGGACCTTGTTAATAAGGGAAGATTTTCCCACATTAGAGTGTCCGGAAAAGACAATTTCCGGTACGGTAGAGGCAGGAATTTGGGCATAGACTCCGTAGGAAGCCTCAAAGCTTACATTGTCCAGTCTCATGGGTTAATGCCTCCTTTTACGGCACGTTTCCAAACCTGATCCAATGCACTGACCGGAAGAAATTCCAGATGTTGTTTTACTTCCGGATCTACGTCTTCCAGATCAGGCACATTATCAGCAGGAATAATGACGGTCTTCATGCCGGCTTTATAAGCTGCCATGGTCTTTTCCCGAAGGCCGCCAATTGGCATAACACGGCCGGTCAGGGAAATTTCCCCAGTCATGGCTACCTTACTGTCCACCGGCTTTCCGGTTAATGCAGAAAGCAAGCTGGTGGCAATGGTGACGCCGGCAGAAGGGCCATCCTTCGGCACAGCGCCTTCCGGCACATGGATATGAATGTCATTTTCTTTATAGAAATCTTCCTGGACGCCCAGACGGTCTGCGTTCGTCCGCAGGTAACTGACAGCGGCCTTGGCAGATTCCTTCATAACATCCCCAAGCGAGCCGGTTAATTGCACTGCTCCGGTACCTTTCATAACGGCAGCTTCTACCTGTAGCAGTTCACCGCCGACCGAAGTCCAGGCCAGTCCGTTGGTAACCCCAATCTGGTCCTTGCCGGGATGCATTTCCTTATATTTCGGACTGCCCAGTAAGTCCTGCAAATCTGCAATTTTGACGTTCATCCGGTAGTCCGGGTCTTCCACTACGTGCATGCAGCACTTACGGCAAAGATCATTAATCTTCCGTTCCAAAAGGCGGACACCGGCTTCTCTGGTGTACTGACTGATGATATGATGCAGGGCGGCATCCGTAATCTTCATCTGCTTTTTGGTCAGGCCATGCTTCTGAATGGCCTTCGGCACCAGATGTTCTTTGGCAATATGGAATTTTTCCTCTTCGGTATAACTATACAGGTCAATGACTTCCATACGGTCCAGAAGCGGTGCCGGAATCTGGCTTTTATCATTGGCAGTGGTAATGAACAGGACTTTGGAAAGATCAAAGGGAATTTCAATATAGTGGTCCGCAAAGGTCTTATTCTGTTCCCCGTCCAGTACCTCCAGCATGGCTGAGGCAGGATCCCCGCGCATGTCGGATGCCATTTTGTCAATTTCATCCAGCAAAATGAGCGGATTATTGGAACCAGCGTCCTTCATGGCTGCCATAATCCGGCCCGGCATAGAACCAATATAGGTTTTTCTATGGCCACGGATTTCAGCTTCGTCATGAACGCCGCCCAGCGCAATCCGTGCATAATTGCGGTCCATGGCACGGGCCAGGGATTGCGCAATGCTGGTCTTTCCGACGCCCGGAGGGCCTGCCAGGCAGATGATCTGTCCGGTAATGTCCGGGGCCAGCTTTCGTACTGCTAAAAGTTCTATAATACGGTCTTTGACTTTATCCAGACCATAATGATCCTCATCCAAAATACGGCGGGCTTCTGTCAGATCCAGAGAGTCTTCTGTTGCGGTATCCCATGGAAGATCCAGGACGGTGTCCAGGTAGGTACGAATCACTGCCGTTTCCGCTGCCGCCTGATTTCCCATCTTGGCCAGGCGGTCTACTTCTTTCATGAGCTTCTTTCGATCCCGGTCAGAGAAAGCCTTAACCACATTAATTTTGTTGCGGTAGTCGTCTAATTCGGTCTGTTCGTCATTGCCGTCCAACTCTTCGGAAATAACACGCATCTGTTCCCGCAGATAATATTCCCGCTGGTTGTCATCCATGCTCTTTTCCACTTTGTTGGAAATTTCTTCCTGCAGTTGTAACACAGCAATGACTTCTGTCAGGGCATCATTCATCAACTCTAACCGCTTGGTGGTATCATACTCTGCCAAAATCCGTTGTTTTGCCTTATATTCCAGTGGTAATACACTGGCCAGATAATCTGCCAGCACACCCGGTTTATCTTCTGTTTCCACGCGGCGAGTTACGTCCGGCGGTGCAGTAGTAGCATTTAATTTATTAAATTGCGCAAAAAGAGTTCTGGTCTTTTGCACCAGGGATGCCGGATATCCATCATAGGCTTCCTGGTCTTCCAGAGTTTCCGTAACGCAAAGATCCGCCTCCAAAAAATCATTAAAGGAAGAAAGATGACGGATTTCAGCCCGTCGGTCCCCTTCCACAATGACTCTGAGGTTGTGGCCATCCGGCAGGTTAATTACCTGGCGAATATCAGCCAGCATGCCCATCAGGTAGAGATCAGTTACCTCCGGGTCGTCTACATCCGGATCCTTCTGACAGGTCAGAAAGATCTGTTGTCCGGTGGAAACCGCATTCTCTATGGCTTTAATGGATTTGGTTCTTGCAACATCAAAGTGCAGCACCATGCCGGGGAACACAACAAGCCCCCGCAGTGCTACGGTTGGAATTGCATAAACAAGATCATCCATTGACTGTCTTCCTTTGTTTTTCTTTCTTGCGAACCAGTAACGGTTCAGAATGATTTAATACGGTGTCTTCGGTAATAACCACCTTTTCAATTCCGGTATCCGAAGGACACTGATACATAATGGGTTGCAATACGTTTTCCATTACGCTGCGCAATCCCCGGGCACCGGTTTTCTTTTCCAGGGTTTCTTTGGCCATAGCCTGCAGAGCGGCATCTTCAAACTCCAGTTCTACATTGTCCATGTGGAACAGCGCCTGATACTGCTTGGTCAGGGCATTCTTCGGTTCCCGTAAAATGCGAACCAGGGCATCCTGATCCAGATCTTCCAGTGCGGTAATGACCGGAATACGGCCAACCAGTTCCGGAATTAAGCCATATTTTACCAGGTCCTGCGGAATGACTTCCGCATATGCTTCGGAAAGTTCCATTCCCTTGGCACTCTTCAGTTCGGCGCCAAAACCAACCCCGCCTTTGCTCTGGCGTTTGCTGACAATTTTGTCTATGCCGTCAAAGGCACCACCGCAAATGAAAAGGATATTAGATGTGTCTATCTGAATAAACTCCTGCTGCGGGTGCTTCCGTCCACCCTGTGGCGGAACGTTGGCAACGGTTCCTTCCAGGATTTTCAGCAAAGCCTGTTGTACGCCTTCACCGCTGACGTCGCGGGTGATGGACGGGTTTTCGGATTTCCGGGAAACCTTATCAATTTCATCCACGTAGATGATACCCATTTCCGCTTTTTCTACATCAAAGTCAGCAGCCTGAATCAGACGCAGCAGAATGTTTTCCACGTCTTCGCCAACATAACCGGCTTCCGTCAGGGTAGTGGCATCTGCAATGGCAAATGGAACGTCCAGGGTTCTGGCCAGGGTCTGTGCCAGCATGGTTTTACCAACACCGGTCGGCCCCAGCAGTAACACATTGGATTTTTGCAATTCCACGTCGGTACTACCGCTGTAGAAAATCCGCTTGTAGTGGTTGTATACCGCTACTGCCAGCGTCCGCTTTGCCCGATCCTGACCAATGACATATTCATCCAGAACCTTCTTAATTTCTTCCGGTTTCAGCAGGGTCTTTTTTTCTGCTGCCTTTTTCCGGCCTTTGGCAGGAGGAAGCATCATTTCTTCATAAAGCATGTCACTGCAGAGTTCCACGCATTCGTCACAAATATAGACGCCGGGCCCTGCAATCAGCTTCTGTACTTCATCCTGGGTCTTGCCGCAAAAAGAGCAGCGAAGTTTGTTGTCTTTAGGCAACACTAACACCTCCGGTGGAATTTATCTGTTTTGAATAACCTGGTCAATCAGGCCATAGTTCATTGCTTCTTCTGCAGTCAGCCAGTTGTTACGATCCGTATCCCGTTCTACTTCTTCAAAGCTCTTGCCGGTATTTTCGGCCAGGATCCGGTTCAGTCTGTCCTTGCTGCGCTGCATGTTCTGCGCAGCAATCTGCACGTCAGAGCATTGGCCGCCAATACCGCGGTCTCCGCCGATGAGCGGCTGGTGAATCATAATTTCGGCATTTGGTAACGCAAAGCGTTTGCCTTTTGCGCCGGCAGACAGCAAAAATGCGCCCATGCTGGCTGCAAGGCCAACACAGATGGTAGATACATCGCATTTTACATACTGCATGGTGTCATAAATGGCCAGGCCGTCGGAAACAGATCCGCCCGGGCTGTTAATGTAAAAGCTGATATCTTTATCCGCATCCTGTCCTTCCAGGTACAGCAGTTCGGCTACTACAATGCTGGCAGTAGCGGAATTGACTTCGTCCGAAAGAACAATAATACGGTCATCCAGCAGGCGGGTAAAAATATCCATGGAACGTTCTCCACGGCTAGTGGTTTCAATAATATTTGGTACCAATGGCATGGGAAATCCCTCCTTTATTACAAAAAGCGGCGAGTATAAACCCGCCGCCCTCCATTTGGTTTCCTGGTTTCTTATTTTGCTGCTTCAATGGCTTCAATCATGGCAGCCTTGGTCATGGAAGCTTTTACTTCAATGCCCTTTTCAGCAGCGTATTCCTGCAGCTGTGCCTTGGTCATACCGGAAAGGTCAGCATCTTCGGATTCTGCCTTGTCAGCCTTCTTAGCGGCCTTTTTCGGAGCAGCTTTCTTTGCTGCAGCCTTCTTTTCCGGCTTAGCTTCTTCCAGCTTGGCAGCATCTTTTACAATCTGCAGTGCCTTGGTGGTCTTCAGGTCAGCAGCAACGTCATCTGCAGTAATGAACTGCTTAATCTGATCTGCTTCCATACCGTAGTCTGCAGCCATTTCGGCATACTTGGCGTCAATATCTTCGTCAGAAACTTCTACCTTTTCCAGTTCGGCAATCTTTTCCAGAGCCAGACGACATTTTACCTGTTTCTTAGCCTGGTCACGGAAGGTTTCACGAAGCTGTTCTTCGCTTCCGCCGGTGAAGGAAAGATAGGTCTTCAGGTCAATGCCCTGTGCCTGCATGGAATAAGAGAATTCATTAATAGAGTCATCAATCTGACGTTCATACATGCATTCCGGAATGTCACCTTCTACCAGTTCGGCAAGAGCTTCATAAACGCCGTTGGAAACAGCGGTATCAGCGTCTTCTTCCTTCTTCTTGGTCAGGTCTTCCTTGGTGTGCTTTTTCAGCTCATCCAGGGTGTCATATTCGGAAACATCCATGGCGAATTCGTCATCCAGTTCCGGCAGTTCCTTTACCTTAACAGCATGCAGTACGCACTTGAAGGTAGCGTCCTTGCCAGCCAGTTCCGGAGCATATTCTTCCGGGAAAGTAACGTTAACGTCAAAGTCTTCGTCTACCTTCTTGCCGACAATCTGTTCTTCAAAGCCAGGAATGAACTGGCCGGAGCCCAACTGCAATTCATATCCTTCGGCTTTGCCACCGTCAAACGGCTTACCGTCAGTAAATCCTTCAAAGTCAAGAGTAACCATGTCACCGTCTTCAGCGGCACGGTCTACTTCCACAAATCTGGCCTGGCGATCCAGCAGAGTCTGGATTTCCTTGTCTACATCTTCATCTGTTACTTCCGTGGACGGCTTGGTAACAGCAATTCCCTTGTAGTCCTTTACGGAAACTTCCGGTTTGGTAGTGCATACAACAGAGAACGTTAAACCGTCTTTGCTGATTTCGGAAACATCAATGTCTGTCGGATAATCAACAATTTCCAGTTCAGCTTCTTTAATGGCAGCTTCTACTGCATCCGGATAAAGTTCTTCAAAAGCATCATTCCAGAATACGCCTTCACCGTAATAACGTTCTACCATACCACGGGTAGCTTTGCCCTTACGGAAGCCCGGAACCTGAATGTTCTTCTTCTGTTTGTTGAATACTTTCTGAATGGCGGCCTGGAAGGTGGCACCGTCTACTTCGATTTCCACCTTATAGCTGTTGGTGGCCAGTTTTTCTGTGGATTTCAAACTCATGTTACGAGTCTCCTCTCAACTAACTATTAAAGCTATGACATTATATCAGACTTTCTCTGATTTTTCTACTGCTTTTTCTGTCTCTTTTTTCTTATCCATCCGATTCCAGAAGAAGCGGACAAAAGTGCAGGGCATCCGCGGAAACAAGCCGAAAAACCATGCCGTCCCGCTCCCCCTGAAATGCATGCGGAATGACGTTTCCGTGCAGGTGGGCATAGTACACTCTGCGAACACCGCTTTCCCGGAGGACATCCATAATCGGTGTGCATTCTTCCCGCTGGGTAACAGGCGGGTAATGAAGAAACACCATTGGCTCTTTTCCGGTTTCCTTAGCGGCGGCAATGGCCGTTTGTAATCGTCCTACTTCGCGATTCAGTACCTTTTCGCTATGGGGCGTGTCATCGTCAAAAAACCAGCCCCGCGTGGCACAGATAGCATAGTTTCCAACCACATAGGCGTTGTTATGCAGAATATGCAGGGTGGTAAACCCATTTTCCGCAAAGAACGCATTCATCTTGGTAACGGTGGTCCACCAGTAATCATGGTTGCCTTTGCTGATGAGCTTCGTTCCGGGCAGACTGTCCAAAAAGGAAAAGTCTGCCCTGGCATCTTCCAGGCTCATGGCCCAGGAGATGTCGCCGGGGAGGACTACTACATCGCCGGGGGTGACGAGTCGTTTCCAGTTTTCTTCAATCCGTTCCTTGTGGTGCTCCCACCCCGGAAAAATGTCCATGGGCTTGTCCAGGCCGATGGCAAGGTGGGGATCACCCAGGGCAAAGAGGGACATAACAGCCTCCTTCTATGCGTTTCTTATGCTTATACACCAAGCATGGTGTAAACCTGCTCTTCCATGGCAGGGATTTCGCAGACGGTGGTAAAGCGAACCGGTTTGTCCTTCAGGCCCAGCAGCTGTGCAGGTGCCTGCGTGCCGGTTGCCTTAGCCAGTTCTTCTGCCATATCAAATTCGTCTACTTCCGGTGCCTGGCCGAACAGTGCAGTCAGAACGCTCTTCGGGAATTTGTACGGAGAAGCGGTGGACGCAATTACGGTTGGCGTCTGGTCTCCGGTCTGGTCACGGTATGCTTTATATACGTTAATGGCAACTCCGGTGTGGGTGTCCGCCAGATAATGGTCCTTTTCAAAGGCGGCCTTAATGGAACCGGCGGTCATCTTATCATCAGCGCAACCGGCTGCAAACAGGGACTTGATTTCTGCGGCAAGGGACGGGGAAACCGTGTACTTGCCGGTGGTGTTCAGCTCCTGCATCCAGTCACGGATTTGCGCGTCGTCATCTCCGGTAAGGTGGAACAGGAGACGTTCCAGGTTGCTGGAAATCAGGATATCCATGGATGGAGAGGTGGTCATGTAGAACGGACGGTTCTTATCATAGGTACCGGTGGTCAGGAAATCCGTCAGGACGTTATTGGCGTTGGAAGCGCAAATCAGCTTACCAACCGGAACGCCCATGCGTTTGGCATAATAGGCAGCCAGGATATTCCCAAAGTTTCCGGTCGGAACAACAACGTTCATGGGTTCTCCCGGTTTTACAGTGCCCTTTTCCATCAGGTCACAGTAAGCGGAGCAGTAGTAAACAATCTGTGGTACCAGACGTCCCCAGTTAATGGAGTTGGCGGAAGAGAACATCATGCCTCCGTCTGCCAGACGCTTTGCCACGGTTGGATCCGTGAAGATCTTCTTAACGCCGGTCTGGGCATCATCAAAGTTTCCTTTAATGGCGCAGACTGCAACGTTGTCTCCTTCCTGCGTGGCCATCTGCAGCCTCTGCATGGGAGAAACGCCGTTTTCCGGATAAAAGACCAGAATGCGGGTCTTCGGAACATCTTTGAAGCCTTCCAAAGCAGCCTTGCCGGTGTCTCCAGAAGTGGCCACCAGGATAACAATTTTCTTGTCCGGAGCAGCCTTTCTGGAGGCCGTAGTCAGTAGGTACGGAAGCAGCTGCAAAGCCATATCCTTAAACGCACAGGTCGGGCCCCGGAATAATTCCAGAACTTCTACCCCGTCTTCCAAAGTAACCAGCGGAGCTACCTTTTCCGAGCTGAATTTTCCGGCTTTGTAAGCGCCTTCTACACAATAGGAAATTTCTTCCTCCGTAAAATCCGTCAAGTAAAGAGAAAGCACCTTCTTGGCGCGTTCAATATAAGAAAGCGGGATCATGTCCTGCAAAAACTGCAGGCTGATCTGCGGAATTTCACAGGGAACAAACAGTCCGCCCTCTTCGGAAATGCCACGGGTAATGGCTTCGGATGCTTCCACTTTCAAAGTCTTGTCTCTGGTACTTGTGTACAGCATGGTCTTCTCCTTTAAAATGCATTTTTCATTAGTACTAAACCACATGGCAGGTTCTGCTCGTCAGCATAGACTTCAATACAGTCAAAACGGGGTTGTTTGTCCTGTCCCCGTCCCCCTGCGATGTAGTATTTTGCCGTTTGGACCAGTTTTCTCTGTTTTTCGGCGGTAACCCATTCTGCCGGTCTGGCAAGGGCCCCGTTCCCTCTGGTCTTTACTTCCACAAAACAGAGAAAGCCATCTTTCTCTGCAATCAGGTCCACTTCCCCAAAACGGCAGTAAAAATTCCGCTTCAGGATTCTGTACCCTTTGTCCTCTAAAAAATAAGAGGCAACTTCTTCGCCCAACACACCAAGTGCTTTTTTATTCACCGGTGGTCTCCTTTTCTGCTTCCTGAATCCGCTGAATGTTAGCATCCAGGGTTTTTAAGAAGCTTTTTCTATGGATTTCGGATACGCCATATTGCGCTAACATCTGATAGTGCAGTTTGGTGCCGTAACCTTTGTGTTTTTCAAACTGATATTCCGGATACAGCTGTGCCATTTCCAGCATATAGCGGTCCCGGGACACCTTGGCCAGGACGGATGCCGCCGCAATAGACATGGAGCGGGCATCTCCTTTGACTATGGTCTTTTCCGGAAGGGAAAGACCGGGTTTCCGGTTGCCGTCTATCAGGGCCATATCCGGCCGGACGGCCAGTCCGTCCACGGCACGGCGCATGGCCAGAAAGGTGGCCTCCAGAATATTCAGTTCATCTATTTCCCGCTCCGATGCCGAGGCAACGCTGTAGGAAACAGCTTTTTCCAAAATAACATCAAACAGTTGTTCCCTCTTTTTAGGGCTTAACTTTTTGGAGTCATTCAGAACCGGGATGTCACAATCCGGCGGTAAAATAACTGCGGCGGCAAATACGGGCCCGGCCAGGGGGCCGCGACCGGCTTCATCTATGCCGCAAACGCAGGCATATCCGCTGCGGTAACAGGCGTGTTCCAGTTCATAATCCGGAAAGGTTTGTTCAGCCATGGGGCTCTTCCTTTCGTGGAGCGTCCGGCTCCGGACGTTCCAGCGTCAGTTTTCCAAGCTTTCCGCTGCGGTATTCATCCATAATGGTATTGGCTGTGCGTTCGGTGTTGATTTCCCCGCCGCGGATTAAAAAGCCGCGTTTGCGGCCAATGGCTTCCAGGATTTCATAGGCTTCTCCCTGGCAATCCGCTTTGGTCAGTTTGTAGCGTTCCTGCAGCCGGTCCGGATAATCTTCCTTTAACACTTCCAGCAGGCGGACAGCAATGGTTTCCATATCCATAATTTCGTCTTTGACGGAACCTATGAACGCCAGTCTGTCTCCAACAACAGGATCTTCAAACTTGGGCCAGAGTACGCCCGGGGTGTCCAATAATTCTATGCCGTTACCGGCTACCACCCATTGGCTGGTGCGGGTAACGCCGGGACGGTCTGCCGCCTTCAGGCGGTTTTTTCCGGCCATGCGGTTAATAAAGGTGGACTTTCCGGTGTTGGGAATGCCAACTACCATCAGGCGGAGGGCCCGCCCCGGCATTCCTTTCCGCTGGTTGGATTCTATCTTTTCCTGCAAAGCTTTACGGACTAAGGCATCAAAGCCGTTCAGACCTTTTCCGGTTTTGCAGTCACAGGGTAATACATAATACCCCTGCTGTTCAAAATACTGTTTCCAGCAATGGGTGGCATTGCTGTCCGCAATATCGGCTTTGTTTAATAAAATAATCCGTGGTTTGCCGGCCGTCAACTCATCTAATTCCGGATTACGGCTACTGGCCGGAATCCGCGCATCTACCAGTTCCACCACACCATCTACCAGCGGTAAATTTTCTTTGATTTTCCGCCGGGTTTTGGCCATATGGCCGGGAAACCACTGCACGGTCTGTTTTTGAAATTCCGGCATGGCTGCCTCCTTTGTTAATACCGCTGAATTCCGTCTCCGACGGAAAGTCTGACTTTTCCTAAAATATATTCATTCCGGATGCAGCCGATTAAAGAGCTGCGGCTGTCCGTGCTGTCATTGCGGTTATCCCCCATGACAAAGACATATCCTTCCGGAACCGTTAACGGGAACGTAACCCCGTCATTGAAATTTAAATAAGTAGGAGCTGCCGTGTACGGTTCGCTTAACGCCTGTCCGTCCACGTAAACCACACCGGTATCAAAGTCAATGTCTACAGTCTGACCACCGGTGGCAATAACCCGCTTAATAATGACTTCATCCAGACCATTGGGTTGGGAAACCACCACAATATCTCCGTATTCCGGCGTATATTCCATGCCAACCTGGCTTAAGATAACCCAGTTGCCGTTGTGCAAAGTCGGTTCCATGGAACTGCCAACCACCCCGGCCATCCGGGCAAAGAAGGTAAAAATAATCAGAATAATCAGTGCGGCAGACAGCAAAACCGAGGCCACTTCATAGGCAAACGGCACAAAGCCCTTTTCTTCCGGTTCCTGCGACGCAGTTGTCCGCTGCGCCTCTGCCTGCTGCTGCAGGTATTCCGCAACTGTTAACTTGTTTCCTTTCGGCCGTCTTCCGGCAGAATTCGTTTTCTTCATAAAAAGCCTCTTTATTTGTCTGCCGTCAGCCGGCGTAATGTCCGAAGTTCCAGGCCATCTTACCAATAATGGATTGTACCGGAATTAAGCCTACTTCCCCGCTGCGGCTGTCTAAAGAATCATTGCGGTTGTCTCCCATAACGAAGGCATATCCGGTAGGTACCGTTACGGGAAAAGTGGGCCCGTCTCCGTAGCTCAAATATGTAGGCTCAGCCACATAGGGTTCCTGTAACAGTTCCCCGTTTAAGAACACCTGTCCCGTTTGGAAGTTGATGTCAATGGTATCCCCTTCCATGGCAATAATCCGTTTAATCAGGGTCTTTTCCGAGCCCCGTCCAATGACCACAATGTCTCCGCGCTGGTACTTATTTGTTAAATTGACAATCAGCAACTGGTCCCGATCCGAAAGGGTCGGGCTCATGGACTGTCCGGAGACCCGGGCACTTTTCCCAACAAAGCAAACAATAATACCTAATACCAGAATAGTAATAACAAACGTGGTGACAATGTCATACAGCCAGGCAGCCGCACTGCGGTACTGCGCTGACTCAGCAGTGTCTTGAAATTCCACGTAGCGGTACTTCATGTCTGGAAACCCTTTCTGGAGCTGGAATCAATTCATTATACTATCAAATACCTTAAAACAAAAGAAAAAGAGACAAGCTTTTGCTTGTCTCTTTCGCGCGTTCTGTTTAAACAGTGCCCTTAACCTTGGCAGCCTTACCAACGCGGTCACGCAGGTAGTACAGCTTGGCTCTGCGAACTTTACCGCCGCGAACCTTGGTAACCTTGGTTACGTTCGGGGAGTTAACCGGGAAAACACGTTCTACACCTACGCCGTAAGAAACACGACGAACGGTGAAAGTTTCGGAAACACCGGAACCGCGCTTTGCAATTACAGTACCTTCAAAGGCCTGAATTCTTTCACGGTTGCCTTCCTTAATTCTTACGTCTACCCGTACGGTATCACCGATGTTGATTTCCGGCTTGTCTTCTTTGACCATGCCTTCAGTAATGACTTTAAGTGCGTCCATTCTAAATATCCTCCATTCTTTTTCAGACCGTTCATACACGTAATACGTCAGAGGACCGCTCCGCTTTAACTCCGGCTTTGGCCGGATTTTAAACCCCTTGCCGGAACAGCAAGGAACAAATGCTTGACTATAGTATCAGATTTGCTGCCTTCTTGCAAGTGTTTTTTGTAAGAAAACAGCCACCGTACGGCACTTCCGCCTGCATTGAGTTTCCCCTCTGCTTGTGCTAAAATGAAGCCAATTTTTAGTAAGGAATTTTGAACTATGCGAATGCGTCATAAAAAGAATCTGGAGTCCCGTCTGGAAGCTGTTTCCGACTGGCTGCTGGATTGCACGGAACAGGATCTGAACACGGAAAACAATGAAGAAAACCTTCGTTATTATAACCTGAAACAGATCTTTGGCAATTCTAACCCGGTTTATCTGGAAATTGGCTGTGGTAAGGGACAATTTATCCGGGAATTGGCTGCCCGGCATCCGGAAAACAACTATATCGCCTGTGAAAAGGTGGCCAATGTCATTGTTACCGCTGCTGAGCACGCAAAAGAAGACCACTTAACCAACGTCCGGTTCATGAAGTGCGGTGCGGAGTATCTGCCACGGTTTTTGCCACCGGCTTCCGTCTCCGGAATCTACCTGAATTTTTCCTGTCCCTACCCGAAAAATTCCTATGCCAACCACCGGCTGACCAACGAACGATACCTGGAATCCTACCGGAAGTTCATGGCACCCGGTGCGGAAATTCACCAGAAGACGGACAACATGCACTTCTTTGAATATTCCATTGAATGCCTTACCGCCTGTGGATTTGCACTCAAAAACATTTCCCTGGATCTGCATCACTCTGACTTTACGGACAACATTGTAACGGAATATGAAGCCCGCTTTTCGGCACAGGGCCTTCCCATTTACCGCTTGGAAGCTTATTTGCCTGAAGAGAAGACATCCAAGGAGGAAACCGCATGATTGCACCCATTATTGTAACCGTCCTTTTGCTTGCCGCCATTATTGCACTGGAAATTTTTGCCTGGAAAAAGGAAGACAAGCTTTACTGGGTCGGCACTTTCCTTCTGGATGTAGCCGGCAACGTGGCACTTCTGATTTTTGCCATGAAGTACTACAGCCGGTACCTGCAGCTGGAACTGGGTAACCTGAACATGATCAGTCCCCCGCCCTACACCACTTACGCCATTATCTGCCTGTTCCTGTCCTTCGTCTTTTTTGTCAGCACAGTCATTTCCATTGTGCTGTGCGTTGGACGGCACGCCATTGACAAACAGGAAGGCCCGCAGGCGTACTAAATCTAAAAGTAATATACAGAATATATAAAATCCCATGGATATAGCACTAAGATGCTCTACCATGGGATTTTATATTTAGGATTAGTTAGGATTGTACACTCCTGCAAAAGTTGCCCCACGGCGAAAATCGTAAGCAGAAAAAGCTCCATCTGCATCCGAATATCCTGCTAATGCAATGGTTCCCCACCACATGCCTGTTGGCTTCCATACAATCTGCTCGGTAATGTTTGACGTATTAAGCCATGTTTTGTTGTTATCATCTACTTCCAAAGTCAGAACCCCATTTTTATATAGAATTCCCATTTTGGACACCGCTTCTTGCGGATCTTCCCCAAACTTAAGGAGATCTACAAGGACATTAAACAACCGACTTGGAATGATATTTCCTCCCGGCGTTCCAATTGCCAAAAGGTATCCGTTATCACCGGTAACAATAGTTGGCGCGGTGTAAGTTCGGGAACGTTTCCCAGCCTCATATGTATTAATCCCACTTGGGGAAAAGTTGGTATTAGAGTTATTCAGGAAAATGCCATCTACTGCAATTCTGGATCCCCATAGTCGAGTCAGTGTATTTGTTGCCGTAACCACAAGCCCGTTTGAATCTACAATGGAATAACTTGTTGTTTCTATACTTTCGGTATCTTTATCATAACCCTCATTTTCATAATTTTGATTCAGCAGATTTTTCACGTAGGCTTCACTTACCAGATTTTGCGTATCAATTTTATAAAATGAAGGATCTCCAATGGTTGAATACCGGTCGCCATAAGCAGCGGCCGTAATCTGTTTTACCTGGGAAAGGTATGTTTTGGGGGCCGATTCAGGATTGGCAATATCCAGCATATCTGCCATCTCCAACATTTGTACCAGGGTAACCCCTGACAACGGCGAATTTGCACTGTAGACGGTATAACCTTGGAAAGTGCCTTGAATTGCCTCCCTTTTGTAAACCTGGTAATCTGCAAGATCTTTCATCGTAAGCGAGGTAGTTCCCACGATATCTTCTGCAATCCATCCTTTATAAAAGGCATCCGAGCCATCAGAAGCAATTGCCCGAATTACTTTTGCCAATTGTGGTTGACGCAGCACATCTCCGGTTTCCAAGTAATTTTTATTATCATCGTAAAACCAGGAATACTTGCTTAACTCGTCCTTATTATAATTCAGTCGGTACCCAAGATTTTCATTTATTGTAAAACCGTTTTCCGCATAATGAATAGCCGGATCTAATACATCAGATAACGACAGACTTCCATAGTCTTTGTGTAGTGCATCCAGACCAGCTACAAATCCCGGTACGCCAATATTGTCTGAAGCATTACTGGCAGATCCTGCTGTTGCACGATAATCATAAAAAGTACAATCTCCGGAGTTAGAATCATAAATCAGTAATCCTCCGCTTCCACCTAGCCCACTGGCATACGGTTCTACCACTGCAAGCGTATAACCAACTGCAATTGCCGCATCTGCCGCATTGCCACCGGCTTCCAGAACAGACATTCCGACTTCTGTTGCAAGATCGGAAGGTGTGCTGACAGAATAACCACGTTCTTCGTTAGCAGACGTTTTCACGCTAGATTGAGGATTAAACTGATACTTGTCTTTTCCTTTTATTTTCCAGTATTGCCAGGCCGCAAAGCCGCCAATACAAGCGATCAACAAAGCAATGGCAATCCCGGCTTTTATTTTTTTCTGCTTCATACGACATTCTCCTCTTGGGTGGTTACGGTAAAGTTAAACGGAACCTCAACGAAACCATTCTCATCCAACGAAAAGCTGTTTTCTTCCATCTGGTCGGTTAAAGCTTGTGTTATCCGCGCCTGATAAAACTGTTTTGTGGTAATCATCGGTACCCCATCGTTAATCCGGATTGGATAAATACAAAATCTTCCGTTTCCATTCTGATCTGCTGTATATCGAATCATAATCGAATCCCGCGCATAGGTATTTCCCTGGTCAAAGACAAAATTCCCAAGGCTGTAAAAGATAATTCCATCTTTGTACAGCTCCGTCCTTTGAACAACATGTGGATGACTTCCAACCACCACATCTGCACCGGCATTAATCAATTGATGGCCTAAAGAGACCTGGGAATCACTGACGTTTTTTTGATTTTCAACGCCCCAATGCACATAGACAATGGTCATATCAGCATCCTTGGAGGCTTGATTGACCAGCTGATTATAGTCTGCATATGCCGTTGTAAGAATGCCGCCCTGAGACTCTGTAGCCGCAGAGTATTTATAATAAACATCTGTTATTGATAAGAATGCAATTCTTACTCCGTTGTGTTCCAAAATACGATAGGTAGCTACCTCGCCTAAAGATCTTCCAATACCGGAATAAATCACTCCGTTTTTCTTAAAATATTCTTCTATTTCCAGCACAGGCCGTTCACCATAATCAAATGCATGGTTATTTGCGCAGGCAAAAACATTCACACCTGCTTTTCTTGTCAGCTCCAAGCCATCATAATCTGTCCATAAATGTAAATTTTTTTCACTTTCTTCGTAAGAAGAAAGCTTGTCCTGCAACACGGCTGATTCCAGATTTGCAAAAACAAAGTCTGCGTCTGTCCAGAAGTCACTTATATTCTCATAAATGGCATCATAGCCAAGAACAGAACCTTGTTTCTTTATGCCCCGGCCAAGTGCAATATCACCGACAAAATATAGTTCTAATCCATCGTTTGATTTGTCACTTGCCTGGTAAGCATAGCTTTGATTGGGCAGGATTGACACAAGCCAGATAAGAGAAAACAATATGCAGGCGCAGCCTGCACAAAGGCGACCGGAAAGAGGCTGTATACGTCGGATTCTGGCTTGCATTCGTTGCTTTTTTGTTAGTTCTTTTGTTGGAGCGGAATTTTTCATTTTCTAAAGCGCCCCCTTAAAACAGCCAAAACAGTAATGTAACAATGCCAAATGTAAGATAAGATGCTACTAAAGTTGCCGGAATAGTATATTTGAAACCCTGCTTTGCATAACAATTGGCAATCAGGCTTGGTGTGATAACACCAATTCCGCGAAATTCCAATGTAGCAAACGGAAGCACTGGGAAAACAAGTTCTAAAATTAATTTAATAATTACCCCTACAATTAAGGTTGCAACAAATTTTCTCCTACCAAAAAGAATAATAAACTTTGGCAAAATATAATTAACAATCAAATAGACAACCATACTGATGGCAAAAATCAAAAGCAGTTGCGGAATATCATCGCAAATGATGGCTAAGTATCCTGGTACGATCATGCTCCCCGGCACCACTCCGATGTACTCTGCCATCAGTAAGCTGATGGCCATGCCAATAACCAGTGCCATGTAAAAATAGGTTGCTTCCATTCTTTTCTCCCTTTTCTTCTTTCTCTACCTCTGCAGGGTCATGCAAAAGAGCATTTACAAAATCCTCTCCTATGCCGTGAATATTACCCACTCCAAAAATTATGCGTCCCGTCATAACGCTTTCCAAATATTGCATGATGGGTTGCAAATCCGTACCTTCAAAGCATTGGAACTCCACAACATTAGGGAACGCGCCTTTCTTATATGCTTTTTTACAATCCGACGTACTTTCTCCTATAATTACCAACGTCAGATTCGGAATCAGAGGAAAGAAATCTTCAATAAATTGGTGCGTCCTGTCTACTCTGTCCGGACGACAATTCATTACTACAATGGGATCCTGACTTGGATAATTTCCATGTTGAATCAAATCCCAAATTTCCAAACTGGAAGACGGCTCATTTGCCGCAAAGCCATTAATAAAATAGGCATCTTTCCGAATGGGGTGAATCCGTAATGCACCTGGATCCGAATGTGCATTCAGCATACCGCGAAACGCTACCTCGTCCGGGATACCAAGAGCTCTGGCTGCTGCCAGTGCTACCGCACAATTATGATCAAACAATTTGTAATCAAAGGAATCTACATATTCTTTTGATATTTCTTCATCACGAATGATTACATACTTTGTCCGCCTCTGCCTGGCTACTTTAATAAAATAAGAGGTATATTCACACTCTGGAAGAACAACCAATCCATAATAGGGAATTGTCTCTGCAAAAGCCATTGCAATTTCTGTTGTGGTCGGCCCCATTTCATCCAAATGATCCTCTAAAACATTGACAATTACAGTCAATGTGGATTTCAGCATTTGATGCTGGTACACCTTTTGATATTCCGGTCGAACGGCCATGCATTCACAGACCAAAGCGTCTGCCCCTGCAGACGCTGCTTCATTAATCACTCGGATTTGTTCATTTAACGAAACGCCCAATGGACGCCGTTTAATTTCTTTTTCTTCCTCCCGGTCCCAATAAATCATCCTTGCTGCTGTTCCGGTTGTTTTGCCAATTACTTTGTAGCCCGCTTCTTGTAATATGGCTGTAATCAATCTGGTGGCAGTGGATTTCCCCCGGATTCCATTTACATTTACCCGAATTGGAATTTGAGAAAGATTTTTATCATTTCGCCGTTTTTCCCAAAAGCCCAGTGAAAATAAAACTGCAAAAACAACCAGAGAAACAATTAGTGCAGATAGTGAACTCACGTACCAATGCGCCCCTTCCACAGCGATAATTTACTAAAATAAGCATATATGTTACATTTTACCGGGGGGGGGTAACTGTCAAGTACTTTTTGAAAATAAAGCGTGCTAAGCAAAAAAAGCCCTGACCATTCTGGTCAGAGCCTTATCTTTTATATCCTATTATATTTCTTTTTTCTGGCGATGTGGCAGCTTGGCTTTGGCGGAGCGGACACCGGATTTCAGCTTTTGGTGGCGTTCCTTCAGGCGTTTGGTTCTGCGGGAAGCTTTGTCCATTTCACCGGAAAGGTAGATGGCGGTACCGGCAGCGCCAAGGCTGACCTGGCCCAGTTCCTTTAAGTGATGGTGAAGCAGCTCCTTCCAGATCTGGTCATAATCCACGGAGGCAAGCATGTTATAAATCTGGTCTCCGTAATTTTTACTGAGGTAATTTTCTACCTGACCCCTGCCGATGTAACGGTCATACAGGCCGTCTATTTTTTCTTCCATAACCGGGCGGGGCAGATTCATTTTTGTGTCTAAGAAGTACGGTAAGGTCATGTCTTCCAGATGCTCAATGGCGTCAAACAGACGATTGACCATTTCATTGCCGAACTCCGTGCTCATGAACTTTTCTACTACGTTGGAAACGGTTTCTTCAATAACCTTCAGCAAATGGGAACTGACTAAAACAGAGGCAATAGGACCGGAAACTAGGGCACGCAGTCCTGCAATAATGTTGTCCGTCAGGTTATTGACGAAAGTTTCCCTGTCTTCTTCGCTGTTCAGGACACTGTAAGCCCAGTCCCGAAAAGCGGCGGTAAATTTATTGCGGTCCAGAAAAGAAGCCTTTTCAAAGAATCTGGTAAAAAGGTCATTTAAGGAATAACGGTCTGCTTTCAAATAAACTGCATCCAGAAAAGAATCCTTCAAAAGCTGATAAATTTTAATCTTTTGCAGCAGTTTGTCCCCTAACGTCATCATATGAGGAACGGTTTCATTTAAGAAACGGCGCGCCGCTCCGGCAATTGGTTTTTGAAACGCCGGAAGGAGACCCTGAACCGTCAGTTTCTTTCCCTTTGGAAGGGGAATCTGTTTTTTGGGTGCCAAAATTAAGGCTTCTACCGCCACGCTAAGCAGGGCGGCACCGGCACCGATTTTTAATTCGGAAACCGTATATTTCCGGATATTCTTTCCCAAGGGAAAGCACCTCACTTTCATCCGTTTTATCCTAGCAGAAAAGCGGTAAAAGGGCAATAGAAAGCGGTTGCCGAAGAATCCGGCAACCGCCTTATTTTGTTTTGTTCAGAAGCTTATCTTCTGCCGCCTCTGCCACGGTTTCCGCCGTGACCGCCGCGGTAGCCGCCCTGACGCGGACGACGTGCTGCTTCTTCTTCAGCAAGATCGTTTTCCGGAACGGCGCCCTCTACTTCAATCAGAGCGTCTCTTCTGGAAAGGTTAATACGGTTCTGGTCGTCAATTTCCAGGACCTTAACAATGATTTCGTCTCCAACGTTGACAACATCTTCTACCTTGTCAGTGTGTTTGATGTCCAGACGGGAAATATGAACCAGACCTTCTTTGCCCGGTGCAATTTCAACAAAGGCACCAAAGCTCATCAGGCGGGTAACAACGCCCTTATAAATGGCGCCGATTTCCGGATCATTGGCAATGGTTTCTACCATAAAGATGGCGCGTTCGGCGTCTGCCTGATCAATGGCGGATACAAATACCTGGCCTTCGTCATTAACGTCAACCTTGCAGTTGCATTCTGCGCAGATCTTCTGGATAACCTTACCCTGCTTACCAATAACGTCACCAATCTTTTCCGGATTGATGGTGGTGGTCAGCATCTTCGGTGCATACTTGGACAACTGCGGACGAACTTCCGGAATAGCCTTCAGCATGATTTCATCCAGAATATAAAGTCTGGCTTTTCTGGTCTTTTCAAAAGCTTCCTTAACAATAGCCGGGGTCAGGCCGTGAACCTTCAGGTCCATCTGAATGGCAGTGATACCTTCATGGGTACCGGCTACCTTAAAGTCCATGTCTCCGTAGAAGTCTTCCAGACCCTGAATATCAACCATGGTCATGAAGTCTCCGTATACGCCTTCATCGCCTGTAATCAGGCCACAGGAAATACCGGCTACCGGTGCCTTAATAGGAACACCTGCTGCCATCAGAGACAGGGTGGATGCGCAAACGGAACCCTGGGAGGTGGAACCGTTGGAAGAAAGTACTTCGGATACAACACGGATGGCATATGGGAAGTCTTCTACGCTTGGAATAACCGGAAGAAGAGCCTTTTCTGCCAGTGCGCCGTGACCGATTTCACGACGGCCCGGTCCGCGAGGTGGCTTGGTTTCGCCTACGGAGTAGGACGGGAAATTGTAGTGGTGGATGTACCGTTTTTCCGTGTCTTCGTCAATGCCGTCCAGCTTCTGGGAATCAGAAAGCGGAGCCAGTGTGGTTACAGAAAGGACCTGGGTCTGTCCACGGGTAAACATGGCAGAACCATGGGCACGCGGCAGCAGGTCTACTTCTGCGTTCAACGGGCGGATTTCATCAATGCCACGGCCGTCTACACGCTTGTGTTCATTCTTCAGCCAGTTGCGGACAACGTGCTTCTGGATTAAATACATGATTTCATCCAGTTTGCCTTCCTGGCCTTCAAACTGTTCGTCATACTTTTCATGAACCATGTCATAAATTGGCAGCAGGGCTGCATCGCGAACACGTTTGTCATCGGTATCCAGAGCCTTCTGTACATCCGGGGTAACCCATTCTTCAATTTCAGCAAGGATGCCCGGTTCCGGATCATTGGAGGTGAATTCAAACTTCGGCTTGCCGATTTCATCTACAATGCCCTGAATGAAGGCAACAATCTTCTTATTGGCTTCATGTCCGGCCATGATGGCGTCAAACATAACGTCTTCCTTAATTTCGTTACCGCCGGCTTCAATCATGGCAATCAGATCGGCAGTGGAAGAAACCGTCAGTTTCAGTTCGGAAACAGCGCGCTGTTCCAGGGTCGGGTTGATAACGATTTCACCATCAACCAGGCCAACGTTTACGGAAGAAATAGGACCAGCCCACGGGATGTCGGAAATGGCAATAGCGCAGGATACGCCGATGGCTGCGGCAACTTCCGGGCTGCAATCCGGGTCTACGGACATAACAGTAGCCACTACGGATACGTCATTTCTCATGTCCTTCGGGAACAGCGGACGGATTGGACGGTCAATGCATCTGGAAGCCAGGGTGGCTTTTTCGGAAGCCTTTCCTTCTCTTCTCTGGAAGGAGCCCGGAATGCGGCCAACAGAATACATTTTTTCTTCAAAGTCAACGGAAAGCGGGAAGAAATCAACGCCTTCACGCGGTTTGTCGGAAGCCGTTACGGTACAAAGTACAGCGGTTTCCCCATATCTGGCCATAACAGCGGCAGAAGCCAGCTGTGCCATTTTGCCGGTTTCCAGTTTTAATGGACGGCCGGCCAGTTCGGTTTCATAAACCTTGTAGTCTTTAAAAAACATAGACAACCTCTCTTTACAAAATTTTATTGTACGGGAGGTCTTGGCTTAGCAATAAATCAATGACCCGGCTTATCCGGATACTTGATTCACTGCTAACCCGAAAAGGTCCCTCCCGTTTTTACCTGAAAAACGAGCAAGAGGCAGACGGCCTGAGCCGCCTGCCTTAGCGTTTTCTTACTTACGAAGACCCAGCTTCTTAATGAGCGTTCTGTAACGTTCAATGTCTTTCTTCTGGAGATATGCCAGAAGGTTTCTTCTCTGACCTACCAGCTTCAACAGACCTCTGTTGGAGTGGAAGTCATGCGGATGCTCTTTCAGGTGAGCATTCAGGTCATTAATTCTTTTGGTCAGTACAGCAACCTGTACTTCCGGAGAACCGGTGTCTCCTTCGTGGGTAGCATATTCGGCAATAATTGCCTGTTTTTCCTGCTGTGTCATTTCTTTCACCTCATTAATCAATTGCAATTCTCTTAGGGGAAGGTCGGTGAAGACTCCAGCCTCCAAGGGAAAAGCTTGTAGTATAGTATCATAAACCGCCACGGAAGTAAAGGCAGTTTTCAGGCCTCTGCTTCAGCAACGGCAATGTCCTTTTGTATTTGCGTTTTCAGGGCAGCAAAGCTTTCAAACTTCTGCTCCGGACGCAGAAAACGCAAAAGGGAAACTTCCGGCCGGGTGCCGTATAAGTCTCCGGAAAAACCAATCACAAAGGTTTCTGCAGAAAGAGCCTCCCCTTCCCGCACGGTTGGCCGTACGCCAATGTTGGTTACCCCTTTATAGTGGGCTCCGTTTACGCAGACATCGGAAAGATAAACACCCTTTTCAGGGACTACCAATCCTTCCGGATACAGCTGATTGATGGTGGGAATTCCCCAGGTGCGGCCACGGCCGTCACCATGGGTTACCGGGCTTTCAAAAGAAAAGGCACGGCCCAGCATTTTATTTGCAAAAGTTACATTACCCTGTTCCATGGCGGAACGGATAACGGTGGAGCTGACGGTAACACCGTCCAGTGTTTTGGCGGGCACTTCGGAAAACGCAATTCCGTTTTCCCGGCAAAGGGTTTCCAGCAGCTCCGGCGTTCCCTTTCCGCCTTCTCCAAAGGAGTAATTGAACCCGCAGCAAACGCCTTTGGCATGCAACTGGTCCAGTAAAACACTTTGGAAAAAGAGTTCCGGACTCTGGTCCTTAATTTCTGCAAAATCCAGAAAGTAAACGTCCAGTCCGCTTTCCTGAAACAGGCGTTCTTTTACCGCGCCCTGAAACAGAGACGGCGGAGCCTGTCCGGTTAACACTTTTAGCGGGTGCTCCCGGAAGGTACAAAGAACCGGTTCTGCATGCAGATGCCGTGCCAGTTCTTTTGCCGCATCCAGCACAGCCCGGTGACCCAGGTGAAGGCCGTCAAAGCTGCCCAGCGCCACCACTGTTCCGGCGGCGTCATTTTTATTCAAAGCCATTCACCTTCCTACAAAAACCCGTTTGACCGTTAACAGCCCTGCTTCCGGGTCCGCCTTTCCCAAGCCAAGGAAAGCCCCGTCGGGGTCAAAAACACGAAGAAGGGCATCCGTCTGCGGAACCTGTGTCCGGAGCGCAGAAATACGGTCCAAATTCAGTTCCCCGCCGTTCCGGAACCGGTTGGCCTGGGGCCCGCTGACAGTAACTGCCGTCAGACGCTGTAAAGCCTCCGGAACCGAAAGAATCCGCTCTTCTAAAATTTTCTGTTCTGCGGCCCGCTCTAATTCTTCCAGCGTAACCGCCTGTTCCAGGAGGAAATCTCCTACCTGGGTACGCACCAGCTGTGTCATAACCGCTCCGCACCCCAGTGCGGTTCCAAGGTCATCTATCAGCGTGCGGATATACGTTCCGGCAGAGCAGGTTACATCCAGGCAGTATTCCTGTTCCGCCAGCGGCTGCAGGACAACTCCTGCTTCTCCGGCCTGCTCTTCCGTTATCAAATTTAAAGCATAAACGGTAATGGGCCTTGCGTCCCGTTCTACTTCAATTCCCTGGCGAGCCAGGTCATACATTCTTACGCCATCCTTCTTGATGGCGGAGTACATTGGCGGAACCTGCAGCTGTTCGCCCCGAAAAGAAGACAGTGCCTGTTCCACATCTGCACGGGTGCAGGTTACTTCCTGCTCCTGCAGTACCGTACCGGTACTGTCTAATGTATCCGTTCTAATGCCCAGGCGGAAAACAGCAAGATACCGTTTGGGGCTGGTGGGAAGGAATTCCAGAAAACGGGTGGCACCGCCCAGAAGTATGGGCAGGACGCCCGTTGCCATGGGGTCCAGCGTGCCGGCGTGACCGGCTTTCTTTTCCCCGACAATCCGTCTGACCCGGGCAACCGCGGAAAAGGACGTCATGTCCTGCGGTTTGCTTAGACAAATGATTCCTGTCACGTTAGGAAACCTCACAGTGTAATTGTTCCGCCGTCCATTCCAACAGCTTGGAAAGTGCGGCTTCTTCGTCCGTTACCACTCCGGTTCCGGCCGCTCTGGCGTGGCCTCCGCCACCTAAGAGCCGGCCCATTTCGGATGCATCCAACGGTTCATGGGTCCGCAATGAAAACTTATATGTTCCGTCTGCGGTCTGCTTCATGGTAATTCCGGCCTTCACGCCGGCAATCTGGCGGCTCATGGGTGCAATGGCGTCCAGCATATCCTCTGTGGCGCCGACCTGTGCCATCATATCCTGTGTTACTTTAAATACGGCTACCTGTCCATTGCAGTACATCCGCAATCCGGCCAATACCGTCTGTAACAGACGGAAGTAGGCCAGGGACTTGGTTTCAAACATGCGGACATTAATGTCGGCATGGTCGGCGCCTGCGTCTATCAGATCTGCGGCTGCCCGCATTAATTCACTGGTGGTATTGGAGTACCGGAAACAGCCGGTATCGGTTGCCAGGCCGGTATACAGGCTGGTGGCAACAGCCGGTGTTACAGGAACCCCCATTCGTTTTAATACACGATACAGCGTCAGTGCAGCCGCGCCGTCTGCCGGACGGCAGAGTAGTTCCGTTGCATAGTGTAAATTGGACGGATGGTGGTCTATGCAGAGGTCAACGCGGTCAGCATAAACAGAAAGTTTATCTCCCAATAACTTTGGGTCCGCCACATCAACGGCAATGATATACTCCGGCGTAAAGTCCGTTGCAACCAGGCCATCAAACAGATAGGCATACTTTGCCGGGATGACATCAGAATTTTCTACCCGTGCCGTTTTTCCCAGGCTCTGCAGAACCCGCCACAGCGCAGTTCCGGTGCCGAGGGTATCTCCGTCCGGGCTCTTATGCGTCAGAATTAAGATTTTATCTTTTTCCAGAAGACGTTCTTTAACCTGCTCTTCCGTAATCAGTTCTGCTTTTCCCTGCATTAGTTCACCTTCTTACGCCGTCTTTATTCTTCACTTAAGTCCTTCAGTTTCTGTGCAATTTCCATGCCATGGGCAATGGAATCATCTGCATAAAACTTTAATTCCGGTGCTTTCCGCAAATGCAGATGCTGACCAATTTCCCGGCGGATGTACCCCTGGGCACCGTTCAGCGCCTTGGCGGCTTCCTTTGCACTGTCCATACCTGCCAGATCGGAAACATAGACCTTGGCATAAGAACAGTCGCTGGAAACCAGAACTTTAACCACCGTCAGCATCTTTCCGGCTACCCGCGGATCCTTGATATCGGAAAGAATGGAAATAATTTCCCGCTTGATATCTTCAGCAGTCCGTTCGGTTTTATAACCAGGCATAGTGCATCCTCCTGTTAATCTTCTCTGTATTCTTCGGTAATATAGGCTTCAAAAATGTCGCCTTCTTTAATGTCATTGAACTTGTTCAGACCAATACCGCATTCATAACCGCTGGCAACTTCCTTCACGTCATCCTTGAATCTGCGCAGGGACTGCATTTCATCTTCTGCAATGATAATGCCGTCACGAACCACACGGATTTTGGCGTTGCGGACAATCTTGCCATCGGTTACATAGGCGCCGGCAATGGCTCCTACGTTGGAAATCTTGAAGACGGAGCGGACTTCGGCACGGCCAATATCCACGTCTCTGTACTTCGGAGCAAGCATACCCTTGATAGCGTCCTTAACATCATCAATGGCATCATAAATAACACGGTACGTACGGATTTCTACGCCATCCCGCTCCGCATTGGCAATAGCCACCGGATCCGGACGGACATTAAATCCGATAATAACGGCGTTAGAGGCGTTCGCCAGCATAACGTCGGAGTCCACAATTCCGCCGGCAGCGCCATGAATTACGCGCACCCGTACTTCGTCGTTGGACAGTTTTTCCAAAGACTGCTTAACAGCTTCCACAGAGCCCTGAACGTCGGCCTTAACAATGACATTCAGATCCTTCATTTCGCCTTCCTTCAGGGAAGCGAAGAGGTTATCCAGGGTAACCTTGGACTGGGCGTTAAACTGTTCTTCCTTAATTGCCTGACGGCGTTGTTCTACCAGTTCTCTGGCCAGACGTTCATCCGAAACGGCGTCGAATACATCGCCCGACATAGGAACGGAATCCAGACCGGTAATTTCTACCGGAACAGACGGGCCGGCCTTCTTCTGGGTCTTGCCGTTTTCATTGGTCATAACACGAACGTGTCCTACAGCGGTACCGGCAACTACAATATCGGATTCCTTCAGGGTACCGTTCTGTACCAGCAGCGTTGCTACCGGGCCACGGCCCTTATCCAGACTGGCTTCAATAACAACACCATGGGCAGCACGGTTTGGATTGGCTTTCAGTTCCTGCATTTCGGCAACCAAAAGAACGGATTCCAGCAGCTTATCCAGGTTCATACCGGTCTTAGCGGAAACCGGAACACAGATGGTGTCGCCGCCCCACTCTTCCGGAACAATTTCATGTTCGGTCAGCTGCTGCATAATTTTATCCACGGAAGCTTCCGGCTTATCCATTTTGTTAATGGCAACCACAATGGGAATTTCGGCAGCTTTGGCGTGGTTAATGGCTTCAATGGTCTGTGGCATGATACCGTCGTCTGCGGCTACAACCAGGATGGCAATATCGGTTGCCAATGCACCTCTGGCACGCATTTCGGTAAAAGCAGCGTGGCCCGGGGTATCCAGGAAGGTAATGCGCTGACCGTTTACGTTTACACGGTATGCACCAATGGCCTGCGTAATACCACCGGCTTCTCCGGAGGTAACGGATGTGTGACGGATGGCGTCCAGAATAGAAGTTTTACCATGGTCAACGTGACCCATAACACAGACAACCGGATCCCGCGGAAGCAAATCTTCCTCTGCGTCTACGGCATCATTGATAATCTGATCTTCAATGGTAACCACGTTTTCTCTTTCTACCGTGGCACCCAGCTCTTCTGCAAGAATGGAAGCGGTGTCAAAATCAATGACATCGTTGATGGTGGCCATCTGGCCCAGGGAGAAGAGCTTCTTAATAACTTCAGCGGCAGTCATACGCAGTTTTTCTGCAAATTCACCAACGGTGATTTCATCGCCCATCTGGATAATCCAGGTCTTTTTGGCGCGTTCTGCCTTAATTCTCTTCAGACGCTCTGCTTCGGTTTCCCGTTTCTTGGAGCGAACCCCCTTCTGACGGCGGTACTGCTGGGACTTCTGCTTCAGCTTCTGCTTATTGCTGGAAACCCGGTCATTGGTTCTGGCTTCCGGATTCAGATTGTCATACTTTTCATTATATTTATCCAGGTTAACGTTCTGTACACGGGTATCAACAGTTCTGACTTCACCCTTGGTACGGGACTGCATTGGACGGTTTTCCGCCTTCTGTGCCTTCTTCTGGAACGGGTGCGGATCTGCGTTTACCTTCGGCTTTGCCGGAGCTGCCGGCTTGGCGGCCGGTTTAGCAGCCTGCTGTTTTGCAGCCGGTTTTGTTGTCGTATTGGCTGCCGGCTTAACAGGAGCATCCTGCTTCTTACCCGGAACAGCTACCTTCGGGGCGCCCTCCTTCTTACCTGGGACAACCACTTTCGGGGCACCTTCCTTTTTACCGGGAACAACCACCTTCGGGGCGCCTTCCTTCTTACCCGGAATAACGACCTTCGGGGCACCTTCTTTTTTACCCGGCACTACTTTAGCCGGTGCCTGTTCTGCCGGAGCGGCAGCTTTCTCTGCCGGCTTGGCCGCAGCCTTCGGCTTTTCGGCAGCCATTGCAAAGTAAGCATCAAAATTCGGCACCTCATGCTTCTTTGTGTAGTATTCAAATACCACATTCAGTTCATCATTGGTCAGGGCCGTCATATGTTTTTTGGGGTCATCAAAGTATTTTGCCAGCAGATCTACTACCTCTTTGCTTGGCTGGTCAAAATCCTTGGCAACCTCGTGTACTCTATATTTAATCTCCATTTATCTGTCCTCCTTCGAAAGAAGCTCATTGAGCTTTGCGGCAAAGCCGTCATCGTTTACGGTAAATACCGCCGTCTTTTTTCCGACGTGTATTTCCAGGTCCTTCATACTACAGTCCAGCTCTGTCAGGGGAATGCTGCGTCCCTGATAACGAGTGGTTTCCCGGAACTCCTGTTTCAAACGGTCCGAGGCATCTGCAGTCAAATAGCAGGCTTTTGCTTTGCCTTTTGCAATTGACTCGAATGCGGCGTCATGGCCTCCGGAAAAGCGTCCTGCTTTCCGGCAAAGACCCAGTAGGTTAAAAAACTTAGGATCCATCTTTTTCCAGTTCGTCCTCCATCCGGTCAAATATTTCAGCAGGGATCTGCATGGAAAATTCCCGTTCAAAGCGTCTGGCTTTTTGCGCTTTCCGGAGACATTCCACGTCATGACAGACGTAGGCTCCCCGGCCCGGCGCCTTTCCGGTCAGGTCTAAAGAAATTTCCCCTTCCGGGCTGCGGACAACCCGCACCAGCGTTGGCTTTGGTTTCATTTCCATGCAACCGCAGCAACGTCTCATTGGAGTTTTTCTTGCCATGCTTTCCCCTCCCTGTTCTCAGAATTAGTCTTCGTTCGAAGTTTCTGCTGCTTCCTCAGCAACTTCTTCAGCAGTTTCTTCTACCGGAGCTTCATAGAAACCGCTTTCCGGATTAATGTCAATCTTCCAGCCGGTCAGTTTGGCGGCCAGTCTGGCATTCTGTCCTTTGTTACCGATGGCAAGGGACAACTGTGTATCCGGTACAATAACCTTGCAGGACTTTTCCTCTTCGTCCAGAATTTCCACACTGATAACGTCAGCCGGAGCCAGCGCTGCGGAAACAAACTTTGCAGGGTCTTCACTGTATGGAACAATGTCAATCTTTTCTCCGTGCAGCAAATCTACTACCTTGCTGACACGGGCACCGCGCGGACCAATGCAGGCACCAACGGCATCTACATTTTCATCTGCAGAGTAAACGGCAATCTTGGTACGGGAGCCGGCTTCACGGGAAACTTCCTTAATTTCTACCGTACCGTCATAAATTTCCGGTACTTCGGTTTCAAATAAACGGCGAACCAGTCCCGGATGAGTTCTGGAAATCATGGCCTTCGGGCCCTTTTCCGTTTCCTTAACATCAACAATAAAGACCTTAATCAGGTCACCTTCCGACAGCTCTTCGCCCGGAATCTGTTCGCCGTGCGGCAGAAGTGCTTCCCCGCGGCCAATTTCCAGAGTGGCATTGCCGTTCATCGGGTTAATGCTCTGTACCTTGGCGGTAACAATTTCCTGATTATGGTTCTTAAATTCCTGCATGGTCTGTCCGCGTTCTGCTTCCCGGATGCCCTGACGAATTACGTGCTTTGCCGTCTGGGCGTCAATGCGGCCGAAGTTCTTGGTATCCAGCGGGATTTCAATAATGTCTCCCGGCTTTGCGTTGCTCTTATATTGCTGCGCAGCATCTACTAAGATGTCAGTGTCTTCATCGCTGATTTCTTCTACTACATTTTTCCGGAGGAATACATTCAGTTCCTTCTTTTCCGGATCAATTTCACAGAAAACAACGTCCTTGCCGTTGTACTTTCTGCGTTCGGCAACAACAAGAGCGTTGGCAATTTTTTCATATAAAAATTCTGCCGGGATTCCCTTTTCGGCAGCCATCAGGCCTACTGCATCAAAAAATTCCTGGTTCATACTTCTGGTTCTTCCTTTCCGTCGTCTTCAAAAGTGTCAAAGTCATCCAGTTTTACATAGGAGGCTTCTTTTTTAGAAAATACAAAGGTCTTTCCTGCGTCTGTCTGAATGGTAGCATTGCCATCCGTGTAATCCAGCAGGGTTCCCTTAAATTCCCGTTCCCCGTCTAACGGGCGAATCAGCTTTACTTTGATTCTGTCACCGATAAACCGGGCAAAGTGTTCATCCCGGGTCAGCTGGCGCTCTGCTCCCGGAGAGCTGACTTCCAATGTGTAGGGAACGGAGATAGGATCCGCTTCGTCTAACGGGGCGTCAATGGCGTGGGTCATGTCTACGCAGTCGTCAATGCTTACCCCGCCTTCTTTATCGATAAAAATGCGCAGGTAGTGCTCAGCGCCTTCCTTTACAAAGCGAACGTCCCAGAGACTGAGTCCCAGTTCCTCTGCCAAAGGTTCTGCCAGAGCGCGCACAACAGAAACTACGTTTCCGCCCTTGTTTTTGTTTGCCATAGGCCAACTCCTTCATTTTCTTCAAAAAGAATGAAGAGCGGCCCGGCGGGTCACTCTTCATACCTTACTTTCTTAACTTACTACGGTATAGTAGCACGCAAGGTTCCGGAAAGCAAGGGTTAAATCTTATTCTACCGTAACCGATTTGGCCAGATTACGTGGTTTATCAATGTCACACTTTCTGGCTTTTGCGGTGTAATACCCAAGTAACTGCATGGGGATAACTTCCAGGGAAGCCTGGAACAGCGGTTCCGTCTTTGGAACAAAGATGCATCTGTCTGCTACCGCCGGTACGCTTTCATTGCCTTCACAGGCAACACCCAGCACCTGTGCGCCTCTGGCCAGCACTTCCTTGGCGTTGGACACCGTCTTTTCTACCAGACGTTCGCAGCAGCAAAGAGCAATCACGGAAGTTCCGTTTTCAATCAGGGAAATGGTGCCGTGCTTCAGTTCGCCGCCGGCATAGGCTTCCGAATGAATATAGCTGACTTCCTTCAGCTTCAGGGAAGCTTCCATGGAAACGGCGTAATCCAGGTTGCGGCCAATGAAATAAGCGTGTTCCAGGAATGCGAAGGACTGGCCGATTTCCTTAATTTTGTCTTCCTGTTCAAAGATCTTTTCTACCTGATCCGGCAATTGCTGCAACTTGGTAATATATTCCTGGGACAGGGCTTCGGAAACCGTTCCGTTCCCCAGGCCCAGACGAATGGCCAGCAGGTACATCATAACCAGCTGGGTGCTGTACGCCTTGGTGGTGGCTACCGAAATTTCCGGGCCGGCCCAGGTATACAGAACGTCATCCGATTCACTGGCAATGGAAGAGCCAACCACATTAACAATGCTCAGGGTTCTGGATCCGTGGCGTTTGGCTTCCCGCAGGGCTTCCAGGGTGTCTGCGGTTTCTCCGGACTGGGAGATAATAACCGTCAGGGTCTTGTCGTCCACAATGGGATAACGATACCGGAATTCAGACGCAATGTCACACTCTACCGGAATGCGGGTCATCTGTTCAATAACATATTTACCAATCATGCCAACGTGATACGCGGAACCGCAGCCAATAATATAAATTTTATTAAAGGAGCGGATCTGTTCGTCCGTCAGGTCCAGATCATCCAGCTTAATATGTCCGTCTGCCGTTATTCTTGGCGAGATGGTCTTCCGCAATGCATCCGGCTGTTCTTTAATTTCCTTAATCATGAAATGTTCGTATCCGCCCTTTTCTGCAGCGTCTACGTCCCAATCCACGTGGAACAGGTCCTTCTGAATGGGGGTTCCGTTTTCATCAAAGAAAGACACACTGTCTTTTTTGACAATAGCTAACTCGCCATCCTGCAGTTTGTACATTTCTCTGGTGTATGCCAGAACGGCCGTAATGTCGGAGGCGATAAAATTGCCCTTATCGGAAACGGCCACAATCAGCGGGCTGGATTTTTTGACGCAAATCAGTTGGTCCGGCATATCCTGGTCCAGAATGCCAAGCGAGTAAGAGCCCACCAGTTGCTTTGTTGTTTTCAAAACGGTTTCAAAGAAGTTGCCATTGTCATTCCTGTCCAGAAGCATGGCAACTACTTCGGTATCTGTGTCGCTGTGGAAAACGTAGCCTTCCTTTTGCAATTCGGCTTTCAGCTCTGCAAAGTTTTCAATGATACCGTTGTGTACCACGGCAAATTTGCGGCTGGCGCTGTAGTGCGGATGGGCGTTTTCATCTGAAGGCTCTCCGTGAGTAGCCCACCGGGTATGACCAATGCCTATGACACCCTTCGGCGTATGGGTTTTGGCCATTTTATCTTCCAGGTTTTTGATTTTTCCTTTGGATTTGACAATGTCAATTTCACCGTCTTCCAAAACGGCAATGCCGGCGGAGTCATAGCCGCGGTATTCCAGCTTTTCCAAACCGTGAATTAAGAGTGGTGCTGCATCCTGGGTTCCAGTGTAACCAACAATTCCACACATAAAAAAGTCCTCCGTGAATCATAGGATTATTAGGGGTCTGCCATAGCACCGGAGCGGCGCTACATTGGTAAACATTTTAGCATGTGCTACCTGTTCTTGCAATAAAAACAGCAGGTGGTACCCTGCAGAAAAGCCATTCTTCCTGGCGGCCAGTGCCGTAAGAAGAATGGCTTTTATCATTAATATGCTTTGCCCCAGAGCACCATGGTTCTGGCCGGTTTGCCGCAGCAAACGCAAACGTCGGAAATGTATTCCTGGTCAAAAGGAATACAGCGGGATCCGGCACCGGTCTGCTCCTTTACCTTGTCTTCGCATTCCGGAGAGCCGCACCACATGGCACGGATGAAGCCGTCGCCCTTTTCCGTCAGGGCCTGATTGATTTCGTCAATAGTCTTGCAACGGTAGGTTTTGGCTTCCCGGTTGGCCAATGCTTTTTCATACATGGCGTCCCGAACAGCCTTCAGCTTCTGTTCCAGTTCCTCTTCCAGGTTATCCAGGGAAACAAAGGTCTTTTCGCGGTTAACACGGTCTACCAGAACACACTGGTTGTTTTCTATATCCCGCGGTCCAAGTTCAATCCGAACCGGAACGCCCTTCATTTCATATTCTGCAAATTTCCAGCCGGCAGAGTTGTCAGAGTCATCCAGCTTAACGCGGAAGCGCTGCTTCAGCCGTGTCTCAAGCTCTGCTGCCTTTTCCAGCACGCCCGGTTTGTGGGCGGCAATCGGAATAATGACCGCCTGGATAGGAGCAACAGCCGGTGGCAGAACCAGGCCGTTGTCGTCACCGTGGGTCATGATGATGGCACCGATGGTGCGGGTCGTCATGCCCCAGGATGTCTCAAAGGGGGCCTGCAGTTTATTTTCTTTATTGGTAAATTCAATGCCGAAGGCCTTTGCAAAGCCGTCCCCGAAGTAATGGGACGTACCGGCCTGCAGTGCTTTGCCGTCATGCATCAGTGCTTCAATGGCGTACGTGGCTTCGGCGCCGGCAAACTTGTCACTTTCGGTCTTGGCTCCCTTTACAACCGGAATAGCCAGGTCCTTTTCATAAAAGTCCGCGTAAATATTCAGCATGCGTTCGGTTTCTTCAATGGCCTCTTCTGCGGTTGCATGAATGGTGTGGCCTTCCTGCCACAGGAATTCCCGGGACCGCAGGAACGGACGTGTGGTCTTTTCCCAGCGGACAACGCTAACCCACTGGTTGTAAAGGCAGGGAAGATCCCGCCAGGACTGTACCGTGTTGGCCCAGTGTTCACAGAACAGGGTTTCCGAAGTTGGGCGAACGCAAAGACGTTCTTCCAGCTTTTCGTTTCCGCCGTGGGTAACCCAGGCTACTTCCGGTGCAAAGCCTTCAATGTGATCCTTTTCCTTTTGTAACAGACTTTCCGGAATAAACATCGGCATATTTACATTCTGATGGCCAGTGGCTTTAAAATAGCCATCCAGCAGGCCCATGATGTTTTCCCAGATTGCATAACCATACGGACGGATAACCATACAGCCTTTGACACTGGTATAACCAACCAGCTGTGCCTTCTTGACAATGTCGGTATACCATTTGGCAAAGTCCACATCCATGGAAGTAATGTCGTCTACCATCTTTTTCTGATTTGCCATAAGATGTTCTCTCCTGTTTCCTGTTTGTTACTTTATCTTAAAAGTTTGTTCTTTTTACAGCGCAAAAAGTATAGCGCAAAAAGGGACCCGCGTCAAACCAGCGGGCCCCGTTTTATAAGGGTTTTAGATGTTTGCTTCAATATAATTAACGGCATCGGCAATGGTGGTCATATTTTCCAGGGCTTCGTCGGAAACTTCAATGGAAAATTCATCTTCAATTGCCATAACCAGGTCTACTACGTCCAGGCTGTCTGCGCCCAGGTCGTCCAGCAGACGGGAGTCCATCTGAATGCTGTCCGGATCCAGGTCAAGTTGTTCTGCCAAAATGTCTCTTACTTTTTCAAATACCATAATTCATACCTTCTTCGGTGTTAATTTCTACCATTATTTATAAATAAAAAAAGCGCTTTGTCAATATGAAAAATACAAGAAAATAAAAGAAAAAGGACAAGCGGAAACCGCTTGTCCTTTTGTCATCAAAAGTAAGGCGAAATTAGTCAGCTTTGCCGAGAAGTTTCATAACCTTATACAGGCCGCCTACAAAATACTTGTAAGCCGGATCAAGGATGCAGGCTGGGATTGGATCCATAAGGCCAAGATACCAGGTGTTCTTGATCTTGTAGTTTCTCTTCGGATGCTTGGCATAGATAGCATCCATAACGCCGTTTACCAGGTACTTCTTGTCATGTGCGGAAGACATGGCAATGGTCATCAGCGGGCTGAGTACGGACAGAACCGGCTTGTAGTACTTGGTGGAAGCAAGAAGCTTTGCATAACCGGCGTTTGCCTGGCCGTGCATACCGGTCTTGAAGGAACCCGGCTGAATCTTGATTACCGGAATGTCTAAGAAGAGCAGTTCGCGGCGAAGACCAATGGTGTAACCTTCAACGGCCCACTTGGTAATGGCATACGGGCTGTTGAACGGCTGCGGCTGTTCCCAACCACATTCGGAAGAGAAGTTGATAACGCGGGAGCCCTTGCTCAGGTATGGGAACAGAGCTTCGTTTATGCGGATCATACCCATAACGTTGATGTTAATCATTCTTTCCATGGTCTGGGTTGCGCCCGGTTCTACCAGGGAAGCCATGGTGTGGATACCGGCAGCGTTAACGATAACATCCAGATGATCGGTGTATTCGCCAACCTTGTCGGCAGCAGCCTTAACAGAATCCGTGTTAGAGATGTCAACCGCTACAGGAATAACGTTGTCACCGCACTTAGCGGCAAATTCCTTCAGTGCATCTTCAGCATAGTCTGCTGCAAATACAGTCCAGCCGCCGCGAGCCATGAGTTCTTCTACACAGGCACCGGCAAGGCCGCCGGCAGCGCCGGTAATAAATGCATACTTCATTTTCATTTACCTCACTTTGCAATATTTTTTAAAAATGGGTCGTTTTCATTTTCCCATAATGAACATGCAAACGCAACTATTTTAGAAAAACTGTCATACTTTGTCAAGAAAATAACAGAGTTTCGGTGGTTGAAAACTGCCTTTTGGCAGTGGAAACTCTGTTTTGTCCGTTTTCGCAGGATGTCAGCCTGTCTTTCATCTTTAAAATCCGCATACTTATCTGATTTTTCTTCCCTTTTCCTCTGAGATTTACATCCCATTCCTTCCTTTCCGCGCTTCTTTTGTTCTGGTTTTCCAAAAATGTAAAGGCTCTCCCGTTTACCCTGTGGAAAACCAGGTCAGAATCGCGGAAAAGTGGTTTTTTCTTCGATTTTAGAAATAGAAATTTCAGGAAACCTTCAGAAAACGTAAAGAGTTTTACTTGCCTTCCACCGAGTTTTTGACAATAATTCCAAATCAGAAAAATATTTTATTTTTCTGATTACGAAAATAAGTTGCTTCATCGTCAGAAGTTTTCCTGTGGAAAACTCTGTCAGAAGCGTTAGTAACTTCTTTTTATCCCTATCCCGGCGGAGCTCCGCGTGCAACGGCGGGCGTTCTGATTACAAAAAGAGCCTGCTGCAATTGCAGCAGGCTCAAACTGGTTACCAGCGTATTTTATTCTACGTTTTTCTTCAGGGTTTCCAGGTTGTCATACAGTTCCTTCGGAACGGTGTTACCAAGGCTTGCATAGAATTCTTCAATGCCCTTGGCTTCTTCCTTCCAAAGATCCTTGTCTACGTTCAGCATAGCGTTGAGCTTTTCAATATCAACTTCGCCTTCCAGGCCTTCCAGGTTGATATCTTCTGCCTTCGGCATGTAGCCGATTTCAGTTTCAACAGCGTCTACTTCGCCGTCACAACGCTTGATGATCCATTCCAGAACACGAAGGTTATCACCGAAGCCCGGCCACATGAAGTGTCCTTCGTCATCCTTGCGGAACCAGTTAACATTGAAGATCTTCGGAGCCTTATCCGGATCCAGGGAAGCGCCAATGTCAATCCAGTGCTGGAAGTAAGTACCACAGTCATATCCGATGAACGGACGCATTGCCATCGGGTCACGACGAACAACGCCAACAGCGCCGGTAGCAGCTGCGGTGGTTTCGGAAGACAGCGTGGAACCGATGAATACACCGTGGTTCCAGTCTCTGGACTGATATACCAGCGGAGCAAGTTTTGCACGACGGCCGCCGAAAATGAAGGCACTGATTGGAACACCTGCACCATTTTCAAATTCGGAGCTCAGGCACGGGCAGTTCTTGGCAGGAGCGGTAAACCGGCTGTTTGGATGAGCACCCGGAGTGGTGGCAGTTTTGCCGTTCCAAGGCTTTCCGGTCCAGTCAATTGCGTTTTCAGGCGGATTCTTGTCCAGGCCTTCCCACCAAATGGTGTTGTTGTCCAGATTCAGGCAGACATTGGTGAAAATGGTGCCCTTCTTGGTGGAAGCAAGCGCGTTCGGGTTGGACTTGTCATTGGTACCCGGTGCTACACCGAAGAAGCCGTTTTCCGGGTTAACAGCATACAGTCTGCCGTCCGGGCCCTTGCGAATCCAGGAAATGTCGTCACCAACGGTCCATACCTTGTAACCTTTGGACTTGTATCCTTCCGGCGGAATCAGCATGGCCAGGTTGGTCTTACCGCAGGCGCTTGGGAATGCGGCACAAATGTACTTGGTTTCACCCTTCGGGTTTTCCAAGCCAAGGATCAGCATATGTTCTGCCTGCCAGCCTTCTTTCATGGCCTGGTAGGAAGCAATACGAAGGGCAAAGCACTTCTTGCCAAGCAGAACGTTTCCGCCGTAACCGGAGTTAACGGAGTAAATGGTGTTGTCCTGCGGGAACTGGCAGATGTAACGCTTTTCTTCGTCAATGTCACACTTGGCGTGTGTACCGCGAACCCAGTCATCGGAATCTCCAAGGGCATCAAGTACAGTCTGACCTACACGGGTCATGATGGCCATATTTTCTACTACGTAAATGGAGTCGGTTACTTCCAGACCGATCTTGGAGAACGGGGAACCTACCGGACCCATGGAATACGGAATGATGTACATGGTGCGGCCTTTGTAGCTGCCGCGGGCGATGTCATCCAGCATCTTGTAGGTAGCTGCCGGTTCCATCCAGTTGTTCAGAGGACCTGCCTCTTCTTTGGTCGGAGTACAAATGAAAGTACGTGCTTCTACGCGGGCAACGTCATTGGTTGCGGTTCTGTGGAGATAACAATCCGGAAGCAATTCATCATTTAATTTGATGAGTTCTCCGGTGGAGCAGGCTTCTGCCTTTAAAGCATCCAGCTGTTCTTTGGAACCGTCAATCCATACCACTTTGTCCGGAGTTAAAAGAGCAATCCGCTCATCCAACCACGAAAGCACAGACTTATTGGTTGTGTAGTTTTCCATGGGAAACTCTCCTTTATTTTTAGAATTGCGGCGAGCTGGCTCGCCACGGTTTTTACCACAGTTTTTGCCATAAATTAGCAATTGCGAACTGATAGAAGAAAATCCTCCTCTACCGCCTACAGATTATACTATCAATCCGCGGAAAAGTCACGAGACAGAACCATCTTTTTGTTCATTTAAAGTACTATTGACGAGATGCAGTATAATGTTAGCATAATGTCAGTTTTATTATGCAAATACACCATAAAAACAAATTCCAAATAGAAGAATTACAGGAGTTATCCCATGAAACTTTCGCTTATTATCCCTTGTTATAATGAAGAGGGAAATGTGCAGCCCATGTATGAAAAGGTGGTCAGCACGTTTTCCGGCAAAATAGACAGTTATGAATTCGTCTTTGTAAATGACGGCAGTGCGGATGCAACAGCGGCAAAGCTGAAAGAAATTTATCAAACGGCAGAGCAGCCGGTTAAGGTCGTCAACTTTTCCCGTAATTTCGGCAAAGAGGCCGCCATTTATGCCGGTTTGCAGCATGTCAGCGGAGATTATATTTCCATTATTGACGCCGACCTGCAGCAGGATCCGGCCTATGTTCTGCAAATGGTGGATTTTCTGGAAGAACACGAAGATTATGACAGCGTTGCCGCCTTCCAGGAAGAGCGCAAGGAAAGTGCGTTTATGGTAAAAACCAAAAATGCGTTTTATAAGATCATCAATAAGATTTCTGACACGGAGTTCGTCAGCGGGGCTTCCGACTTCCGCACCTTCCGCAGTCGCGTTAAGGATGCCATTTTGCAAATGTCCGAATACCACCGGTTCTCCAAAGGCATCTTCTCCTGGGTCGGGTTTCAGACCTACTACATGCCATATAACGTGGATGACCGTTTAAGCGGAACCAGCAAATGGTCCTTCTGGAAACTGATGAAGTACGCCATTGAAGGCATTGTGGCCTTTACCACCGTGCCGCTGAAGCTTTCCACCTGGGTTGGATCACTGACGTCCCTGGCGGCACTAATTTACATTATTGTTGTCATCATCCAGAAGCTTGCATGTGGCATAGATGTCCCCGGTTATGCCACCATTGTGGTTCTGATTCTGTTCCTGGGCGGTATGCAATTGCTGGCTCTTGGCATCATTGGGGAATACCTATCCCGCACCTACATCCAATCCAAAAATCGGCCAATCTACCTGGCGCGTGAAGTTCTGGACAACCAAAAAGGGTAACGTGTTTTGCCCTGGCGAGCCAGCTACTTTCCATTCAGAAAAGTACTATATAGCAATATAAAAAGACGGGCTGTTGCCAAAAGGCAATGGCCCATCTTTTTTGTGGACAATGCAAGGAGGGTAAATCTGCCGCTAAGCAATATAAATATCAAGCGGCAGGGTTTGGTCTCCTTGCTACTATTTGCTGTGGATTTTAGTCGGCGAAGAGCGTGCGGGCGCGTTCAGCGCGGTAAGCATCCCGCTTTTGCCGGTCCATGTCTGTACCGGCGGCAGCATTCAGCGTGGCCGGTTGCAATGTGAAGATCAGTTCGTTGATTTGTTCCATGTTGCCGGGGATTTCCCCGGAGGCAACACCGATACGAACCATGGAAATGGCTTCCATGAACTCTTTGAAGGTCATGACTCTGGCATTTTTTAGGGTGCCGAGGGAGCGGTACAGTAAGTCCTGAAAGCGGAGATTTTCCAGCAGGGCCTTTCTGGCCTCCTGTTCCTGTTCAATCAGGGAAAGGGCAATATTGTTTAAGTTCTGTAATGCCATTTCTTCGGAAATGCCTAAGGTAACCTGATTCGACAATTGGTAAAGACTGCCCGGTGGGTTGGCTCCCGCTCCAAAGGCACCGACCAGAGTCAGACCAAGCTTGGAAACCGTGTTTGCCAGATGATGCAGTCGGCCATGAATATGCAACGCCGGCAACTGCAAAAGAACGGACGCCCGCATGGCGGTACCAATGTTAGTGGGACACTGGGTTAAGTAGCCTAATTTCTGATCAAAAGCAAAGTGCAGGGACTCGTCCAGAAGACTATCTAAGTGGTCTACCAATTCATATGCCTTAAACGGTTCCAGACCAGGGAGTAAAGCTTGTAGCTTTACATGATCCTCTTCGCAGATCATCATGCTGAGAGTCTCATCCGGTGTCATGGCAAGCGAGCGGCCTTCTGAAGCACTGACAAATTCCGGAGAGACCAGAAACCGCTCAGCCAGTGAGATTGCCTGGCTTTGTGTCAGGTCCGACATAGTAATCATCCGGAATTTTCCGGGCAGTTTTTCTTCCAAAACAGCCTGTACTTCTTTGGCTAATTGGGCCCGTTCCGGCAGGGAAAGATTAACTGTAAAGACTTTTTCCTTTACGTTTCTGGCCAGTGCAATTTTAGTGCAGACAACCACATCATTCCGGGCTCCGGCAAGCTGATACCATTTACTCATGTCTGGCTGCCTCCCTTCAATGCATTTATCTTATCCCGAAGTTCTGCAGCACGTTCGAAATTTTGTATTTTGACTGCTTCATCCATTTCTTTCTGCAAGGATAAGATTTGTTCTGTCAGATCTACACTGCGGTCTACGGAAGCAGCTTTCTTTCCGATATGGGATGCCCGTCCGTGAATCCGGTTCAAAGACGGTCGTAATTTTTCATAAAAAACACTGTAGCAATCGGCACAGCCCATCATGCCGGTACGGACAATTTCAGAAAAAGTACATCCGCAGGTAGGACAGCGCTCCTCCTCTTTTGGCTCCGTTTCCGGCAGGACAGCCGAAGGGAAAAATTCCTGTAAAAAGCTGCTTAGGTTAAATCCTGTTCCGGAGAACAGGTCAGTATATCCCAAATGGGCTGCACAACTATGGCACAGGTGCAGGGAGACCCGCTCCCCGTTAGCAATTCGTTTAATGTGGGTGGTTGCTTCGTTCTTTCCGCAATTTTGACAAAGCATACAAACACCTCCTCCGGTTCCTTATTTTAGCACTCTCCCAAGGCGACTGCAAGAAGTGGAACGTTGCGGTTTTATTCATTGGTTCGTAATCTTTCTATTGATAAAAACTTGTCATGATTTTTCCCTGCTTTTCCCTGGTTTTCATTGAACCGGGAGGCATTTTTTTATATAATCAGTGGGATATGACCTGTGGTTACTATAATGTAATATACAGGCTGTTCCGGGAGGCCCTTTATGACACAACAAAAAAAGAAATATCTCTTTTCTGCTTTGGCGGTCCTTCTGGTAGCGCTTCTGGTTACAGGCATACTGGTGTACCGCGGCGGTGTACATCGCCAGGGAATCAGGCATGAATATTTATCCATGGGAACCACGGTTTCCGACCAGATTTATGCAAAGGAAGCAGTGGCAGATGACGTTTCGCAATCCATGCAAAAACGTCTCAGCACGCTGGACGCCAATGAATTGTCCTGGCGGATGAACGCTTCCTATGTTGCAAAATTAAACCAGAACTACTCTGTGGCGGTAGACGGCAGCATGGCGGACTGGGTACAGACCTGTCTGGATGTTTCCAAACAGTCCGGTGGTGTTTTTGATATTACCGTTGGCAGTCTGTCCACCCTGTGGGGCATCGGAACAGAAGATGCCCGTGTTCCCTCTGACGAAGAAATCCAGGACGCAAAGAAAAACGTGAACTGGAAATCGGTTAGTATTCAGCCACTGACCCAGCCGGAAAACGGAAAAACGCAGGAAATCCGGATTGGAAACGGGCAATTTGTGGATCTGGGGGCCGTTGGAAAAGGCATTGCATGCGATGAAGCCTATACCATCCTGAAAGATTCCTCCGTAGACAGTGCCATTGTTTCTGTTGCCGGTTCCATTTTATTGTACGGAGAAAATCCGAATTCCTCTGACGGCACCTGGTCCGTCGGAATCCGGGATCCGCAAGGGGACGCCAATTCCTACTGTGGTATTTTGTCGTTGCCGGAAGGCTTTGTTTCCACTTCCGGAAATTATGAAAAGGTATTGGAAGTAAACGGGAAAAAATACCACCATATTCTGGATCCCCGCACCGGGTATCCGGCCGAAAGCGGACTGACCAGCGTTACGGTAGTGGCTCCTACCGGACTTTTGGCGGATGCTCTTTCCACTGCCTGCTTTATTTTGGGATATTCGGAAGACAGCCTGCAATTACTGGAACACTATCAGGCATCCGCTGTCTTTATTACCTCGGAAGGAACGGTCTACACCACCGGGGACTTGGGTTCCTGCTTACAACTGACCGGATCCGCTTACACCCTTGGAAAGGAGACAACCTGACATGGGCAAGTTTGTCCGAAAAGCGGATATTTTGCTGTTGGTCGGTCTTCTGATTCTTTGTGCGGCAATCCTGTTGCCGTCTTATTTTGCGGCTTCCTCCAAAAAAGATCTGACCGCGGTGGTCATGCAAAACGGGGAAACCGTAAAAGAAATTGCTTTATCTGAAGTAACGGAAGGTTATACCTTCACCCTGGACACAGACCCTTCTGTTACCATTGCTGTGGAACCGGGCTGCATTTATTATGCCTCCGCGGATTGTCCCGACAAGATCTGTGTCAAAACCGGCAAGCTGACAAAGGCCGGTGACACGGCGGCCTGCCTCCCCTCAAAAACCCTCATTGTTATCCGGGGTACGGCGGAAAAAGGGCAGCCGGACATTTTAACTTACTAAATCAACCATCTGACAGGAGTTTACCATGAAGAAGGATACCGTTTCCGCCCGTACCAGGCGGATTGCCCTGCTTGGCGTTTTGGGTGCGCAGGCATTGGTACTTTCTTTCCTGGAAAACCTGATTCCGGCCATTCCCGGCCTTCCGCCGGGCGCCAAGCCGGGCTTATCCAACATTGTCACCATGTTTGCCGCCGCAGCCATGGGCCCCGTAGACGCTTTGCTGATTGCCGTCCTGAAGGCAGTCTTTGCAGGGCTGACCCGCGGGTTAACGGCCGGGCTTATGAGCCTTTCCGGCGGTCTTCTCAGTACCCTGGTCATGGTGTTGCTGCTTCGGTGGAAGCACAACCCCTTTGGCATTTTAGGAGTCTCTATTGCCTCTGCCGTTGCCCACAACGCGGGTCAGCTGCTGGTAGCCTGCCTGCTGTCCGGCACTGCTTCGCTGCTTTGGGGTTACGGGCCCCTGCTGCTGCTCTTCGGCATCGCAGCCGGCGCCCTCACCGGCATTTTCTTAAAACTGCTCTTCCCGGTTCTCTTAAAGCAGAGCCGTTACTTTGGGTTTCAGATTAACCTACAACAATGATTTGTTGTGTTAATACATAATCTTAGGGGCTAACGCCCGTTAAGGAGTTGAATGAATGACGAACACATTTATGGCACAGGCTCTGAAGCCGGTTGCCAAGGGACACGGCGGTGCTCATGTGCAGCATCACAAGAACACGGCTGGCCTTGCGGTAGAACGCATCCCTTGTCCTGCTTCCGTTACCATTCCCATGAGCATGTGTATCGGCGCACCTTGTACTCCCACCGTTAAGGTAGGAGACGAAGTGAAAGTCGGCCAGGTTATTGGCGACACTGACAAATTTGTCAGTGCCCCGATTCACGCGTCCATTTCCGGTAAGGTAACTGCAGTAAAACCGGTCAAAGTAGCCGGTGGTGGCATGGTTAACGCTGTCACCATTGAATCAGACGGTAAAATGGAGCTGGTTGAAGGCTTGGAAGCACCGTCTGTTGAAACAAAGGCAGACTTTCTGAAGGCTGTTCGCAATTCCGGACTGGTTGGTCTGGGCGGTGCAGGATTCCCTGCCCACGTGAAGCTGGCTTTCAAGGAAGACGCCGGCGTAGACACACTCATTATCAATGCGGCAGAGTGTGAACCGTACATTACGGTTGACCACCGCGAAATGCTGGACCACCCGAATGACATTTTATTCGGCGTTTCCAAGGTCAAAGCCATCTGCGGCTTCCAGCATGCCTACATTGGCATTGAGCGCAACAAACCGGACGCTTTTGAATCGTTGGAAAAAGCCATTCAGGAGCATGACGAATGGAAAGACATCCAACTGATCTGCCTGAAGGATTCCTATCCGCAGGGCGCAGAAAAAGTACTGATTCAGTCCGCCACCGGACGCCAGGTTCCGGAAGGCAAACTGCCATCCGATGCCGGCTGCGTTGTAATGAACGTACAGTCCGTTGCCACCCTGGGCCGGTACCTGCAGACGGGCAAGCCGCTGGTAAGCCGTTCCCTGACGGTAGACGGTTCTGCCATTGCTGAGCCAAAGAACCTGCGGGTTCCCATCGGTACCTCCTTCCAGGATATCGTGGATTACTGCGGCGGATTCAAGGAAGAACCGTACAAAGTTCTCTCCGGCGGACCCATGATGGGTATGGCGCTGGCCGACCTGAATATTCCTCTGGTCAAAGCCAACAACGCATTGCTGGCCTTCTCTAAGGGAAGTCTCCCTGTAAAACCGTTGCGGGATTGTATCCGCTGCGGCAGATGCGTAGAAGCCTGCCCATTCTCCTTAGTACCGACTCGCCTGGAAAAAATGGCAAGACTTGGCAACGTAGAAGAATTACAGAAGGCTCACGTCCTGGACTGCATGGAATGCGGCACCTGTGCTTATTCCTGCCCGTCCGCCCGCCCGTTGGTACAGTATATCCGCATGGGCAAAGCCATTGTGAAGGAGGCTAATGCAAAATGAGTGACGTAAATAAACTAACGGTCTCTGCATCGCCTCATGTTAAGTCGGCAGAAACTACCACCGGCATTATGTTGGATGTCATCATTGCCCTGGTTCCTGCAGGCATTGCTGCCGGAATCATCTTTGGCTGGCGTGCCATTGCCGTCATTGCGGTTTCTGTTGCTTCCTGTGTGCTGGCAGAATATCTTTCCCGTAAAGCCATGAAACGGCCGCAGACCATCGGCGATCTTTCCGCTGTGGTTACCGGTATTCTTCTGGCCTATAACCTGCCGTCCACCATGCCCTTCTGGGAAGTGGTTTTTGGCGGCGTCATTGCCATTGTTGTGGTTAAGCAGATGTTCGGCGGTATTGGCCAGAACTTCTTAAACCCGGCACTGGCGGCCCGTATCATCCTTATGTCCGCCTTCCCAAGCAGAATGTCTGCCGGTGCTTTTGCTGACACCAACCTGGTTGGCTGGGCTGTAGACACTGTTACGGGCGCTACCCCAATGGGTTACACCAGCCTGGAAGGGGTTGCAGACGGAGCTCCTACTCTTCTGCAGATGTTCCTTGGAACCACCTCCGGATGTATTGGTGAAGTTTCCTGCCTTGCTCTGTTACTTGGCGGAATTTACCTGATTGTCCGCAGAGTAATCTCTCCCATTATTCCCTGCGTTTACATTGGTACTGTCTTTGTATTCGTCTTCCTTGCAAGCGGATTTGACTGGTACAATGCCGTTTATCAGGTACTGGGCGGCGGCCTGTTCCTGGGCGCCATCTTCATGGCTACCGACTACACCACCTCCCCCATCACCAAGAAGGGCAAGGTAATCTTTGCTGTCTGCCTTGGTTTACTGACCTGCGTTATCCGTCTGTGGGGCTCTTTACCGGAAGGCGTTTCCTTCTCCATCATCCTGATGAACATCTTTGTACCACGCATTGAAAGCGCTACCACCCCGAAGCCGCTCGGCTACATTAAGCCGGTCAAAGAAAAGAAGGCAAAGGAGGATACAGCAAATGAATAAAAAGCTTAATCCGAAGGAAGTTTTAATTCCTACCGTTGCCCTGTTCTTAATTGCTTTAATTGCAACCCTTTCCCTGGCAGTTGTTAACATGATTACCAAAGACAAGATTGCAGAGCAGGACCTGGCCGCCGCCGAAGAGGCCCGGCAGACCGTTATGACGGATGCCGACCACTTTGACGAAAAGGAAGCTGACGGTTTCTCTTACTACGAAGCCATTGACAAATCCGGCAACCTGATCGGCTATGTCTTCACCTGCGTTGGTGACAAGAAGGGCTACGGCGGAGACGTTTCCGTTACCGTCGGCGTAGACACCGAAGGAGTTGTTACCGGTATTGTACCGGGAGACCTCTCCAATGAAACACCGGGCCTTGGCCAGAACGCACAGAAGGAATCCTTCAAAAAGCAGTTCATCGGCAAGTCCGGTCAGCTGGCCGTTACCAAAGACGGCGGTGACATTCAGGCTCTGACCAGTGCCACCATTACTTCCAGAGCTGTTACCAGTGGTGTAAATAAGGCTCTGACCCAATTTGAAACTGTTAAGGGAGGTGCAAACTAATGGCAGAAAAGAAAACCTCTCTTGGTCATGAATTTACCAAAGGTATTATTGCTGAGAACCCGGTTCTTCGTCTGGTACTTGGTACCTGTCCTACCCTGGCGGTTTCCACCTCTCTGGAAAATGCCATTGGTATGGGCATTGCAGCAACCATCGTTCTGACTCTGTCCAATGCCTTTATCTCTTTATTACGGAAGGTCATTCCTTCCAAGGTCCGGATTCCGGCTTACATTGTTATCATTGCTGCTTTTACCACCATGCTGCAGTTACTGGTTAAGGCCTTTGCCCCGTCTTTGAATGACGCTCTGGGCATTTACCTTCCCCTGATTGTAGTTAACTGCATCCTGCTGGGCCGGGCAGAAGCATTTGCTTCCAAGAACTCCGTTCTTCCGTCTATTCTGGACGGCCTCGGCATGGGCATCGGCTTCACCGTAGCCCTCAGCCTGATGGCAACCATCCGTGAATTCTTCGGTTCCGGCAACCTGACCCTGAAGGTTCTGGGTCACGGTACCACTTTAACCGACATCTTCGGTCTTGGTGAAAGCAACGTTCTGTCTGCTCTTCACATGGAACCGATTATCATCTTCATCCTGGCTCCGGGCGGATTCTTTGTCTTCGGCCTGCTGATTGCGCTGTCCAACAAACTGTCCCGCGCCATGGGTAAGAAAGAAGCTGTCAACAGCTGCGAACTCTGCGCGCTGGCCGATGAATGTTCCATGGCCCAGGGCGAAGGTGCTGCCGATGCCTGCAAGGTAGAAGTACCGGTAGTAGACACTGAAGCAAAACCGACTCCTGTTGCAAAAGCAGAAGCTCCGGCAGCAGAGGTTGCTGCCTCGCCTGTGGCAGAAGCAAAAACAGAAGAAAAGGAGGGCGCTGACAAATGATCTATTTAACCATTATCTTTACCGCCATCCTGACAAATAACTTTGTTCTGTCCCAGTTCTTAGGCATTTGTCCGTTCCTTGGCGTATCCAAGAAAACCGATACGGCTGTCGGCATGTCCGCCGCTGTTATCTTTGTTATGGTCCTGGCATCTGCAGTTTGCTGGCCCATCAACGAATACCTTTTAGTCCGCAATGGATTTGAATACTTACAGACTTTAGTATTCATCCTGGTTATTGCCTCTCTGGTTCAGCTGGTTGAAATTATACTGAAAAAGTATATCCCTGCCCTGTACAACTCCCTGGGCATTTATCTTCCGCTGATTACCACAAACTGTGCCGTTCTTGGTGTTGTTACCCTGAACGTTTCCAATGGCTACGGCTTCCTTGCCTCTGTCCTGAACGCTCTTGGCGGCGGACTTGGCTTCATGCTGGCCATGGTTATGTTCTCCGGTGTACGGGAACGCATGGAAGGCAATGACATTCCGAAGTTCTGGCAGGGTCTGCCCATTACCTTAGTGGCTGCTGCCCTGGCTGCCTGCTCCTTCCTTGGATTTACAGGCATTATTGACAATCTCTTCGGAGCTTAAGAAAGGTGGCATAAAGAATGAATCCTATTGTATTAGCAGTCATTATTGTTGCCGCCATCGGACTTCTGCTCGGCTTAATGCTGGCAATTGCCTCTATTGTTATGGCGGTCCCGGTAGATGAAACTGCCGTGGCCATTGAAGAAGTACTGGCCGGTGCCAACTGCGGTGCCTGCGGCTTCTCCGGTTGCTCCGGTTACGCATCTGCCCTTTCCAAGGGTACCTGCACCGACTGCACCCTCTGCTCCCCGGGCGGACAGGATGCCATTGACGGCATCTCCAAAATTCTGGGTGTTGCGGCTGCTGAAAGTGTGCCGCAGACTGCCGTTGTTCTTTGTAACGGTACCCATGAAAACGCAGAACAGATGATGGACTATGCAGGTGTTCTTTCCTGTAAAGCCGCATCCCAGTTATACGCCGGCGGTAAGGCCTGCTCCTATGGCTGCCTTGGCTACGGAGACTGCGTTAACGCCTGTCCTTATGATGCCATTCACATCAACGAAGGCGGCGTTGCGGAAGTAGACTCTCTTCGTTGCAAAGCCTGCAAAATGTGTATTAATACCTGCCCGAAAGGCATCATTGATCTGGCACCGCTGTATCGCCAGGAAGCCGTTGTACGCTGCAAGAGCCACGACAAGGGCGCCCAGGTACGCAAGCAGTGCAAGGTTGGCTGTATTGGCTGTATGAAGTGTCAGAAGACCTGTCAGCATGACGCCATTCATGTCAAAGACTTTGTGGCTTATGTGGATCAGACCAAGTGCATTGGTTGCGGCGACTGCGTAGAAGGTTGCCCGGCTAAGTGCATTACCCTTGATACCTTTGGCCAGGTTGTTTACGTGGACAATCCGTCCGCTGCAGTGGCACAATAAGCGCTGAAAAGCACATTACGGTGCGGTTCCGGTTTGGAGCTGCACCGTATTTTTTCTGTTTCTTTGTTATAAATTTATCAATCTTTAGCGAGTTAGCCACCATCTCGCTAAAATAGTTTGTTAAATGCTTGACAATTTGTTGACTTTCAAAATTGCATTTTACTATAATGAATCCAATGCATTTTTAAAAAGGAGGCCGCTTTTTATGGCTAGAGTATTTAATTTTTCCGCAGGACCTTCCATGCTTCCCGAAAGCGTGTTAAACCAGGCCGCTGATGAACTTCTGGATTACCACGGTACCGGAGAATCCGTTATGGAAATGTCCCACCGGTCAAAGGAATTTGATGCCATTATTAAAAACGCAGAAGCCCTGCTTCGGGAAATCATGGAAATTCCGGATAACTATCAGGTGCTTTTCCTGCAGGGTGGTGCCTCTACCCAGTTTGCCGCTATTCCGCTGAACTTTATGAACGGCAGTGGCAAAGCAGATTATGTAGTATCCGGCAACTGGTCCAATAAGGCGGCTTCCGAAGCCAAAAAATACGGTGACGTAAAAATTGTTGCTTCTTCCAAGGAGGACAACTTTACCCACGTACCGGAATTCAACAAAGCAGAATTCCGTCCGGATGCCGACTACTTTTATATTTGTATGAATGAAACCGTATACGGCAATATTATCCGGGATCTGCCGGATACCGGAGACGTACCGCTGATTGCAGATGTCTCCTCCTGCTTCCTGTCAGAACCGCTGGATGTTACCAGGTTTGGTATGGTCTATGGTGGCGTACAGAAGAACATTGCACCTGCCGGCATGGCTATCTGCATTATCCGGGATGACCTGCTTGGACATGCCCGTCCAACTACCCCATCCATGCTGGATTACACCATCCAGGCAGAAAACCATTCTCTTTACAACACGCCTCCCTGCTGGAATATTTACATGGCCATGCTGGTCTTTGAATGGATTAAGCGCATTGGCGGATTAACCGAAATGAAAAAGCGCAACGAAGCCAAAGCCAAACTGCTTTATGATGCACTGGATGAATCGGAACTCTTCCATGGCACCGTAGTTAAGAAAGACCGTTCTATTATGAACGTTCCGTTTGTCACCGGAAATGCGGATCTGGATGCCAAATTTATTAAAGGCTGCACAGAACACGGCCTGATTAATATCAAAGGCCACCGTTCCGTTGGCGGCATGCGCGCTTCCATTTACAACGCCATGCCAATGGAAGGCGTAGAGCGTCTGGTAGCCTATATGAAAGAATTTGAAGAAGCCGAAAAACAGGAAGCATAAGGAGTTACCCATGTACGAAATTTTAACATTAAATAAAATCAGCCCTGCCGGTCTGGATCATTTTGACCCGGCAAAATACCATTACGGAGAAGACATTGCCAATCCGGATGCCATCATGGTGCGCAGTGCCAAAATGCATGACATGGCCCTGCCAGAGAACTGCCTGGCCATTGCCAGAGCAGGCGCCGGCACCAATAACATCCCGGTAGACAAGTGCACGGAAAAGGGCATTGTTGTATTCAATACTCCGGGCGCCAATTCCAATGCCGTAAAAGAGCTGGTTATCTGTGCCCTGTTAATGACTTCCCGTAAAATTGTACCCGGCATTGAATTCGTCAAGACCTTAAAGGGAAAGGGCGATGAAGTCGGTAAACTGATTGAAAAGAGCAAATCCGCTTACAAGGGTCCGGAAATCATGGGCAAAAAGCTGGGTGTTATTGGCCTCGGCGCCATAGGTGTTCAGGTGGCTAACGCCGCCCGCTCCCTTGGCATGGAAGTTTACGGATATGATCCCTATCTGTCTGTAGACGCCGCCTGGAAGCTTTCCAGTGCCATTAACCACGCCTCCAGCCTGGATGATATCTTTTCTACCTGTGACTACATTACCATCCACGTGCCGCTGACTCCGGACACCAAGGACACCATCAATGCTGCAGGCATTGCCAAGATGAAGGACGGCGTCCGCATCCTGAACTTTGCCCGGGGCGGTCTGGTTGACACGGCCGATTTGCTGGCGGCCTTAGGCACCGGTAAAATAGCTGCCTACGCTACGGACTTTGTAGAAGAAGACCTGATTAACGTACCGGGCGTCATTGCCTTCCCGCACCTGGGTGCTTCCACCCCGGAATCGGAAGACAACTGCGCCAGAATGGGTGCCTTTGAACTGATTGATTACCTGGAAAACGGGAATATTAAAAACTCGGTCAACTTACCGGCCGCCGACATGGGCCCGGTCAAAGGAGACCGCCTCTGTGTCATCCACAAGAACATTCCCAATACCATCAACCGGATTACCGGCGTCTTTGCAGACAACAACATCAGTGACTTCATGAACCGTTCCAAAGGGGAAATTGCCTATACCATGCTGGATGTAGAAAGCCCCATCACAGATGACCTGGTAGAAACGGTCAAAGAAGTAGAAGGCGTCTTCCGTGTTCGGGTATTGCGCCCGTAAAAAAGACTGCAGGAAAAGCATTGCATTCTGATGGAAACTGTGCCATCATAGTTCTACCACAACTGAATACCGCCGGGGTGCTGAATGAAGTTTGGCTGAGATTTGGACCTGCTGTCCATGACCCGTAGAACCTGTTGGATAATGCCAGCGTAGGGAGATTGGATCTTTTTTGCTCTAAATCAAGCCGTCGGTGACATCACCGGCGGCTTTTTTCAGTGAAAGAAAGGATCTGTATTTATCATGGAAAAAATGGAAAAATGGAAATTAAAGGATGTCATTCTGATGGCCATCCTGGGTGTAGTTTTTGCGGCAATTTATCTGGCTGTCTTTTATGGCGGAACTGCCATTTCAACCGCATTAACGCCTTTTGGCTTGGCGGCATTTGGATTTGAGCTGATTTATGGCGTATGGTTTATGGCCTCCACCCTGGCTGCCTATATCATCCGTAAACCGGGTGTGGCACTGACCACAGAAGTTCTGGCCTCCGTAATAGAACTGCTGATGGGAAATTCCGGCGGACTGACCGTTGTCCTGACCGGGGTAATCCAGGGCCTTGGTGCAGAACTGGTTTTTGCCTGCTTCCGGTATAAAAAATGGAATTTCCTTTCCATGAGCCTGGCCGGCATGCTTTCTGCCGCTTTTATCTTCTGCTATGAGCTCTATTATTTAAGCTACTATCTCCTGGCTCCGTCCATGCTGATTGCACAGCTGGCTGTCCGCTTCCTGAGCGCTGTTGTTTTCTCCGGCGTTATCTGCAAACTGGCCGGTGACGGTCTGGCTAAAACCGGAGTGGTTAAAAGCTACGCTATCGGTCACGCCGTAAAAGCCGGAAAAGTACATGATGATGAGGAAGACGAAAAGGAAGACGCCTAAGGAGGTTCAACACAATGGAAAAATTAAAAGTAGTATTAGACTGGTTTCCCAACACAAATCATACCGGTTTCTTGATTGCCCAAAAGAAAGGCTGGTTCCGGGAAGCCGGACTGGATGTAGAAATCTTTGGAGAAGTGCACGGAGACATGAACCTGCATGGAGCAGACTTTGTCTGCGGGCCTGAAATTGCCATGCTGGACTGCATGGAACAGGGCATCGGCCTGACCGCTGTTGCCGTCATGACGCAGAAATGTGACTCCGGTATTGTGTCTTTAAAAGAGGCCGGTATTACCCGTCCCAGAGAACTGGAAGGAAAACGGCTGACTCACTGGTCACCGGAATGGTTCCATAAAGCCATCTCCCGCGTCATGGCACAGGATGGCGGAGACTACAGCAAAGTTAAGCTGGTCAACATGGATGTAGGAGACATTACTGCCACCCTTGGCACCATTGCAGATGCCACCTGGGTCTATGAAAACTGGGAAAACCAGGTATTGCTGGAAGCAGGAAAGGAAATTAACTATTTCAACCTTGGCGATATAGATCCCATCTTTGATTTCTGCGCTCCGGCTATTGCAGCTTCCCACACCGTTTTGCAAGAGCGCCCGGACGCCGTTCGTGCTTTTCTTGCCTGTTTGGACCGTGGCTATCGTTATGCTGCACAGTATCCGGAAGAAGCCGTATTGGAAGTAAAAGATCAGATGCCGGACGGTTCTTCTGATTCTCTGCTCATCCGCAGTCAGAAGCATCTGGCTCCTATCCTGTTAGACGAACAGGGACGTTGGGGCAGAATCACTCCAGCTCGTTGGGATCGGATGGCAGATTTCCTGGTAGAATGCGGTCTCCTGTCCAAGCGCAGGGAAGATGAATATACCAACGACTATTTTGAAGCATGAGCATCCGGTTTGAAGACGTTTCCTTTGCCTATTTTGAAGACGGAAAAAATACCATTGAACATTTTTCAGCAGAGTTTAGTGCCGAAAAAATAACCGTTTTAAGCGGTGTTTCCGGCTGTGGAAAATCCACACTTCTCTATCTTGCGGCAGGTCTGTATCCGCATAATGGAGGTGTTCTGCGCAGCGGATCCATTCAGATTGACGGCCAGAGCATGGATTTGTTACCGGTCAATCAGCGCTGTAAACTGGTGGGCATGATGTTCCAGAATCCGGAGCTTCAGTTCTGTATGGACACAGTCCGCAATGAGCTGATTTTCTGTCTGGAAAACCTCTGCACCCCGGCAGAACAAGTGGAGCAGAAAATAACGCAGGCTTTGGAGTTTTGTGAAATTTCCCATTTACAGAGCCGTAGCCTGCACTCCCTTTCCGGAGGCGAGAAACAAAAAGTCATGCTGGCCTGTCTTGTCCTGATTCATCCCAAATGGCTCCTGTTGGATGAGCCCTTCGCTAATATAGACACTGCCTCTGCCCTGCAGATTGCCAAGAAGCTAAAAGTGCTCCATCAGGAGCAGGGAATTGGCCTTCTGGCAGTAGACCACCGCCTGGACTACTGGATTACCATTGCCGATACGCTTGCTGTTTTTCAGGGAGGAGCGCTCCTTCCGGATCCGTTAGATCTGCATCGCCCGGATTATAAAAAAATAGAGCAGGCCGGCATTATTGCACCAAACCTGCCCTACCCGGCCGACCTGCCACCCGCAAGCCCGGGAGAGGTAGTTCTTGCGCTTGACAAGGTTTCTGTCCGTTATGGGGATCAAACCATCCTAAGCAACGTCAGCGCAGACTTCCAAAAAGGCATGATTTACGCCATTGTCGGAGAAAGCGGGTGCGGAAAATCCACCCTGTTCTATGCACTGGCAGGCATCTGCCGGTATTCCGGCACCGTTTTGCTGGACGGCGAAAAGCTGAATTATAGAAAGAAAAAGCAAATTGGAAAAATCGGTTTTGTTACGCAAAATCCACAGGATCAGTTCATTGGCGGAACAGTCCGTCAGGAAGTATCTGCCGGACTGAAGCAAAATGCAGCAGAAGCATCGGAATCTGTTTTGCGCAGCATTCATCTGTGGCGGTATCGGGACATTTCCCCTTATCTGCTTAGCCAGGGGCAGCAGCGGCGGTTGGGAGTTGCCACACTCATGGCCTATGATTGTCAGGTTCTGGTGTGCGATGAACCCACTTACGCCCAGGACAGGAAAAACACCATCACCATAATGAACGACTTATGTCAGCAGGCAAGGAAGCATCAGGTGGCACTGATTTTTTCTACCCACGACCTGCAACTTGCCCAAGATTATGCGGATGTGGTGCTGCAATTGAAGGGAGGGGTTCTGCATGAGACGACTTAATCCCGCCATCAAATTGCTTGCTCTAACGGCAATCACCTTTGCCCTGGCCTTTCGGCACCACCCGATCAGCAATCTGCTTTTCTTTGCTTTCTGTCTTATCAGTATCCTCCTGTCCGGAGTTTCAGCTAGGAAACTGTTTCTGCTGCTTCTCCCCATTTTACTGGCTGCCGTTGGTATGTATTTTACCGGGTATTATTTTTCCGCTGGGACCAATATGCCGGTGAAAGCGGAGCTTCTTGCCGTTACAAGTTCCCATTTTTGGAATGGCTTAACCCACGCGTCCCGCGTACTGGCATTTGCCGGCGGCGGATACCTGTTCTGTCTGACAACGGACCGCGTTACCATGATTCGTTCTTTTCAGCAGCAGTTTCATGTTCCGGTTATCTTTGCCTATGGACTCTTGGCCGCATGGGGCATATTCCCGCAGATGATGCAGGAATATCGTAAAACAAAGGCCGCCTTTCGGGCCAGAGGAAAAAATCCATTTCCCCTTTCTCCCTCTTTTTTAAACCCGTTATTGGTCAAGTCTGTCCGCTGGTCAGAAGCACTGGCAGTAGCAATGGAATCCAAAGGTTTTGATGGTCATACAGAGCGAAGCACCTACCAGCCCATCCGTGTGCAGTGGTTTGACTGGGTATTTCTTGCCTTATCGGTTGCCGTCTGCACACTAATCTTATTCCTTTAAAAAGGCAAAAAAGAAAAGGTCCCGGCGGATACGTTCCGCAGGGACCTTTTTTAAATTAACGTTGCCAGAGCCACCATAGAGGGGATGGTAATTAAAGAAAACAGCGTACCTACGCTGACCATCTGTGCCGCCAACTGGGAATCCCGGTTGAACAGTGCCGCAAACATAGCAGTGTTGGCTGCGGTAGGGGCACAGCTGGCAATGACACAAACCAGAATTACGGTCTTGTCCAGATGCATGGGCCACATCATCAGCAGGGTCAGCCCCGGAATGCAAATCAGTTTCAGCAGCATGGAAAGGTACTGCTTTTTGTTCTCTACCAGGTGATGCAGCTTCAGATTGCCCAAATAGTATCCAATGATAATCATAGGCAACGGCGTATTCAGATCTGCCATAAAGCTGATGGGTTCCTGGAACACTGCAGGCAGGGAAATCCGGAACAGGAACACAAGCAGCCCGGCAAGGGTACCCAGGATGCCCGGGTTCAGTACAATCTTCTTCCAGGAGATATTCTTTCTGTCCCCGCTCATGACGGCAAGGCCGTAGGTCCAGACAATCAGGTTGAAGGCTGCAATAAAGACAGCTCCGTAAAAAACACCGTCTTCCCCAAGCAGGGCTTCCTCTATGGGCAAAGACATGAAGCCGCAGTTTCCAAAAACAGCACCGAATCGCAGAACCAGTTCTTTGGATTCATCTTTGTCATGGATGCACAGATTGGCAAGCACAATGCCCAGAATATACGAGGCAAAGGCAATTCCCATGGTAATCAGCAGATTCCGAATCATGGTGCCGCTCGGTTCCCGCTGAAAGGACTCTACAATAACGCACGGGGTAACAAAATAAAGAACCATTTTGCTGAGTCCCTTTACTTCCGGTTCTCCAAAGAAGCCGGCTTTATTACAAATGGCGCCTACCAGCATCAGCAGGAACAGTACAACAACCTGCTGCCCTACCAGTTGAAACGTTGCTAACATAAAATCTCCTTTAAAATAACCCCTGACGAAAGGTCAGGGGTTATTCTGCTTTTTATTTTTGATATAACCTTGCTTTAATCCGGCCAGATTGGATCTTCGTCATCAGCATCTTCTGCACCGCTGTCTTCCCCGGGGGCACCGTCCGGGTCTACCGGTTCATAGCCGTCATCCGAAGTTGTACTCTTAGTGGTCTTATCTGTTGACTTCTTGGTGGTCTTGTCACTTGATGCAGTTGTGGACTTAGACTTTGTTGCACTGGTGGTACTCTTCTTGGTGGTAGAGTCCTCATCCTCTTCCGTAGTGGTAGAGGACTTTTTCGTGGTGGTAGTAGTCCGGTTTACAGCTGTCTTCTGTTCGTCTCCAAGCGTATACTGTTCCGTATCTTCCTTGGTCTGCTGGATATTCAGCAGATTTTGGAACCCCTCGGCCACGTTGCCACTGTCACTCTTGAAGTAGGAAACAATGAAAAGGGTTACCATGGCAAGCAGTGCTACCAGAAGCGCAATCATGACAATCATCATTTTCTTGTTGCTGCCGGTATCTTCTTCGGCGTCATCATAGTCCCCATCTTCCTGATATTCTTCATCCGGTTCCTGGTTTATGTCATTGTTATAGTTGGTATAAGCCTGGCCCTGTGGGTTTTCATAGTAAACTTCGTTGGGGTCATCTATATACTGGGTCGGGTCATTGTCTACTGACGGTTCCGTATGCTTGGAAAAGTAACTGGTCTGCTGCGGCGTTCCACCATAATAAGATTCATTACTGTTGGCATAAGGATTGTTGTCTATTGGAGCCGTACCCTGTTCCGGCACATTGCCGTAGTCCTGACCGTAGTCATCCTGATTGTCATACGGTTCATTCTGGGCCTGCCGATAAGCCGGTTGCTGTACCGGGTCCGTATCATAAATGGTTTCCTGTGCCTGCTGCGGAAGCTTGCCTTGATCTGTTACAAACAGCCAGTCCCCGTTGACTTTTACCCAGCCGGGGCTGACCTGCTGTTGCGTTTGATCCAGTTCCGGAGACGGGGTCGGCGTAACCGGATTCGGGAAACCATTGTTGTTTCTGTTATCCATTTTCATTCCTCTTTCTGTTAACTGCTTTTAGAGGTTTTTCCTATTTCTTTTTTTGTTTTTTATCTGCGATTCAGCTTTTATTCAACAGTATTAGCTTCCGGCTCTGGTTCAGGTTCAGGTTCAGGAGTTGGAGTCGGAGCTGCTGTTGTTGACGCTGGTTCCGTTGATACCGGTGTGGCTGTGGTATTTCGGGAGCCGCTATTGCTACCGGAGGAGTTGTTTCCAGCGGAACTGCTGTTTCCTCTGTTGCTGCTACTGCTTCTTCTGGAAGTAGTGTTGGTAGTACTGGAGTACCGGGAAGAAACGCTGGAAGAAGAGCTGCTGGAAGTGCTGCTTTCTGAGGTGGACTCCGTAACAGAGGAAGACGTAATGGAAGAGCTACTGGAGCTGGAAGACTCTTCTTCTGCTGGAGAAACGGTATGAATATTGATTTTGGCAATAACAGCAACCAGGATGCAGATAACCAAAGCAATGGCAATAAACACGCCGGTCCATTTCCAGTTGATCTGCTTTGGTGGTTGCGGTTCATAATCTTCTTCAAAAGGAGCTTCCGGAAAATCTTCTTCTATTGGAGGAAGCGGTTGCGTATCCTCTGTTACTTCCGGCTGTGCATCCGGATCAAATTCATCCAGTGCAATGGTATATTCTTCAAACTTGATGTTACCTTTTTTCATGCTGAGAGGCTCCTTTACTTATGATACTTTCCACCGCTTTCAATCTGAAAGCAGCGGTAGAGCTGTTCCAGAAGCATAACTCTGGCCAGCTGGTGAGGGAAGGTCATTTTTGACATGGAAAGTTTTGCATTGGCCTGTTCCTTTACAAAAGGAGCCAAACCGTAGGAACTGCCAATCAGGAAAGTAATATTGCCCTTTCCCTGAACGGCTAAGTCTGCCAGTTCCTGACTGAGTTGTTCCGAGGTGCGCTGTGCACCTTCTATACATAAAGCGTATACATAAGATCCTTTGGGGATAACGTCTAAAATACGCTTGCCTTCCGCCGCCAAAGCCGCCTGAATCTGGGCTTCTGAGGGGCTTCCCGGAAGAGATTCCGGAGTAAGCTCTATTATAGTATGTTTGCAAAACGGGGTCAATCTCTTTAGATACTCCTGGCAGGCGTCCGTCAGGTACTTTTCTTTGAGCCTGCCCAGGCAGATAATAGTTATAGTTTTCATGCGCGCACCTTTAAGGAAAGTCCTTCATTCCGGGGAGCCACCATCAACTGCAGATCCTGCCCGACCACCGCATGCAGCTCCTGGACTTTGGCGGCAGAGCTTTGCAGGGCCAGCTCCGGCAGATTGTTTTCCCGGCTTAAATGCCCCAGAACAATCTGCTTAGTGCCCGCTGTCAGCAGGCGACCGACCATGTCTGCGGCAGTGTCATTGCTTAGGTGACCGCGGTCTCCTAAGATGCGCCGTTTCAGCGGATACGGGTACGGGCCATTCTGTAGCATGGCCACGTCATGGTTGGATTCCAGAAGGACCGTGTCTGCTCCTAAAATACAGGCTTCCATTTCCGGGGTTATGACCCCTGTATCCGTGGCCGTGCACACCCGGGCCCCGCTTTCCAGCGTAACGGAATATCCGAGGCCTTCGGCGCAGTCATGGGATGTGTGGAAGCATTCCACGTGGAGTGCGCCGATGTCGGCATAATCCTGCATCTGGTAGACCGGGAAGTCACCGTCCAGATGACCTGCCGCATCCAGTGCATCCAAAGTGCCTAATGAGGCGTAAACCGGAATATGGTGCTTTTTGCAAAAGACCCGCAATCCGGCAATATGGTCTGTATGTTCATGGGTAAGAAAAACCGCCTGTATCTGTTCCGGCTGTAAGTCCAGTCCGGCCAGTGCCAACGCCGTCTGCTTGGCATTCTTCCCGATGTCAATCAGGATTCCGCTCTGCTCCGTGCCAATGTAACTGGCATTTCCGGAGCTACCGGAATACAGGGTACAAAACCGTTCCATTCTTACTTGCCCTTTCTGGTCATTTCTAATCATAAGAAAAGGGGTGCATACCACATGACGCACCCCGTTCGTGTTCTTCTTTTGCCGTTATGTTTTTCTGTTGTTAACCGGCGTTAGCTACATTGTTCGGGTTATCATCATAGGTTTCCCGGTGGATGTCTCCGCCAATGGCAGAAAATTTTTCTACTACATCTTCATATCCACGTTCAATGTAAACAATATTTTCAATTTCTGTTCTTCCAACCGCGGCCAGACCGGCAATGATCATGGCGGCGCCGGCACGGAGATCATCCGCTTTAACGGCGCAGCCCTTCAGGTGATCTACGCCCTGAATAATGGCAACTTTGCCGTTGACTTCTATATTAGCGCCCATCCGGAGCAACTGATCTGCATATTTAAAACGGTTGTCCCATACGCCTTCCGAAATAATGCTGGTTCCTTTGGCCAGAGCCAGCACTACCGCAATCTGCGGCTGCATGTCCGTTGGAAAGCCCGGATGCGGCATGGTTTTAATATTGCACTTGTTCAGATGACGGTCGGAAATGACACGAACGTCGTCGTCCCCTTCTTCTACCGTAACTCCAATTTCCTGTAACTTTGCCGTAATGGATTCCAGATGCTTTGGAACTACATTTTTAATCAGGACATTACCGCCACAGGCAGCCGTTGCTGCCATATAGGTGCCGGCTTCAATCTGATCCGGAATAATGGAATAGTCACAGCCGTGCATTTCCGAAACGCCACGGATTTTAATGACATCCGTTCCGGCGCCGCGTACATCCGCGCCCATGGAGTTTAAGAAGTTGGCCAGATCTACAATATGCGGTTCTTTGGCCGCATTTTCAATAACCGTCAGGCCACGTGCTTTTACCGCCGCCAGCATAATGTTAATGGTGGCACCAACAGAAACTACGTCCATGTAGATAGAGTTACCGGACAGGTGATCTGCCTCTGCGTGAACAATGGCATTTTCTTCCATGGTAACGGTAGCGCCCAGCATTTCAAAGCCTTTCAGGTGCTGGTCCATAGGACGGATACCACCAAAATTACAACCGCCCGGCATGGCTACCCGTGCCTTATTGCTACGGCCCAGCAAAGCCCCAAGCAAATAATAAGACGCCCGCAAGTGCCGCGTCTGATTGTAAGGTGCTGTATGGGAAACAATGTGCGTGGTATCAATTTCGTACGTATTTTTATTTACCGCCCGAACGGTGGCACCCATGGCCTGCAACATTTCAAGCATAACGCGGACGTCACTGATATTCGGGATATTTTCTATTCTGCAGAGTCCTCTTGCAAGAAGGGTGGCCGGTAGAATGGCCACAACAGAGTTTTTAGCACCGCTGATGGAGACTTCTCCATGAAGCGGATTTCCTCCGTTAACTACATATTTCTCCAAGGTTTACACTCCCTATTAACATTGTATATGAAGAGAAAGGGGCAGAAAGACCCCTTTGTGGTTTTCAATCTTGTACATTATAGCAAAGGGGCACTTCCTTGAAAAGCAAAAAGGAGCAAAAAGCACACCCTTTCGGCAAAGTTTAGTTAAAGTGCCAAAAGGGTGTAATTGTTTTTCTTAAAATTGTGTTATTTTGTAATTGGGCCTATTTTAAGCACAACATCTGGTGATTCCAGGCCGTTTAGTAAGGCTGCAAAATCCGCAGGAAAAGGCGCCTCCAGGCAAATTTTCTGTCCGGTATACGGATGAATAAACGTTGCTTTTCCACAGTGTAACGCCTGATGCTGCATTTCCGGAACTGGCGTTCCGTAGAGGTAATCCCCTACCAGCGGCGTACCCAAAGAAGCAAAGTGGACACGAATCTGATGGGTACGCCCTGTTTCCAGTTTCACTTCCACCAGCGATGCAGTTTTTCCCGTTGCCAAAGCGGTCCAGTGCGTTACCGCATGGTCCCCGCGCGGGTCCACGGTCCGGATTGTTTTAATGGGGTCCGGCCGGTAAATGGGAGCGTCTATGGTGCCGCTGCCCTCATAACGGCCGGACGGAATGGCATAATAGGTTTTGTCAATCCGGGCCTGCAGCCGCGCGGCGGCATACGCGTTAAGCGCACAGACGACAATGCCGGATGTGCCCTTGTCCAAGCGGCCAACCGCCCGGAAGACCGCCTGTTTTCCCTCTTTGGCCAGATGCGCTGCCAGCAGATTGGCCAGGGTGTCTCCCTGATGATTATGGGACGGATGAATGGCCAGATCTGCCGGTTTGTTTACGGCAATCAGGTCATCATCCTCGTATAGAATTTCCAGCGCATCCGGGTTAAAGCCTTCGGCAGAAACCATGTTCCGGTCTTCCGGCAGGTTGACCGTCAAAGTGTCACCGGTATGAATCAGGTCTATGGTCCGTATATGCTGTCCATTCAGAAGGATTCCGTTTTCCATGGTTTTTAGCCGCCGGATTAATTTAGTGGAAAGTCCCGCACTTCCGCGAAGGAAGTGCAGGACTTTTTTGCCGTCATAGTCCTCTGTTACGGAGAAGGACAGGGTTCTCATAGTATCGTTCCTTTACTTGCGCCGCAGCAGGCGAACCAGTTTCATTTTCAGGTGTTTGGCTGTCGGCATAAGTTCTTTGTAAATCCAGTACCGGAACGGAGAACCAATCAGAATGTATTCTCCAATGTACTGTGTATATCTGGCACCAAAGCTCAGCTTAAAAGAGCAAATACCTTCAAAGTTTTCCCTTGGCACAAGCTTCGGCAGGGTGCCGTCTGCCTGCAGTTCTGTCGGATTCTGGCAAAGAACATAGCCAAGATCATGGAAGTTCATGCCTTCCTGTATGCTTTCGCAGATTCTAAGATAATTCAGGTAATGGCTGGAGCGCGTCTGGTTGCGAACAATATTTTTTGTGCCGCCAAAGACGCAGGAGGCATAGCCACCATAACGAATGGTCAGGCCGCCCGCCACAACAATGCGGGCGTCTTCCGGATAATCTGCCGTTTCCGCCATCCGTTCTTCATAATTCTTTGTGTTGCTTTCCAGTACTTCCAGCTCGTTTTTAATTCCCTTAATTTTCTTTTCCGGGGCAGTCAGTAGTTTCCGGGCAAGTTCTTCTTTTTCTGCTTCCCGCTCCTGCTCCAGTTTTGTGTCCAGTGCCTTGTCGTAATAAACCAGGGAAATATCCGTGTAATCCCTTAAGGTTTCTGCCAGGAGAGTAACATATTCTAAGTCCCTGCTGACAAAGCTGTTGCGGTCTGAGGTGTCTCCCATAACCGACATGAAATCTTCCAGATACTGGGGATTCTTTTTCAAATCTTCCCAGGTATGGCGTTCTGCTGCCAGGCCACGTCCGGTACCAACTCGCACGGAATAACGAACACCCTTTTCACAGTGCTTCAGAATGTCTTTGGCGGGGATCAGATTTCCGTCTGCGTCCCGAAGCGGAATCATGGTCTGCACCGGATGTTTATAGGTATAAGAATCCAAATCCGCGTTTAGCTGATAGCCGATGTCCGTCAGCAGGTGATGAACCTGATGGCCTTCTTCCCTGTCTTCGTCATCTACAATCAGTTCCACATTCGGGTCAATAATAAAGCAGAACGCATGATGCTGCTTCATCTGCTTTTTCATGAAATTGGCAAACTCCAATTGCAAGGCTCCGTTTTGGTAATCACAAACCGGGCCGTACGGTGCATACCAGAGCTTTCCGGCTAATGGCAGGTTCCGTTCCAGCACCAGGCAGGTCAGGACCAGCTGGTCCTCTTCATAGGCGCTGAAAAAATAAGGGGTCCACGCCGTTTTTACCTTCGGCCAAAGGGAACACTGCTGATACTGGCCGTGATGTTCTTCTACAAAACGGTCAAAGGCAGCCAGGTCCGTTTCTGTTTGAAATGAATACATGTTACCGGTTCTCCTTCTGTTTCAGCGCATCCAGCAATGTGGCCTGTTCATCAAACGGATATTTGATTCCGTTGCGCTTCATAAACTTTTCATGTCCTTTTCCAAGGCAAAGGAGGAAATCTCCCTTTTGTAAGATCTGCACCGCATAGCGCAGAGCCTGGTTGCGATTTGGTATAACCGCATATTTTCCGTGGCCGCCGTTTTGCTCCATGTAGGACGCAATTTCTGCGGCAATTTTATCCGGGCTTTCAAAGCCTGGGTCATCTTCCGTAATAATGGTAAAATCCGAAATCTGGGCAGCCAGCGTACCCAGCTCTTCCCGCCGGATTTGTGCGCGGTCTCCAACAGAGCCGAACAGCGTAATAATCCGTTTCGGGTGGTACGCCCGCATGGTATCCACAATGCTTTGGAAGCTGAGACCGTTATGGGCAAAGTCAATGATAATACCATAGTCATCTGACATGGAAACCACCTGGGCACGACCCGGTACGGAAACCTTGGTTAACGATTCTTTAAAATCCTTTGGTTCGTATCCCATTAATTCCGCTACTGCCAGCGAGCCTAAGGCATTCAGCACGGAGAATTCCCCGGGCTGACTGATTTCAAAGGTACCGGCCGGTTTTCCCTGCCGTAACAAATCAAATTGTACGCCCAGAAAAGAGCCATGCTGCGTTGGCTGGGTATGCTCAGCACGGAAGTCTGCTCCGTCTTTATGTCCATAAAAGAGTCTGGTGCCGGGCACCGCTTCCAGCATATCTTCCGAAGCCGGGTCGTCATAACAGCCAACTGCCTGTGGGCACATGCTGAAGAAAGCCTTTTTCCAGCCGTAATACTCTTCAAAGGTTTTATGTTCTTTTCCACCGATATGGTCCGGCGAGATATTGGTAAACATACCACAGAAAAACGCAATACCATCTACCCGGTGCCATTGCACACCAATGCTGGAAACCTCCATGGCAACCGCTTTTATTCCGTGGTCTGCCATTTCCCGAAGGATTTTCTGCGTTTCATAGCTTTCCGGTGTGGTGTTTACGGTAGGCACCTGCGTGTCTCCGTAAAAGGCACCGTTGGTGCCAATAACACCGGTAGGGCAGCCGGCGCCGTTCAGCATGGTCTGCAGGATATAGGTTGTGGTGGTCTTTCCTTTGGTGCCGGTAATACCGATGACTTTCAGGTCTCCGGACGGGTGGCCAAAGAAAATATCCGACATCATGGCCAGGGCATGGCGCGTGTTTTCCACCGTAATAACGGTCAGATCAGTATAACCGTCCTGACCTGCCGGCAGGCCGGCGGTCTGTTCTGACCCCTTCTGCACCACAACCATCCGGCAGCCTTGCTGCACGGCGCTGCGGGCATACCGGTGTCCGTCCGTGTCCGCTCCGACAAGGCACACGAACACGGTTCCCTCTTTTGCCTTCCGGGAGTCATAAACAATGTCGTGTACCTCTGCTGTGGGAGCGGCCCCGGCACAGGTGTATTCCACATTTTTTAAAAGGCATTCCAGCTTCATTTAAATCCTCTTTCTTTTCGGGCCGGTCCGGGCCCAAAGATACAGTGAAATTATAGGAGCTCCGCCATGGATAGTCAACAAAAGAGAGCCCGGCCGGATTACCCGGTTTGTACCACGTTTCTATTGAATTCAAATAGGCTTAAATGTATAATTGAGCAAATTGTTTATGAAAGCAAACCTATGAAGGAGCGTGCTTTATGAAAGAGCTTGCAACAAAATATAATCCTTCTGAATTTGAAGATCGGATTTACGACTTCTGGCAGAACGGAAATTATTTTCACGCAAATTTGGATGAGCGGAAAAAGCCGTATACCATTGTTATGCCTCCGCCAAATATTACCGGCCAGCTGCACATGGGACATGCCCTGGATAATACCTTACAGGATATCCTGATCCGGTATCATCGTATGAAGGGCTTTGACACCCTCTGGGTTCCGGGTACGGACCATGCCTCCATTGCCACCGAAGCCAAAATTGTGGAAGCACTCCGCAAAGAAGGCGTTGATAAATTAGACCTGGGCCGTGACAAGTTCCTGGAACGCGCCTGGGAATGGAAAGCACAGTACGGCGGACGCATTGTAGAACAGCTGAAGAAGCTGGGCTCTTCCTGTGACTGGGAAAGAGAACGCTTTACCTTGGATGAAGGCTGCTCCAAAGCCGTACGGGAAGTCTTTGTTAACCTGTATGACAAGGGCTTGATTTACCGCGGGGAACGCATTATTAACTGGTGTCCGCATTGCATGACCACCATTTCCGATGCGGAAGTAGAATATGAAGAAAAAGCCGGCTCCTTCTGGCACGTACGCTACCCACTGACAGACGGTTCCGGTTATCTGGAACTGGCCACCACACGTCCGGAAACCATGCTGGGCGATACAGCGGTTGCCGTTCATCCGGAAGACGAACGTTACAAAGACCTGATCGGTAAAACCTTAACCCTGCCGCTGGTAGGACGGGAAATTCCGATTATTGCGGATGAATATGTAGAGCGGGACTTCGGTACCGGCGTTGTTAAAATTACCCCGGCCCATGACCCGAACGACTTTGAAGTTGGTCTGCGTCACAATCTGGAAGTCATTAATACCTTTACGCCGGACGGTCACATGAACGAAAAATGTGGCAAGTACACCGGCATGACCACCCTGGAAGCACGGGACGCCATTGTAGCAGACCTGCAGGAAGGCGGCTTCATTGTAGAAATTGAGCCGTTTACCCACAATGTCGGCACCTGCTACCGCTGCGGCACCATTGTAGAGCCGCGCGTTTCCAAACAGTGGTTTGTTAAAATGAAACCGCTGGCAGAGCCTGCCATTGATGTTGTTAAAACCCATAAGGTCAACTTCATTCCGGACCGTTACAGCAAAACCTATTATCACTGGATGGAAAACATCAAGGACTGGTGCATTTCCCGCCAGCTCTGGTGGGGTCACCGGATTCCTGCCTGGTATTGCGATGACTGCGGTGAAATTACCGTCAGTAAGGAAGATCCAACCGTTTGTGCCCATTGTGGCAGTAAAAACATCCACCAGGACGAAGACACTTTAGACACCTGGTTCTCTTCCGCCCTTTGGCCATTCTCCACACTGGGCTGGCCGGATAACACACCGGAATTACAGCATTATTTCCCAACCAATACTCTGGTTACCGGTTATGACATCATCTTCTTCTGGGTTGCCAGAATGATCTTCTCCTCCTGCGAACAAATGCAGGACATTCCGTTTGAAAACGTGTTCATCCACGGCATTGTCCGGGACGATCAGGGCCGCAAGATGTCCAAGTCCCTTGGCAACGGCATTGACCCGCTGGTAGTCATTGACCAGTACGGTGCAGACGCGTTGCGTTTTACTTTGGTTAACGGTAACTCGCCGGGAAATGACATGCGTTACTCCAATGAAAAGGTAGAAGCTTCCCGTAACTTTGCCAACAAGCTTTGGAATGCTTCCCGCTTTATTCTGATGAATCTGGACGGTTCGGAACAGCCCGCTCACCTGCCGGAGGCAGAAGACCTGGCCACCGAAGACAAGTGGATTCTGTCCAAGTTCAACACCCTGGCTAAGGAAATCAACAGTAACATTGACAGCTTTGAACTGGGCACCGCCATTGCCAAGCTGTATGAATTTGTCTGGGATCAGTTCTGTGACTGGTACATTGAAGTAGCCAAAATCCGTCTGCAGGAAGGCGGTGCCGCGGCTGAAACGGCCAGGACCGTACTCATTTATGTCATTGACGGCATCCTGAAACTGCTGCATCCGTTTATGCCGTTTATTACCGAAGAAATCTGGCAGGCCCTGCCGCATGACGGTGAAACCATCATGCTGACGGCCTACCCGGAATACAGGGAAGAGCTGGACTTCTCCGCAGATGAAGCCGAGTTCAGCCGCATTATGGAAGCCATCCGGGCCATCCGGAACCGCCGCGCGGAAATGAATGTTCCGCCAAAGAAAAAGGCTGCCGTTTATGTGGAAACCGCCTATGAAGATACCTTCCGCGCGGGCATTCCGTATATCCAGCGCCTGGCTTCCGCTTCGGATGTGGTTATCGGCAAAGACCTTCCTACCGAAGGTGCCGTTAACGTAGTTACTCCGGATGCCAAAATCTACATTCCTATGGCAGAACTGGTTGACTTTGCCGCCGAAAAAGAACGGCTGCAAAAAGAAAAGGACAAGACCCAGAAGGATCTGGACTTCTTCCTGAAGAAGCTGTCCAACCCGGGCTTTGTCAGCAAGGCGCCGGCTGCCGTTGTGGAAAAGGACAAAGCGTCCGCTGAAAAGCTGAAGGAAAAGATTGCCAAACTGGAAGAAAGCCTTTCCAAATTAGGCTAATCCAGGCTGATTTCACCATTTTCAGTAAAACTTAGCATTTCTTTTAAGCCCCGCAGTTTTGCGGGGTTTTTCCCTTGCCTGCTTTCTTTGGCAACTTCATTGAAACTAATTTCTTTTATGCTATAATGAGCTGATTGAAATGGAGGTATCTTTATGCTTCTGAATAAAAAGGAACGGGTTATTATTGTCGGTTGCGGACGCTTTGGCGGACGGCTGGCAGCCCGGCTTTCGGACAAAGGCTACCAGGTTGTTATCATTGACAACCGGGAAGAAGCCTTCAACAAACTGCCGGACAGCTTTGGCGGCTTCCCTATCAAAGCGGACGGCATTGAACTGGATACCCTGCGTTACGCTGAAATTGATGACGCATCTGTTTTTGTTGCCGCTACCGGAAATGACAACATTAACAGCCTGTTGGCCCAGATTGCCAGCCGTGTGTTCGGCGTACCCAATGTCTATGTCCGTTTTGACGATGTAGACAAAGGCAAACTGATCAGTGGTTTTAATATCCAGACTATTTATCCATTCAAGCTTTCTTTGGCACAACTGGAAACCAGCCTGTTTGGTGAAGCACCGGAGGAGGATGAACTGGAATGAGAATTCTGATTGCCGGCGGCCGTACCCAGGCCGACTTCTTAATTGGACAATTAAAACAAAAGAAGCACAAACTGGTCGTCATTAATGAGGATCCGGTTTATGCCGATCACCTTGCTGCAACCCATCAGATTCCCATCATTTGCGGAGACTCCAGTAAATATTTTATTCTGGAAGAAGCCGGCATACAGAACTTTGATGTTGTGGTTGCCTTAACCCACCGGGACGCAGACAATTTAGCCATCTGCCAGTATTGCAAGCGCTGTTTCGGTGTTAAAAAATGTATCTGCATTGTAGCCAACCCAAAGAACGTGGAACTGTTTAAAGAACTGGGTGTTAACACCGTTATCAGTGTTACCCACATGGTTTCCCAGTATATTGCGCAGGCTACCTCTGTAGAAAACTTAATTAAGACCTTTTCCATAGAAGACGAAAAGGTTATTGTAAGCGAAGTCATGATTGAACCCACCTATGCCTGTGTTGGACAGACTTTGCGGGACATTGAACTGCCACATGACACCATTATCGGTTGTATTCTTCGCAAAAATAAAGGCATGACCATTCCTTCCGGTTCCACGGAAATTCGTGTCGGAGACAAGCTGATGGTACTGACCGCACCGGAAAGCCAGAAGAAGGCCATTGCCATCATTACGAGGCAGACCGTATGAAGCAAAACGAATCTGAAATGAAATCGCTTTACCAGGCCATTCTCAGCTGTCTGAGTTATGATCTGGTATTACTTGGCATCATTATTATGGTACCGGTAGCCCTTTTACCTTTTTATCCGGAAGAACGTTCCTATGCACATAGCTTTATTCTTCCCGGTGTGTTGTCTATTTTGTTTGGGTATCTGTTCATGATCCTGACCAAAGGAACTACCTCGCGTACCTTAAAGCGGAATGAAGGATCCCTTATTGTTCTCATGATCTGGGTGGTTTCCATTCTGGTTGGTTCCACTCCCTTTCTGCTAACCGGAAAATATACCTTTTCCCAGGCGGTCTTTGAAACCACCAGTGGATTTGCCACAATTGGTCTTACCATGACGGACGTTACCCAGGCGTCCCATTTACTTTTATTGTACCGTTCCACCCTGCACCTGTTCGGTGGTATCGGCTTGATTCTGATTTTAAGTACCGCTCTTTCCGAAGTTTACGGAATGCAATTGTTTACGGCAGAAGGGCACAAAGATGTAGTAGCTCCCAACTTACTTCACTCCGCGCGCACCATTCTGACCCTTTACATGTCCATGATTCTTTCCGGGACCGTCCTTTACATTCTGTTTGGCATGAGTCCCTTTGACGCTATTAACCACTCCATTTCTGCTGTTGCAACGGGTGGATTCTCCACTCAAGTTGACAGCATCGGGCATTATAACAGTGTCCCCATAGACATCATTACCATGATTTTGATGATTATGGGCGCCACCAACTTTATGTCTTCCCTGATGCTGATCCGTGGAAAATGGAAAGAGTTTTTCTGCCACGCGGAAACGCTGGTCATGACCAGCTTCATTATCTTCTTTACCCCCATCCTGACCGTTATTTTTATGGTTAACCACATTTCGGAAGATACCCTGCACGCCATTGACGATGCTGCTTTTCAGGTCATTGCCTGTGTTACCACTACCGGCTTTACCACGGTGGACAAATCCTGGCTTACTGTCGGGGCCGCTATGATTCCGGCCTTAATTTTAATGCTGGTTGGCGGTAATACCGGTTCTACTGCAGGTGGTATCAAATCGTATCGCTTTGCCCTGTCAGTCAAAGAGGTCTTCTGGACCTTTCGGGACCAGGTTGACACCAGTCACCTGCATCGCCAGCGGGAAATTCTACGATACGGCAACCGTGTTACCGTATCCCAGAAGGAGCTGCAGGAAACCAATTCCTTTTTCTTCCTGTCTTTCAACATAGCGTTACTTGGCACGTTTGGTCTTTCTCTCTGCGGATATGATGTTCGGGACGCATTTTATGAATCCCTTGCGGTTCTTTCCACCACCGGTATTTCTCTTGGTATGATCAGCAGGGATATGCCGGTTCCGGCTATGTGGATTATTACAATCGGTATGCTGATTGGCCGTTTGGAAGTCTATATTATTCCGTTAGGCATGTATCGCTTTTGGGATGATATGGCAGAGCTGGCTCGCCTGGGAAAAGATAAAATAAAAGAAACGTCCACCCGGAAAGAAAAAATTCGGCAAAGGCGGGAAAAACTTCAGCAATTAAGGGAGGCAAAAAAAGATGCAGGACAATAAGAAAATCATCCTGAAAAAAATCTTGTATTCCATTGCCGTTATTTTAGTAGTTTATTTATTAAGCACATTGCTTGGATATACTTTCCTGACTCACGGGGTACAGGCGCCCTACCTGTTACTTGTTTATTTGCTTGGTACGGTTGTGGTGGTATTTGAAACCAGCAGTTTTGTGGCAACTATTTTTTCATCCGTGCTGTTCATTACTTCCCATGTGTTTCTGTTTGTAGAGCCCCGGTATTCCTTTGTCATTCACCAGAAAAGTTTTATTCTGACCATGGTGATCTTCCTGATGGTGGCCATTTTCGTCAACATTCTGGTGGTTCGTCTGAAGAAGCAGACAAAGCAGTCCCAGCGGGAAGCACAGATTCATAAAGAGCTGTACCAATCCATTGAGGGCTTGCTGAAAATTCAGGAGCGGGACAAAATCATCAAATTTGCCAGTCATGCCCTCAGTCAGATTGCCATGACAGATACCCAGTTCCTGGTAGACATTCCAAAGGATGAAAGTAACAAAGCAGTCGGCTGGTGTTTCCGCAATTCCTCTCCGTGCGGTCACGGGGAAGCAGAATTTCCGGAAAGTGACTACAAATATATTCCCATCCGCATGAACCGGAAAACCATAGGTGTTGTTTCCATTGACTGCACGCTGTCCGAACCGGATCAGGTTACCATGGATGCCATTCATGCACTGATTAACCAGTTGACACTGGCTTTACAGCGTTGCCGTCTGGAGGAGCAGGCCAAGAAAGATGCCTCCCAGTATGCCCGTGAAAAGATTAAGGGCACTGTTATGAAGAGTCTTTCCCATGACATGTCTCCGCGGGTTACTACCATTCGTGACCTTTCCCAGGAATTGCGGGATGAAACCGGCCTTTCCAAAAAGGAAATTAACCAGCGGCTGGATGTCATTGTCAAAGAAGCCAATTACTTATTTGATACGGTAGACAATATTCTGGATATTACCAATAAATAAGGCCTGGTCTTTCCGGATACTACATAGGAAAGGAACCCTGCGTTATAACGCAGGGTTCCTTTCTGTTTTTGTTTGTTTAACCAAGATACTTATATCCGGCATCCTCTACTGCTTTTTTCAGCCTGGCTTCTTTTACGTCACCATCCAGCTGCAGGGTTACGGTACCGGATTCATGATCTGCCGTAGCGGATACTACGTGCTTTACTTCTTCCAGTGCCTTTTTGACAGAGGCTTCACAGTGGCAGCACATCATGCCTTCTACTTTAATTGTCTTTTCATTCATGGGTATTACTCCTTCTTTCTTACGCAGGTTACTGCGTGGTTTGTCGTGTTTTGTATTCCGGATTTGGAACAGATTCAGCCGCAATGCGTTCATGACAACGCAGAAACTGGACAGGCTCATGGCGGCAGCGCCAATCATCGGGTTCAGGTCCAGGCCGAGGCTGTGATAACAGCCGGCGGCCAGTGGGATGCAGATGACGTTGTAGAAAAAGGCCCAGAACAGATTCTGTTTGATGTTCCGCAGCGTCTGCCGGCTGAGGCGGACGGCAGCGGAGACATCGGTTAGTTTGCTGTTCATGAGGACTACGTCAGCTGCATCAATTGCAACATCGGTACCCGCTCCGATGGCGATGCCCATATCTGCCATGGTCAGTGCAGGGGCATCATTGATGCCGTCACCCACCATGGCAACCTTACCGTAGCTCTGTTGCAACTGCCGGATGACTTCTGCTTTTCCGTCCGGCAAAACACCGGCAATGACTTCATCTACGCCGGCGGATGCGGCAATGGCATTTGCCGTCAGTTGGTTGTCTCCGGTCAGCATGACCACATGAATGCCCATATTCCGCAGTTCCTGGATGCCTTTATAGGAGTCTTCCTTGATAACATCTGCTACGGCAATAATGCCAAGCAATTCGCCATCCGCAGCAAAGAACATTGGTGTTTTGCCCTGGGCGGCCAAAGCCTCTGCCTTTGCCACCACGTCATCCGGTATCGGATACGTGGTATTCTGGCGCATGAGCTTAAGATTGCCGCCGATTAAACGGACCCCGTTCAACGTGCCGCTTAGGCCATTCCCCGGCAGGGCCGCAAAGTCCGTAAGGACATTTCCGTCTGCGCCGGACTCATCTCCGACATCAAAGTGCCAGGAAAGCCCCTCTTCCACAATGGCTTTGGCCAGTGGATGTTCACTCTGGCGCTCCAGCAGATACGCCATCTGCAACAGTTCGCCTTCCGTGGAATCATTCAATGGAATCAGATCCGTTACCTTTGGTTTGCCTTCGGTAATGGTTCCTGTTTTGTCCAGTGCAATGGCGGCAATCTTGCCGGTCTCTTCCAAAGAAACCGCCGTCTTAAACAGGATGCCGTTTCGGGCTCCTTTTCCATTGCCCACCATAATGGCAACCGGGGTTGCCAGGCCAAGGGCACACGGGCAACTGATAACCAGAACCGAAACGGCCCGCGTCATGGCAAAGGCAAAGCTTTGGCCAAGTAACAGCCAGATAACAAAAACAAGTACTGCAATACCGATAACTGCCGGAACAAAAACGCCGGACACTTTATCCGCAATTTTTGCTATGGGCGCCTTGGTGGCAGCTGCATCGCTGACCATCTTAATAATCTGGGAAAGCGTGGTATCCTGCCCAACCCGCGTGGCTTTACAGCGCAGGAATCCGGACTGGTTCATGGTACCGGCAGACACGGTGTCTCCGTCTTTTTTGTCCACAGGAATACTTTCTCCTGTTAAAGAAGATTCGTCCACCGCACCGGATCCTTCCAGTACAAATCCATCCACCGGAATCTGTTCCCCGGGACGTACTACAAAGATGTCTCCGGAAACTACCTGATCTATCGGCACCTCTATTTCCTGTATGGCACCATCTGCGTTTCGCTCCACATTGGCCACCTTCGGTGCCAAAGAAAGCAGCCCCTTCAATGCATTGGTTGTCTTTCCTTTGGAGTAAGACTCCAGGGTTTTTCCTACTGTTATCAGCGCTAAAATCATAGCCGACGATTCAAAATAAAAGCTGTTCATATACGGCATGGCCGCTGCCGACCCGCCGTCCACCTGTGCGCGCGTCATGGCGAACAAGGCATACGTGCTGTACAGGAAGGACGCCATAGAACCCAGTGCAACCAGAGAATCCATGTTTGGAGCCCAGTGCCACAGGCTTTTAAATCCACTAATAAAGAACTTTTTATTAATGAGCATAACAATAATGGCCAGCAGCATTTGTGTCAGGCCCATGGCAATATGGTTGTCCGTGTAAAAGGACGGCAGCGGCCATCCCCACATATGTGCGCCCATAGAGAAATACATCAGGATCAGCAGAAAGCCAACCGACCAGCCAAGCCGCTTCAGCATCTTCGGCGTTTCCGTATCCCGCAAAGATGCCTGGGCTTCTTCAATGAAGTGGGAAACTGACTCGCCAGAACCATTAACCCCAGCGCCAGAGTCCCCAGAAGCGGAGCCCCCAGTGCCGAGACCCCCAGCGCCTTTCTGCGACGCTCCGTATCCCGCATCTTTCACCGCCCGAATGACATCCTTCGGATTTGCGTCTCCTTCCACGCCCATGGAGTTAGTCAACAGGCTAACCGCCACCGATGTAACCCCCGGGACCGCACTGACTGCCTTTTCCACTCGGGCCTGACAGGCCGCGCAACTCATCCCGGTTACCTTATATTGCGTCATTTCTGTCACCTTTATTTCATCATTTTCTGCAGCGTGGACAAAAGTTCGTCCACCACTTCGTCATTGCCTTCGCGGATATCATGTACCACGCAGGTCTTCATGTGCTTGCTTAAAAGCTCCTTGCTGAAGGAGTTCAGCGCCGAATTCACCGCGGAAGCCTGCACCAGGATGTCCGGGCAGTAGGCGTTTTCCTCTACCATTTTCTCCAGGCCCCGCACCTGCCCCTCAATCCTTCTTAGGCGATTCAGCAACGCTTTCTGCTCCTCAGCCGTCCTGTACTTCCGCTTTCCGGACCCCTCTGCCGCTTCCGCAGGTCCATTTACATTTTCCGCACTGCCCTCTGCATTTTCCGCTCCGCAGCAGCAGCACTTTTTTTCGTTTGTCTCACTCATTTTTTCCTTCTCCTTTCCTTTGCGATTCAGCTTTTCTATTCAGCTTACTTATCCTTATCCACTTATCTTATCAGATACCCCATAGGGGTATCTTTTTCAACGTCATACTATACCCCACCCCGGTATTTGTCAAGCACTGCTTCTGCCTCATTTGAAATGTATCAGAATTTCAAATACCAGCCGCATCATTTGTTCTATTTATCCATATCTTTTCACTTTGAATTATGTTACATTGAAGGTGGCAAAGAAAGATATTTTGTACTAAATTTTGTATTTTACTTTAAGGAGGCACCCCATGTATCCGAAAAAACTATTCGCTACGTTAGGCGCTGTTCTTCTGTTACTTTCTGCCAGCCTTTCCCTTAGCGCATGCTCTTGCACTACCAAAGAAGAACAGGCCATTCAGGACGTTATCCAGGAATATTATGACCGTTCCTATCAGTCCTGGTTAACCTTGGAAATGGAAGATTTTACGGATCTTCTCTGTGCTGATTCCATTCAGATGGAAAACTATGAAACGGCACTGGAAGAAAACATATACCGATGGGAACAAACAAAAAAGTATGACCCTGAACAAGTTGCAGCCAGAAAGCGGTACACCATTTATTATGACTTTGAAAGCATTACCTTAAATGAAACTGCCACAACAGCTACAGTATCTGTCACGCTTTCCGGAGAAGCCAAAGGAGAGCCGGCTTACCCGATTTTTATAGTGCTTGGTCCCAACACGTTTACTCTGAAAAAAGAGGGCGACCTTTGGAAGTTTTCGTCCCATGAATATGAAGATGCCACTTTATTTGAACAGTCACTGACAGAGCGGATTTCATTTGATAAAGAAACTATTGAAAAAGAAGTTGCAGAAGAATACGCAGCATAAAACAAGCAAAAAGACTGCTGATTGCTACACTTGCAATCAGCAGTCTTTTCTTATTCTCAGCTTTTTATTAATAGGGGCACGCACGAGCACCGCTAAGGTCAGCTACAATTTCGCCGGCAATCAGCAGGCCGGCCACCGCCGGAACAAAAGCGGTACTGCCGGGGATATCCCGGCGGTCAACGCATTTGCGTTCGGCGCCTGGCGGGCAAATGCAGTTGGTACGGCAGCTGATGGACATATCCTCTATTGGCCGTACCGGCTGCTCATCCGAGTAAACCACCTTCAGCTGCCGGATGCCCCTGCGTTTGCATTCGCGACGCATGACCCGGGCCAGCGGATCTACCCGTGTTTCATAAATATCCGCTACCTTCAGTCGGCCCGGGTCCAGCTTATTGCCGGCACCCATGGCACTGATAATTGGAACCCCTTTATCCTGGCACCGCTGAATTAATTCCAGCTTTGCGGTTACCGTGTCAACAGCATCTACAACATAGTCATATTCTTCAAACGGAAACGTATCTGCGTTTTCCGGCAAAAAGAAGCATTGGTGCATGGTGACTGTTACCGTCGGATTAATTTCCAACATGCGGTCCCGCATGACTTCTACTTTATGTTTGCCAACCGTTTTCCGCGTAGCAATAATCTGCCGGTTCAGATTGGTCAGGCAAACGCGGTCATCATCAATTAAGTCAAAGTGCTGCACCCCACTGCGTACCAGTGCCTCGCAGACGTATCCGCCAACACCGCCGATGCCAAACACTGCCACCCGCGCATTCTGCAGCCGCTCTATGCCTTCCTTCCCCAGCAACAATTCCGTTCTGGAAAACTGGTTTAACATGCGATTCACGTCCTTCTCTTCGCAATAATGCAGCTATTATACACCGCTGCTCAGATTTCGCCACCACATTTCTGCTGTTGGCGTTTGCAACTTACTCCTGTCGGTAGAATCAAACTGAAACTGCATCAGTAGTTTTATTTCCCGCTCATAGCCGCGCTGCACCGCTTTCTGCCCCGATGGAATAAAAATAACAGGCAAAAAGGGTGGGGCCATGCCAGTTTTCCCACAGGAACCATCCTTTTTCTTATCTGTAATTGGCTTTGGCGCATATTTTTATGATGGTTATACCTTACATTTTTGCAAATCCCCACCCTTTCCAGTCTGTTTCTGTGTCCCCAGCCGACGTTTTTGTGATGGGTATTTGCCCATTTTGGGTGTATCCCCACCCTTTTACCATACAAATTAATCTCAAGAAGCATTTGTGATGGCTACTCCACAAAAAGCCCACGTTTAGTCACCCTTTTACCTGACTTCCTGCATCTTCAGCCGATGTTTTTGTGATGTCCACTTTCCAAGATTCCCACGTGTAGTCACCCTTTTGCTTGACTTTCTGCATCTTCAGCCGATGTTTTTGTGATGTCCACTTTCCAAAATTTCCGCATGTAGTCACCCCTTTACCCGACTTCCTGCATCTTCAGCCGGTGCTTTTGATAGTAGTCTTCTTTCAGCGGTACTTGCAGTAACAGCCATGTTTCATATTTGCGATTTGGTCTTATTCCTTATTCAATAAGATATTACTTAGAATTACTTAGCTTAGAACCACTAGTTTGATTCCCGGCGGAGCCCCTTCTGTTTTAATTCTGGCGGAACGCCCCTTTTAGAAACAGTGCAGTTCTGATACGAAAGATATTTTCGTAAAGTACCGCAGATTATGTAGCTGGAGCCAATCTGCGGTAAATGGGAAAGAAGTTTACCGCATATAGCTAGCCGAGGCCAGAAATGAGGTAAACCAGGTAAGGACCGCTGTCTTGATACGAAAGACATTTTCGTAAAGTACCGCAGATTCAGCGTCCAGAGCTAATATGAGGTAATCTGAAGCCGAAATTACCGCAGATTGGATTAGCATGCCGGATTTGAGGTAAATGGAGCAGATGGTGCTGTTCCGACACGAAAGATACTTTCGTAAAATACCGCAGATTCAGCGTCCAGAGCTAATATGAGGTAATCCGAGATAAAAATTACCGCAGATTGTCTTAACATGCCGGATTTGAGGTAAATTGCAATAATTGCACCGCAAGCGCATTCCGCTTATAATGGTTCGGTAATAGTGCGGGTTGCGCAAGTTAACAGGAAGAGGAGTGGGAAAATGGCCACATTAAATATTGTTTTGGTGGAACCGGAAATTCCGCAGAACACGGGGAATATTGCACGGACGTGCGCGTGTACGGGCGCACGCTTGCACATTGTAAAGCCAATGGGCTTTACAGTAACCGACAAACAGCTAAAACGCTCTGGTTTAGACTATTGGCACTTTCTGGATTTAACCTATTACGAAAACCTGGACGAGTTCTTTGAAAAGAACGCAAACGGGCACTTCTTTTACTACACCACCAAGGCGCTGCACAGGCATACGGATATTCCCTATCCGGACAACTGCTTCCTGCTGTTTGGCAAAGAGACCAAAGGGCTTCCGGAACCGTTGCTCCTTGCCCACCCAGAACGCTGTGTCCGGATTCCAATGATGGATGAATGCCGCAGCCTGAACCTGTCCAATTCTGTAGCCATTGGTGTCTATGAAGTACTGCGGCAATGGGACTATCCGGAGCTCCTGTGCAGCGGTGAATTACACAACTACAAATGGACCGATGCAAATCTTTTGTAAGGTACAAAAAGGTGTTGTAGCCACGGGTTTTTCCCATGGCTTTTTTTGGCAAAAACAGAGAAACTAAAAACGCCTGTGAAAAAAGCTCGTTAACATTTTGACACTATTCTTTTTTTCGTTATAATTTACTGTGGAAACGGAGAAACTCTCTATTATTTAATCGCTTATGCAGAAAGGGACTTCACTATGACTCTTAACAAGAAAACCGTAGACGACATTAACGTCAAAGGCAAGCGCGTACTGGTACGCTGTGACTTTAACGTTCCACTTAAGGATGGCAAAATTACCGACGAAAACCGTCTGGTAGCTGCTCTGCCAACCATTAAAAAATTAGTTGCCGACGGTGGCAAGGTAATTCTTTGCTCCCACCTTGGCAAACCCAAAGGAGAACCAAAGCCGGAACTGTCCCTGGCACCGGTTGCAGTCAGACTGTCTGAGCTGCTTGGCCAGGAAGTAAAATTTGCCGCTGATGATAACGTTGTCGGCGAAAACGCAAAGGCCGCCGTTGCTGCCATGAAGGACGGGGACATTGTTCTTCTGCAGAACACCCGCTACAGAAAAGAAGAAACCAAGAACGAAGAAGCCTTCTCTAAGGAACTGGGTTCCCTGGCCGACGTTTTTGTAAATGACGCATTTGGTACCGCCCACAGAGCACACTGCTCCACCGTTGGTGTTGTTAACTACGTTGACGAAGCTGTCAGCGGTTACCTGATTGAAAAAGAAATCAAGTATCTTGGCAATGCAGTCAATGACCCTGCCCGTCCGTTCGTTTGCATCCTCGGCGGCGCTAAGGTTGCTGACAAGCTTTCCGTTATTGAAAACCTGCTGGACAAAGCCGACACCCTGATCATCGGCGGCGGCATGTCCTACACCTTTGCTGCTGCAAAGGGCTACCAGGTAGGCAAGTCCCTTCTGGACGAAACCAAGATTGATTACTGCAAGAACATGATGGAACAGGCTGCTGCCAAAGGCGTAGAACTCCTTCTCCCGGTCGATGTAGTTGTAATCAAAGATTTCCCGAACCCGATTGATGCTCCGGTAGAAACCCAGGTTGTAGATGTAGACAAGATTCCGGCCGATTGCGAAGGCTGTGACATTGGTCCGAAGACTGCCCAGCTGTATGCAGAAGCTGTTTCCAAGGCCAAGACCGTTGTTTGGAACGGACCTATGGGCGTATTTGAAAACCCAACCCTTGCTAAGGGCACTCTGGCTGTTGCCAAGGCTCTTGCCGAAACCGACGCTGTAACCGTAATCGGTGGCGGTGACTCCGCAGCAGCTGTTAACCAGCTTGGCTTCGGTGACAAGATGACCCATATCTCCACCGGCGGCGGTGCTTCTCTGGAATTCCTGGAAGGCAAAGAACTCCCGGGTATTGCTGCCATGGCAGACAAAGACTAAATCGCAAAGCACAAAAAACAAAGTAAATAAACTCAAAAGAGGTAGTTATCATGAATAAAGCACTTCGTAAGGCAGTCATTGCCGGTAACTGGAAAATGAACAAGACTCCGGCAGAAGCCGCTGCTCTGGTTTGTGACATCAAACCACTGGTTGCAGATGCTGACTGTGATGTTATTGTTTGCGTTCCTTATGTTGATCTGGCAAACGTAGTTGAACTGACCAAGGGCACCAATATCAAAGTTGGCGCTGAAAACGTACACTGGGCAGAATCCGGCGCTTTCACCGGCGAAATTTCCGCAGCCATGCTGAAGGAAATCGGCGTAGAGTATGTTGTTATCGGTCACTCCGAAAGAAGAACCTACTTCGGCGAAACCAACGAAACCGTTCATGATCGCGTTCGTGCAGCACTGAATGCCGGTCTGAAGCCAATCCTTTGCGTTGGTGAAACACTGGACGAACGTCAGAAGGACATCACTTTTGAAGTTATCTCCACCCAGACCAAGATTGCACTTGCCGGTGTTTCCGAAGAAGAACTGAAGAACATCATCATTGCTTATGAACCGGTTTGGGCCATCGGCACCGGCGTTACCGCTACCGACGACCAGGCAGAAGAAGTTAACAAGTACATTCGTGACCTGATTGCTACCCTTTATAACAAGGATGCCGCTGACGCTTTTGTTGTTCAGTACGGCGGATCCATGAATGCCGGTAACGCTGCAAGCCTTCTTGCCAAAGAAGACATTGACGGCGGTCTGATCGGCGGCGCCTCCCTGAAGCCGGCCGACTTTGCTGCCATTGTTGCCGCTGCATCCAAATAATTCATCCAATTCCGTTCAGCTCTCCGAACACGGGGAGCTGAACTTTTGAAAGGGATATCACTTATGAAAAAACCAGTAGTATTATGCATTATGGACGGCTTCGGCTGGGTGCCGGACGCAACCTACGGCAATGCCATTGTAGCCGCCAAAACTCCCAGACTGGACAAAATTATGTCCGAATGCCCGCACACCACCATTGGTGCTTCCGGCCTTGACGTAGGTCTGCCGGACGGCCAGATGGGCAACTCTGAAGTCGGCCACACCAACATCGGCGCCGGCCGCATTGTTTACCAGGAACTGACTCGCATTACCAAGTCCATTGAAGACGGTGACTTTTTCCAGAATGAAGCCTTCCTGGCAGCCGTAGAAAACTGCAAAAAGAATGACTCCGCACTGCACCTGATCGGCTTACTGTCCGACGGCGGCGTGCACAGCCATATTAAACATCTGTTTGGTCTGCTTGACCTTGCCAAAAAGAATGGCCTTACCAAGGTTTATGTTCACGCCATCCTGGATGGCCGTGACGTACCGCCGACTTCCGGTGCTGACTACGTTCAGCAACTCCAGGATTACATGGACAAAAACGGTGTTGGCCAGATTGCAACTCTGACCGGGCGTTTTTACGCCATGGACCGTGACAACCGTTGGGAACGTGTCAGCAAGGCATACAACGCCATCGTCAAGGGCGAAGGCAATCACACAACGGATCCGGTTGCCGCTGTAAAAGCTTCTTATGAAGTAGTAGACGAAGACGGCAAACATCTGACAGACGAATTTGTTCTGCCAACCGTTTGCATGGATGGCGGCAGAGTCCAGGAAAATGACAGTGTTATTTTCTTCAACTTCCGTCCGGACCGTGCCAGGGAAATTACCCGTTGCTTTGTAGATCCGGAACTGGATGGATTCCCGCATCAGTATTTCCCGGTTACCTATGTCTGCATGACGCAGTATGACGCCACCATGCCAAACGTACACGTAGCCTTCAAGCCGCAGGAATTGCACAACACCCTTGGCGAATATCTTGCCGCTAACCACATGACTCAGCTGCGGATTGCCGAAACCGAAAAGTATGCTCATGTAACGTTCTTCTTCAACGGCGGCGTGGAAACCGTCAACGAAGGAGAAGACCGCATTCTGATTCCAAGCCCGAAGGTTAGCACTTATGACCTTCAGCCGGAAATGAGCGCTCCGGAAGTTACTGACAAGCTGGTAGAAGCTGTGCTTTCTGACAAGTACAACGTTATTATCATCAACTTTGCCAACTGTGACATGGTTGGTCACACCGGCGTCTTTGATGCCGCTGTAAAAGCAGTGGAAACCGTTGACACCTGCGTTGGCCGGTTACAGGACGCCGTTGAAAAAATGGGCGGCGCCATCCTTTTGACCGCCGACCATGGCAACGCCGATAAAATGTATGAACCGGATGGGTCCGCCTTTACGGCGCACACCACCAACCCGGTTCCGTTTGCCGTTATCGGCTGTGGCAATGTAGAACTTCGGGAAGGCGGCCGCCTCTGTGACCTCTCCCCGACCATTCTGAAGATTCTCGGCCTTCCGCAGCCAGCAGAAATGACCGGTGAATCCCTGATCAAATAAGGCGCAGTAAAATCCGCATAAATAAGCCATTCCCATGGCACAGTAGAGGGCATTCTCCGCACAGGAGAGTGCCCCTTTTGTCTTAGTAGAAAATGGTAGAAACCACAAAATCGGAAATAGAGTGACTCGCAAAAGAAAAGGCGTTACACTTTCGGCAACAAGGGAAAAGCAACAGACGAAAGGACGTGACGTTATGGCAGAAGCAGTCCGTGAAAACAGGACCACAGTAAAAAAACAACGCAGAATTGATATGCCCCGCACACCAATAAGGGAAAGAAAATTACCGGTTTATACGCACGGTGAAGAAGTCTTTAATATGGTAAGCCACATTGTCGGCGGCGGTTTAGGCATTCTTGCCATGATAGGAATCATTATAAAATGCGCACTGACACATAATGTCTGGGGCATGGTCTCCGGCATTCTTTACTGCTTGTCCATGATCCTGGTGTATACCATTTCCAGCGTTTACCACGGGCTGGATCCAGTGAAGGACAGATATGCCAAGAAGATTATGCAAATCCTGGATCACTGTGACATTTACACCCTGATCTGTGGTACCTACACACCAATTGCCATGGGCGCACTGCGTGAGCAATATCCCACCCTTGCCTGGACCACCTGGGCCATTGTTCACGTGGTTTGCATTGTTGGAACGGTGTTCACTGCCATTGACTTCCATAAATATGGCCCGCTCTCCTACTCCTGTTACTTTGTTGCAGGCTGGAGCGTATTATCCGCCATCTGGGCGATGTGGCTTGTTTACTCTCCCTGGTTCATTCTCCTTTTTGCAGGCGGCGGTGTCATTTATTCTCTTGGCATGATTTACTTTGTGCGTCAGACCAAAGGCCATAAATACAGCCACTCCATCTTCCACCTGTTCATTCTGGGTGGTACCATCCTGCAGTTTGCCGCCATCTTTGCTTATTGTATGTAATAACCAATCTGTAAGTGGCTGCTTCCTGAAGGGTTACATTTTTGCAGATTTGTAACTTTGTACAAATTGCATTTTTCTTTTTTAAACAACATTTTTTATAATTTGTTGCATGTCGCAAAAAATCAGATGTAAAATAAATAAGGAAACTCCGCAAAAGCAGAAAGCCCACCCTGGTCTTTCTGCTTATTTTTTTAAATATGGGGTTATCCTGAGAGAGGAGAATGTAAAAGTGTTTGACAAACTGTTAGCGTTTGTCCATGAAGTGCTTGGGGGTTTAACCACCCACCCCGGCGTTCATTGGGGCAATCTGGAAATGATGAAACCATATGATGAATGGTATGACTACATTCGAAACATGTTTTCCAACCTTGGCTGGGGCACTATTTTTCTGATTGTTGCCAGTGCACTTTTATGGACTGCTGTTTACCTGATTATTATTTACCGTCTGCACAAAGACCATGCGCCGTCCATGCCCTGGGTCTGCCTGTGCATGAACTTCTCCTGGGAGTTCCAGTTTGCATTCCTGGTTCCGTATCCGGAGCCCATTACGCGCTGGGGCATTTACCTCTGGGTTGTTTTTGACGCCGTTATGTTCGTTCTGGACTACAAGTATGGCAAGATGTTCTATGCCAAACGCTTTGCCGGTTATGACTGGGGTTATCCTTTCATCAAATTCGGTATGTTTGCCATTATCTTTGTTTCCATTCTGATGATGAACCCACAGTGGCCAACTCTTCCGGACTCCCCGATGTTTGCTGCCTACCTGATGAACGCTATTATGTCCGTTCTGTTCTGCCAGCATATGTTCCATAAGGAAACCGTAGAAGGTCTGTCCATCTGGGTTGCCTGGTGCAAGTTCCTGGGTACACTGGCACCAACCTGCATTGGCCTGTACTGGATGCCTGGTCAGTACTTCGTATACTGCCTTGCCGCCATTTGCGCCATTTTTGACATCTGCTACATTACCCTTCTGACCAGACGCTTCCACCAGTTCGGTCTGAACCCGTATACGCATAAGCCGTTAAAGGGTAGGGAAGAAGAAGGACAGAAGACTCTTGCAGCCGTAGAAGACTACAAGAAGAGAAGTGGTGAATTCAAACTGAAGAGTTTCAAAGAATGCAACGCATTCCTTGCCCAGCAGGCAGAAGACCGCTTAAATAAGTAAAAAGAACAGGCTCTCTGCGTAAAGTAGAGAGCCTTTACAGCAAAATATAGTAAAGGAGACCTTTTTATGCTGGATACCATTATGAATATCTGCCATTTTCCGGAATTCGGACTGGATGCACGCGTATTTCTTTTTGCACCCATTGCCGGCATTGGATGGCTGATTGCCTATATTGATCTAATCCGTCTTGGCTTCAAGCAAAAAACGTATGGCATGCCGTTTGTAGCGCTGGCCTTCAATATCGTCTGGGAAGGTCTGTATGCTTATATGTATTGGGCTCATGACGGTATGTTCTACGGTGGTTACATGATGGCCATTGTAAACTCTGCCTGGTTTATAGCAGACTGCGTTATCCTTTATACCCATGTTAAATGGGGCAAAAAGGACTTCAAGCAGTTTGCACCGGAAAAATATTTCTGGCCGTGGTTTGCTGTAGTTATGGCCTGCGCCATCTGCGTGGAAATTACCTGGCTACAGGCATATGGCGTTCGTGCAAACGGATGCACCGCCATTGTTCAGAACCTGCCAATGTCCATGTTATTCATCTTCATGCTCTTTGAACGGAAGTCTACCGAAGGACAGTCCATGAATATTGCCATTGGTAAAATGCTTGGTACCGTTGGTGCCTGGGTTGCCATTGCGGTTTATCCGTCTTTACGGGACCCGCTCAACATCTGGTGTGGCGTTTTCTGTACCGTATTTGACCTAATTTATTGTGTCCTGTTATACAAGCAGTTCCGCGCAGAAGGAAAGAACCCATGGTTCCCTTCCCAACCTGCAGATCCGGAAAAAACTGACCTGACGAAGGCGCCAACCTATCACAATTGAGTCCATATTCAAAGCTACCAAAGAAAATCTGAATTATTTGTTGACATTGCATGGCTCTGTGTTAAAATACTCCTAGATTTAATAAGTATATAACTTATTAAAAAAGGCGTTGACGAAGACAGAGCCTGCTTTTGTTACTTTTACAGAGAGTCGGAGACGGTGTAATTCCGATAAAGTGCTGCAGAACCTCCCATCCCTTCCGAGCCGGAAGCCCCAAAGGTTCTGACACCCAGTAGACGTTTCCCGTGTTTGCTACGTTAGTGCATAGAAGTTGATAGACTTCAAGAGGTGGCGGATGAAGGTCCGCAATTTGAGTGGTACCGCGAGTGAAATTGATAGCACCCGTCTCAAAGCAAGCGGCTTTGAGGCGGTTTTATTTTACCTGAAAGCTCGTTTTAAAACTAATGTGAAGTCTTGTAAAATAACAGAAAGGCGGAATAAAAAATGCTATCCCTTGATCAGGTTTTTGACGCACAGTCCGTGCTAAAAAACATTGTTCGTGAAACCAAACTGGTAAAGACTTATGGTATCGTTCCGGATTGTGAACTTTATCTGAAACCGGAAAATCTACAGATTACCGGATCCTTCAAAGTCAGAGGATCTGCTTATAAAATTGCCATGCTTTCCGAAGAGGAAAAAGCCAAAGGCGTAATTGCCTGCTCTGCAGGTAACCACGCACAGGGCGTAGCACTGGCAGCAACCAAAAGTGGCATTAAGTCCCTGATTTGCCTGCCGGACAGTGCTCCTATTTCCAAAGTAGAAGCCACCAAGGCATTTGGCGCAGAGGTTTGCCTGGTAGAAGGCTGTTATGATGACGCCTATGAAAAGGCCCTGGAGCTAAAAGAGCAGGAAGGCTATACCTTTGTCCATCCGTTTGATGACGAAAATGTCATTGCCGGTCAGGGTACCATTGCTCTGGAAATTCTGAATGATCTTGACAACGTAGACGCCATTGTAGTTCCCATTGGCGGTGGCGGATTAATTTCCGGTATTGCTTATACCGCAAAGCACATTCGTCCTTCCATTAAAATTTATGGTGTCCAGGTTGCAGGGGCTCCAAGCATGTACAATTCCATTCATCATGACTGCATTGAATGTCTCCCCTCTGTTTCTACCATTGCCGACGGCATTGCAGTAAAACAGCCCGGTGAAAACACCTTTGAATTAGTCAAGGAATATGTGGATGAAATTGCCCTTGTTACGGACGATGAAGTATCCAGCGCCATCCTTGCTCTTATTGAAAAGCAGAAGATGATTGCAGAAGGTGCCGGTGCAACTGCTTTGGCCGCTATCATGGCCAGAAAATTTGATCTGAAAGGCAAGCGTGTTGTTGCCGTTGTATCCGGTGGTAACATTGACGTTACCAGCCTTTCCCGTGTCATTGACAGAGGCCTCTTAAATTCCGGCCGTTCTTCCAGCTTCTTAATTGAACTGATTGACAAGCCGGGCCAGTTAAAAGAAATTTCCCGCATCATTGCCGATTGCGGCGGCAATGTTACCGGTGTGCACTATGAAAAGGGCAATACCGAAAGCGTTAACGGCTGCTTCCTCAGAATTGAAATGGAAACCAGAGATTTCAACCATGTTAATCTCATTACCAAAGCCATTCAGAACGAGGGCTTCAAGATTGTATAAAGCCGTATCCCGCATTCTCTGATTTTTCCAATAACCATCCTAAATAAAATTTATTGAAAGGGGTTTGAAGTTATGAGTAGCAAAGTTCAAACAAACCAGGCTCCGGCAGCAATTGGCCCATATTCACAGGCCATTGTAACAGGTAATCTTGTCTTTACCTCCGGACAAATCCCTCTCAACCCGGAAACCGGTGTTCTTGAGGGCAACAACATTACAGAGCAGACCCATCAGGTCTGCAAGAATTTGGAAGCGGTCCTATCTGCTGCAGGCAGCTCGCTAACTCAGGCCGTAAAGACGGTCTGCTTTTTAAGTGATATTAACGATTTCTCCGCTTTCAACGAAGTGTATGCCCAGTATTTTACCGAAAAGCCGGCTCGCAGCTGCGTAGCCGTTAAGGATCTCCCGAAGGGTGCATTGGTTGAAGTGGAAGTGGTTGCAGAAAAGGAGTAAACAAAACCAATGATGGATTCCAGTAAATATAGAGTGGGATATTACCCGGTAGATCATAAGTACAACAAATGGGTAGAAAAAGATCACATTGAAAAAGCACCGGACTGGTGTAGTGTGGATCTGCGCGACGGCAATCAGAGCCTTGTTATTCCAATGAGCTTGGAAGAAAAGCTTGAATTTTACAAGGTACTGCTTGATGTCGGTTTCAAAGAAATTGAAGTCGGCTTCCCCGCTGCCAGTGAAACAGAATATGAATTCCTGCGTAAGCTGATTGACGAAAATCTGATTCCGGAAGATGTTACGGTACAGGTTTTAACCCAGTGCCGTGAACATATTATTCGCAAGACCTTTGAAGCCTGCAAAGGTGCCCCAAGTGCAATTATTCATTTTTATAATTCCGTCAGCGTGGCACAGCGGGAACAGGTCTTCAAGAAGAGCAAAGAGGAAATCAAAAAGATTGCCGTTGATGGTGCTAAGTTAGTCAAGAAGCTTTCCAAGGAATATGAAGGAAACTTCCGTTTTGAATATTCTCCGGAGTCCTTTACCGGGACTGAACCGGATTATGCACTGGAAGTTTGCAACGCCGTCCTGGACGTGCTGGAACCTAGTGAAGACAACAACGTCATCATTAACCTGCCGGTTACGGTAGAAATGAGCCTTCCGCATGTTTATGCATCTCAGGTAGAGTACATGAGCGAAAACCTGAAATACCGGGAATTCGTTACCCTGTCTCTTCATCCGCATAATGACAGAGGAACCGGCGTAGCCGATACCGAACTTGCCCTTCTGGCCGGTGCTGACCGTGTAGAAGGCACTCTGTTCGGCAATGGCGAACGAACCGGAAATGTAGATGTCATCACCCTGGCACTGAATATGTATTCCCACGGGGTAGATCCGAAGCTGGACTTCTCCGACATGAACTACCTGACCGCGGAATATGAAAAGTGCACCCGCATGCAGGTTTATGAAAGAGCCCCGTATGCCGGAGCACTGGTCTTTGCAGCCTTCTCCGGTTCGCATCAGGACGCCATTGCCAAGGGCATGAAATACAGAAGAAAGAACAAGCTTCACGAATGGACTGTTCCCTACATTCCCATTGACCCACAGGATATCGGCCGAACCTATGACGCCGATGTTATCCGCGTTAACTCCCAGTCGGGCAAAGGCGGTATCGGCTACCTGCTGGAACAGACCTACGGATACAACCTTCCGCCAAAAATGCGGGAGCATTTCAGTTACCTGTGCAAGGACGTTTCCGACCACGAACATAAGGAACTGAAGCCGGAAGAAATTCTGAAGCTGTTCACAGACAATTACCTGAACCTGAAAGGTCCTGTAGAAATTACCGATTTTGAATTTACCAGAAATAATGATAAGGTCAAAATTGATATTACCTTCCTGAAAGATGGACAGGAAACCGAAATGGAAGACGAAGGCAACGGCACGCTGAATGCCATCAACCATGCGCTTCGTCAGTTTACCGGAGAAGAATATACACTGCAGGTATTTACCCAGCACAGCATGCAGGGCGCCGGTTCCAGAAGTGTCGGTGTGTCCTACATTGGTCTGGAACGTGCCGACGGTACTCTGTATTGGGGCGCCGGCAGCGACACCGATATTCTTACCGCAAACACCAAAGCACTGTTAAGTGCCTTCTATAACATGACAAAGGCAGGTGACTAACATGGGCATGACAATGACACAAAAAATCCTTGCCGCCCATGCCGGACTGGACAAGGTGGTTCCCGGACAATTAATTAATGCCAAACTGGATATTGTCCTTGGAAACGATATCACCACGCCGGTTGCCGTCAACGAATTTAACAAAGCAGGCTTCCAGTCTGTGTTTGATAAAGACCGTGTTGCCATTGTTCTGGACCACTTTGTTCCGAACAAGGACATTAAGGCAGCCGAACAATCCAAAACCTGTCGTGAATTTGCCGGAGCACACTGTGTCAGCCATTTTTATGACGTTGGCAAAATGGGCATTGAACATGCCCTTTTGCCGGAACAGGGTGTTGTTACCGCCGGTGACTGCATCATTGGTGCTGACAGCCATACCTGCACCTACGGTGCCCTTGGTGCTTTCTCCACAGGCGTAGGCTCCACTGATATGGCTGCCGGCATGGCAACCGGCATGGCCTGGTTTAAAGTGCCTTCTGCCATCCAGTTCAATCTGACCGGCAAATTGCCGTCAAATTGCAGCGGCAAAGACGTTATTCTGACCATTATCGGCATGATCGGCGTAGACGGTGCTCTGTACAAAAGTATGGAATTCACCGGTGACGGCGCCCACAGCCTTTCCATGGATGACCGCCTTTGCATTTGCAACATGGCCATTGAAGCCGGCGCCAAAAATGGCATTTTCCCGGTAGACGACGTTACCCTTGCCTATCTGAACGGCAGAAGTGAACGCGCCCCCAAGGTCTATGAAGCAGACCCGGATGCCGAATACGAAAAGGTCATTACCCTTGACCTGAGTAAGCTGGTTCCGGTAGTTGCCTGCCCGCACCTTCCGGAAAACACCCGTCCGGCTTCTGATTTACACGATATTAAAGTAGACCAGGTGGTAATTGGTTCCTGCACCAACGGCAGACTGGAAGACCTGGAAGCAGCTTATCAGATTCTGAACGGTAAGCACATTGCCGACGGCATTCGTTGCATTATTATCCCGGGTACCATGCAGATCCTGCGGGAATGTGTGGAACGCGGCTGGTACACAGCGTTTATTGACGCCGGTGCCATCGTATCCACGCCAACCTGCGGTCCCTGCCTTGGTGGTTACATGGGCATCCTTGCACCAGGAGAACGCTGCATCGCCACAACCAACCGGAACTTTGTCGGCCGGATGGGCCATGTGGACAGTGAAGTTTATCTGGCATCTCCGCAAACCGCAGCTGCCAGTGCACTGACCGGTTATATTACCGAGTATAAGGAGGCCTGACCAAATGAACACCAAAGGAACTGTTTTCAAATACCCGGATAATGTAGACACGGATGTTATCATCCCGGCCCGTTACCTGAACACTCCGGATGCCAAGGAGCTTGCACTGCATTGCATGGAAGACATAGACACCGAATTCGTAAAACGCGTTTCCCCCGGCGATGTAATGGTAGCCGGTTGGAACTTTGGCTGCGGCTCTTCCAGAGAGCACGCTCCCCTGGTCATTAAGACCTGCGGTACCGGCTGTGTTATTGCAAAAAGCTTTGCCCGCATCTTTTACCGGAACGCCATCAACATTGGCCTTCCCATTCTGGAATGCGAAGAAGCTGCCGAAGAAATTCAGGCCGGAGACACCGTAAGCGTAGATTTTGATACCGGTATCATTACAGATGAAACCACCGGTAAATCCTATAAAGCGCAGCCCTTCCCCCCGTTCATTCAGAACATTATCAAGTGTGGCGGGCTGTTAAACTCCTTGAAAGAAGGCGAAACCAATGGATAAAAATATTGCCGTCATCCGCGGTGACGGAATTGGTCCTGAAATTGTAGAGCAGGCACTCCGCGTCCTGGACAAGGTTGCTACGCTTTACGGACATACCTTCCACTATACCGACGTTGACATGGGCGGCTGTGCCGTTGACAAATATGACGATCCCCTTCCGGAAGCAGAATTGCAAAAATGTCTGCAATCTGACAGCGTTCTTTTAGGTGCTGTCGGCGGAGACAAGTGGAACAGCGTTCCGGGCCCGAAGCGTCCGGAAAAAGGATTGCTTCGCCTTCGGGAAGGCATGGGGGTTTATTCCAACAACCGGCCGGCCAAAATCTGGCCGCAGCTGGCAGAAGCTTCCCCATTAAAGCCATCCATTGTAGAACAGGGCATTGACTTCATCATTGTCCGTGAGCTGATTGGCGGCATTTACTTCGGTGAACACAAGACCGAAGGAGACACTGCTACCGACATTCTGAAATACAGCAAATCCGAAATTGAGCGAATTGGAAGAATTGGCTTTGAAACCGCAAGAAAGCGTCATAAAAAGCTGTGCTCCGTAGAAAAGAGTAACGTACTGGATTCCAGCAGACTCTGGAAAGCAACCATGCACCAGCTCGCCGAAGAATATCCGGATGTAGAGCTGTCTGACATGCTGGTAGATAACTGTGCCATGCAGATTGTCAAGAATCCGGCTCAGTTTGACGTCATTGTTACCGAAAACATGTTCGGTGACATTTTGTCCGATGAAGCATCCATGATTACCGGATCCATCGGCATGATTCCATCCTCCAGTCTGGGCGCCACCACCTGTGGCCTGTATGAACCTATCCACGGTTCTGCACCGGACATTGCCGGACAGGATCTTGCCAACCCGGTCGGCACCATTCTTTCGGCTGCCATGATGCTTCGCTATAGCTTTGACATGAGCAAAGAAGCAGATGCCATTGAGCAGGCTGTTTCCGCTTATCTGGATGCAGGATACCGCACCGCAGACATTATGAGTTCCGGCAAGGAACAGGTTGGCTGCAAACAGTGCGGAGACTTGATTCTGCAGAATTTAAGAAAGGAGTAAAAAACAATGCTTCTTTCCGGCGCAGATATCCTTGTAGAAACTTTAATTGAACAGGGCTGTGATACCGTCTTTGGTTATCCGGGCGGACAAATTATCAATGTTTATGACAGCCTGTACAAATACCAGGATCAGATTAATCACATCCTGACGGCACACGAACAGGGTGCCGCTCATGCCGCAGACGGATACGCCCGTTCCACCGGTAAGGTTGGTGTTGTTATCTCCACCTCCGGACCGGGTGCTACCAACCTGGTTACCGGTATTGCAACCGCATACCTGGACTCCGTTCCCATGGTGGCCATTTGCGGAAACGTACCAACTTCCCAGATTGGTACCGACAGCTTCCAGGAAATTGATATTACCGGTATTACGCTGCCAATTACCAAGCACAACTACTTTGTCGGCTCCGTAGAAAATCTGGCTGATACCATCCGCCAGGCCTTTGTCTTAGCCATGTCCGGCAGACCGGGTCCGGTTCTGATTGATATCCCGAAAGATGTCCAGGTTGCCATGTGCGAATACACCCGGCGGAAACCGGTACAAAAGGAAGCTCCGCAGGCAGCCAAAGACATTCGCATTGCGGAAGCTGCAGAAATTATCAATGCGGCAGAGCGTCCGTTCGTTTACTTCGGCGGCGGTGTTACCATCTCCGAAGCACAGGACGAACTGGTTGCCCTGGCCAATAAGATTGATGCTCCTATCGGCTGCTCTTTAATGGGCCTTTCCGCTCTTCCAACGGACACCCCAAGATTCCTTGGTATGCAGGGCATGCACGGACATTACACCTCCTCCATGGCCATGCACAACGCCGACCTCATCATCTCCCTTGGCGTCCGGTTCAATGACCGCGTTACCGGAGACCGTAGCAAGTTTGCACCAAATGCAAAAATTGTTCACATTGATGTAGACGGGTCCGAATTAAACAAGACCGTAAATGAAGCCTGCGGACTGCGGGGCGATGTAAAACTTACCCTTGCCAAACTGCTTCCTCTGTTAAAAGAGGATCAGAAGCCGGAGTGGATGGCAACCGTAAAGGCCTTTAAGGAAAAGGAAGATGCCATTTCGGATCATCGAACTACCATGACTCCGAAAAATGCCATTCTGACCCTGAACAAGCATTTGAATGCCAATACCCCGGTTTGCACCGATGTTGGACAGCATCAAATGTGGACCGCGCAGAATATCCACTTGCAGCAGCCCAGACGCTTTATTTCCAGTGGCGGACTTGGCACCATGGGCTTCGGCTTCGGTGCCTCCATCGGTACCGCCTTTGCTACCGGTGAACGGACTGTTCTTGTCAGTGGTGACGGCAGCTTCGGCATGTGTATCCAGGAACTGGCCACCGCCGTTACCTATAACGTACCACTGGTCATTCTGGTTCTGAACAACGGTGTTCTGGGTATGGTTCGTCAATGGCAGACCCTGTTCTTTGACAAGCATTATTCCAATACAGTGCTGAATCGCAAAACCGATTTTGTTGCCGTAGCCAAAGCCTTCGGCGCAGACGGTGAAGCAGTTTCCACACCGGAAGAACTGGATGCCGCACTGGGCAGAGCTTTCCAAAGCCAGGGCCCGTACATTGTGGATTGTCAGATTGACAAGGATGAATTTGTTCTGCCAATGTTGCCACCAGGTGGCAGCATGGACGATATTATTACTTCGTTGGAGGTGGATTCATGACTCGTTATACTATAGCTGTTCTGGTTCGAAATCAGTTTGGCGTTTTAAACCGTCTAACCAGCATGTTCCGCAGAAGACAGTTTAATATCAGCTCTATTTCCGCCAGCGAAACAGAAACTCCAAACCTCTCCCGTATGACCTTCAGTTTTGACGGTGATGAGGATGGCAAAAATCAGCTGATTAACCAGCTTTACAAGCTTCCCGATGTTTATTCCATTAAGGAACTGACCCCGGAGAACTCCTTAAGCTGTGAAGTTATGCTGATTAAAGTTAAGAATGACTCTGCCAAACGGGATGACATCATGGCCGCGGCAGAAGCCTTCAAAGCAGAAACCAGAAACTACTCCCGCGACTCCATCGTGTTCCGTTTGGTTGGTACTACTGCCAAAATGGAAGAGTTTATTTCCCTGATGCGGGACTTTACCATTTTAGAAATCTGCCGTTCCGGCACTGCCTCCATTGAAAAGGGCAGCTCTACGCTTCGACAGAATTTAAATTTATAACCATAAAAAATAATTATTAAGAAAGAGGTAATTATTATGGCAAGAATTTTTTATCAACAAGATTGTGATCTGCAGAAACTCAGCGGCAAGACCGTAGCAATCATCGGTTACGGCTCCCAGGGTCATGCACACGCCCTGAACCTAAAAGACAGCGGCGTAAATGTTGTTGTTGGTCTGTATGAAGGCTCCAAGAGCTGGGCCAAGGCAGAATCCCAGGGTCTGAAAGTTATGACCTCCGCAGAAGCAGCTAAGGTTGCTGACATCATCATGATTCTGATTAATGATGAAAAGCAGGCTGCTCTTTATAAAGAATCCATTGAACCGAACCTGACTGCAGGCAAGACCCTTGCCTTTGCACACGGCTTCAACATT
>CAVHZY010000001.1:113384-206414 GCA_963640645.1 uncultured Phascolarctobacterium sp. | reverse complement strand
TCTTCGCTCGGTCAATTTTTATTTTACCGACGAGTCAGAACCGTCACTCGTCATCGTTAGCGAAGGTGAGAATCGATTTCTCTCCTCTCACCTGTATTGTATGCATTTTGCGCAGAAAATGCAAGGGATAGTTGAGTTGTGTGGCATTATGATTTGTAAGCCAAATGGTTGCATCCGTTTCTTGGGATTTCATCCTGCGCATCTTTTAGATCTATTCTACCCATATTCTAACCATTCTAATCACTATCGTCAATCGGACTGGCTTAGATAATGAGGAGAAGAAACACCATCAAGAGAGTCATAAACCAGTACTGCAAAAACTTCCGAGAATTAGAAGTTTGTTATGTTTTCTGAACAACTTTTCAGAGAAAAATGTTTCAAAAAAGTAAAGGCCTATTTCATCAAAACGTAATATTTTGAAATTACTTGCTGATTTTGCACGTAGAAATTTCAACTTAAGTTGTTTTATTGAAATTTCTATGCGTTTGATTTTATAACCGACCAATTTAAAAGAAATAAAAGCAAGCCAGAATATGCGTTCTGGCTTGCTCCTGTTTTAGCGTGCGTTACATGATTTGCCCGTGAACCTCTTCGGTGGCAATGGAATCTACCGAGTTGTCATCCTTTAGGAAAACAACCGTTGGTTCGTGGCGCCTAAGAAAGTTAATTTGATAATACGAATTTTGGTATGAAAAATAGTTCAAATAGGGTACCGCTGATAGCAAAAATTCTGCTATTGGTGCCAAATTATTGAATAGGTGTAGACCATTATGATATAACAAGCCTGTCAGCTGGATAGAGCGGTTTCCCTCCTGAGCTTTTCAAGCGAAGGGGGTGATACTATGAGTCAAAGAGTCCTTACCATAATTGTTGTAATGGCATTGGCCATAGCATTTCTTGCCCTTATAGTAGCACTAGTTGCTTTACTATAAACGAGTATAAATGAAAGAAACCACTCTGCTTGGCGTAGAGTGGTTTCTTAACCTCAAACCGCCAGGAGGGGAACACCCCTACCGGCTGACTTCATTTTAGGATATTCCGGAAAAGAAGTCAACGGTTGTTGCTTGGGGCAACTTGCAGGGGTCTACCCACGCTGGCGATTAACTTTTATTTATTGTGGTGGCCGCGGTTGCGGTAGTCGGCGGAGCTGCGGTAGGTGCTGGAAAAGGAAGTGCGTGCCGAGCTGCCGGCGGGACCGGATTTGCTCTTTTTGCTTTTCTGGCGTGGCTGTTTTGTATGGTAGCGCTGGTCCGAAACTGGCCGGATTGGCTGCGCACCTTTTAAGTCCGGTTTGGCGCGTACCATCTGGATGCTTTGCGTGCGAACCCGCTTTTTATACAGCGCGTTGACAATCAGGTAGACCAGCAGCGCCAGGGCGGCAATTCCAAGCAGCACCTTGGTGGCAGTGAAGCCGAACAGGGTCTTGAAGAAGTACCCAATGGAACCGAAGAAGCTGCGCCGGACGTCCGTTGCGGCAACCAGGTCTATGGTGCAGAGGACGTCCCCGGCATACAGCACGTTGGCCTTGCCGACCTTGTCTCCGGCTTTTAGCGGAGCGTGAAGGTTGGAATCTATGGAGCCTTCCACCACTTCTATGGAAACCCCGGAGGAGTCAACGTCGGAAGGCAGCAGTGCGGTAACTTCAGACGCGGGCACCAGCTGTACAGAGTCTACCTTGCGGGCCATGGAAACCTTGGCCACCGTAACAATGGTATTGGGGTCCGCCACCACCTTCAGTTTGATGTGGCTGAAGACCCATTTGTAGGCTTTTACGGTTTCATTAAAGGCAATGTTAATTTCGTGCGAGGTAGAGGCATACAAATCCTTACCACCAATAATAACAGTTAAATAGGTATAACCGTTTTGCGTGGCATAGGACAAAAGACACTGACCTGCATTTTCCGTGGTTCCGGTTTTAATTCCTTTACACGGCTCATAGTAATAACCGCTGTAACGGCTTAACAGATAGTTGGTGTTGGAATAGGTAATGGACTTCCGTTTGTTGGTTTGTGCCAAAGTGTAACTGGACTGGGAAACCATACTCTTGAAGGTATCATATTCCAGTGCCTTGGTGGCCAGAATGGCAAGATCTTCTGCAGTGGAATAGTGGTTGTCATCATCCAGACCGTGCGGGTTGGTGTAATGCGTGTTTTTACAGCCAAGTTCCTTGGCACGCGCGTTCATCATTTCCACAAACTTGCTGATGCTGCCGCCGCCGACATAGTCGGCCAGAACGGCAGCGGCGTCATTACCGCTGTGGACCATCATTAAATTTAAAAGCTGATTTACGGTTAAGACTTCCCCAACCTGCAAATTGGCAAGAGAACTGTTGGTTCCTGCCAACGTGTCTAATACTTCCTGACGAACCGTAACTTCCGTATCCAAATCCGATACGTTTTCCAGGACCAGAAGACAGGTGGTAATTTTGGTTAAGGACGCCATGGCTGTCTTTTTGGACGAGTTCTTGTTAAAGATGACAGTGCCCTGGTCCATGTTGACCATGTAGACAATGTCACTCTGAAAATCCAGTTCGTCATTGTAGGCGGCGGAGCTCTGAACGGGCAAAATTCCCACCATAAAAAGTGCCACCAGGAAAATGGAAAGTAGAGCAGAGAGGAAATGCTTTTTTGCACTTTTCTCCATAGACATCACCCTTGAAATACTGTAAAATGATGTTTAAATTATAACAGAAAATATCTGAGAGGGAAACATATATGGTATACGTAACCGGTGACTTACACGGTGATATTGCCCGTTTTAAGACTCCGGCCGCCAAGAAACTGCAAAAAGGAGACACGCTTCTGGTTTGTGGGGACTTCGGCTTCATCTGGGACGGCTCCAAAGAAGAGGAAAAGCAACTCGCCAGACTTGGAGACAAAAAATTCAACATCTGTTTTGTAGATGGCACGCATGAAAACTTTGACCTGCTGAATGCCTATGAAGTCAGTGAATGGAACGGCGGGAAGGTACAGCATATTGGCGGAAATGTGTACCACCTTATGCGCGGACAGATTTTTACCATTGAAGGATTTCAGATTTTTACCATGGGCGGCGGGGAAAGCCCGGACATGGACATTCGCATTGCCAGTGACAACTGGTCGCCTGCCGAAAGCCCGAACCAGCAGGAACTGCTGGAAGGTGCGTCCAACATTGGCGCAAGGGGCAATAAAGTGGACATTATCATTACGCACGAACCGTCCGCCAAGGTCAAGGATTTCCTGACCATGAAGAACACGGTTAAACCCAGAGTTACTCTGCTTAACACCTATTTTGAAGAGCTTGCCGGTGCCGTAGACTACAAAAAGTGGTACTTTGGCAGCCTTCATATGGATAAACATATTTCTGCAACACAAACTGCTGTCTTTCATGACATTCTGGAAGTGGAAACCGGCATTAGTATTCTGCAAATGCCAAGGTAAAATACTGATTTTCGCATGCAAGCACAGCCCATGAACGGTTATTACGGTGCTTGCCGTAATAACCGTTTTAACTTATAGAAAGAAGGGGTCCTTAATGAGAGACTATCAAAAGGAATTTGAAAACCGCGTTCAGTTTATCCGGGATTTACTGAAAAAGAGCGGCGCAAAGGGAATTGTTTACGGCAACAGCGGCGGCAAAGACTCCGCCCTGGTCGGCATCCTTTGTAAGGCAGCCTGTGACAACACTGTTGGTATCATGATGCCGTGCTCTGTTTCCCGCAACTTTGAAATTGATATGGCGGATGGCCTTGCCGTGGCAGAGCAGTTCCATATTGAACATCGCTGCATTAATCTGTCTGACACCAGAGATGCCCTGACTTCTGCGCTGAAGGAAGTTACCGGAGATCTGCAGCCTGCTTCTTTGAACAACATTGCGCCACGTCTGCGGATGACCACCCTGTATGCCATTGCTGCCAATGAAGGCCGCCTGGTTGCCGGCACCGGCAACCGCAGTGAAGCCTACGTCGGTTACTTCACCAAGTGGGGAGACGGCGCCCATGACTTCAACCCGATTTCCGACCTGACGGTAACGGAAATCTTTGAATTCCTCCGCTTCTTAAATGCTCCGGAATCCATTATTACCAAGGCACCGTCTGCCGGACTTGCCGAAGGCCAGACCGACGAAGGCGAAATGGGCCTGACCTATGCCGAACTGGACACCTATATCAGCGGTGGAACGGTTGCTCCGGAAAAAGCTGCCAAGATTGACAGTATGCATAAAGCAAGTCAGCACAAGCGGGACTCCATTGTACAGTACTGTCCACTGTCTGAATAAGAAAACGGCTGAATTGCAAAGCAAAAGGAAACACAAAAGCATCTGAAAAAGCATCTGAGGGTCCTTCCCCGGATGCTTTTTTTCTGCCCAGAAGTGAACGGTAAAATGACGGATTCTTTGAAAGTTGACCGAAATCGGTCAAAATCAGTCAAAGCGTAGGTGAAAAAGTGGATAAAAGGAGCTGATTTTTAGGAATCCGGTGTCCACAATGAACGAACTTGAAGGAAAGTGACTGATTGTGATTGATTAAAGATGTGGTTTTGGTATAATCAAGACAGAGAAACGATACGGAAAATAAGACACGAAAGGAGTACACCTGATGTCAATGCTGACACAGCAGCGGCATGACCGGATTTTAAAGCTGCTGGAAGAAAAAGGAAGCGTAACGGTCAGTGAACTGACGGATTTGCTGGATTCTTCGGAAAGCACCGTACGCAGGGACCTGTTAGCGCTGGACAAGCTGGGAAAACTGAATAAGGTACACGGCGGTGCCACCCTGACTGAAACGCAGTTCATTACCAGTGAAGAGAAACTGGAAGAAAAGCTGGTTATGAATGTGGACAGCAAAAAAGCCATTGCCAGATATGCGGCAGCGCAGATAACCGGATCAGACTTCGTTTTTCTGGATGCCGGATCTACCACGCTTCTGATGATAGAGTATTTGGAACCAAGCTCCGCCACCTTTGTTACTAACGGAATTCAACATGCCAAGGAATTGGTAAAGCATGGGTTTAAAACCTATATGCTGGCCGGAGAACTGAAGGAAACCACTGAAGCGGTAGCCGGTCTGGCGGCAGCACAGAATATTCTCCATTACAACTTTTCAAAAGCATTTCTTGGAACCAACGGCGTGCATTTGAAGCGGGGATTCACCACTCCGGATGCCGACGAAGCGTTTGTCAAAACGGCGGCCATTGACCGCAGCTTTGTTTCTTATGTTTTAGCAGACCATTCCAAGTTTGACCGGGTGTCTACCATGACCTTCGGGCAACTGGTCAACTCGGTCATTATTACAGACAGACAGCCGGACAGCAAATACGCTGAAACCACTGTGGTAAAGGTAATTCCGGCAGAAACAGAAGAGGGGTGACTCCTATGATTTATACCGTAACCTTGAACCCGGCACTGGATTATATTGTGCGATTGAGTGAACTTCAGTGCAAAGACATTAATCGCGCAGATTCAGCAGAAGTCATTTATGGAGGCAAGGGAATCAATGTTTCCCTGGTTCTGAAAGAGCTGGGACTGCCAAACAAAGCACTTGGCTTTGTGGCAGGCTTTACGGGCCGCGGACTGCAGGACATGCTGCAGGCAGATGGCGTGGAAACAGATTTTGTAGAACTTCCGGCCGGATTAACCCGCATTAATGTCAAATTGTTTGCACAGGAACAGTGGGATGTAAATGCACCGGGTCCGGATGTGGATGAAAACGCATTAAACAAATTTTATGAAAAGATAGATGCCCTGCGCACCGGAGATACGCTGGTTATGGCAGGTGCGGTACCGGAGAATCTGCCGGAAGACATTTACGAACTGATTATGCAAAAGCTGCAGGGAAGAGGCATTCGGATTGTGGTTGATACCAGCGGTGAAGCCCTTCGGAAGGTATTACCGTACAAGCCGTTTCTGATTAAGCCAAATCACCATGAGCTTTCGGATTTGTTTGGCCAGGAAGTGCTTCCGACCGACGAAATCCTGATTGTACAGCTGGCTAAAAAGTTACAGGAAATGGGCGCCGCCAACGTGCTGGTCAGCCGTGGAAAATACGGAGCCATTCTGGTAGATGAAAATGACGGAATTCATTCCGCCGGCATTGTTCCCGGGAAACCGGTTAACAATGTAGGTTGCGGAGATTCCATGGTGGCCGGATTTGTAGCCGGCTACGAATTAAAGCAGGATTATGACTACGCATTGCGCTTAGGTTCTGCGGCAGGTAACGCCTCTGCTTTTGTAGACGGCATTGCCAGTGGGAAGGAAATTAGAAATACTCTGGAACAGTATTTCTCTGAATAAGTAAAGTTTTAAGAAAGAAAAAGAGGTGCTTTTATGAAAATCAAAGACCTGTTAACGGTGGACGCAATTGCACTTGGCGTTACCGCAGCGGACAGAGACGCAGCCATTGACAAGCTGATCTCTCTTCACGAAGCAGTCGGCAACCTGTCGGATGCAGCTGCTTTTAAAGAAGCTATCCTGAAGCGGGAAACCGAAAGTACAACCGCACTGGGAGAGGGTCTGGCAGTACCACATGCAAAAACGGATGCAGTAAAGAAAGCCGGCCTGGCAGCCATTACTGTTCCGGACGGTGTGGATTACAATGCGCCGGACGGACAGCCAAGCAATCTGTTCTTTATGATTGCTGCCCCGGCAGAAGGCGGAGACGTTCATCTGGAAATTCTGTCCAGACTGATGGTTATGCTGATGGATGCTGACTTTGCCGGACGCCTGCGTGCTGCGGCAACGCCGGAAGAATTTATGGAAATTATTAATGCGCAGGAAGCACTGAAATATCCGGAAGAAGCAGAAGAAAAGCCGGCAGAAGAAGCCAAGAAAGATGGCTACCGTATTTTGGCCGTAACTGCCTGCCCAACCGGAATTGCCCATACTTATATGGCTGCAGAAGCTTTGGAAAAAGCCGGCGAAGAAATGGGTCTTCCGCTGAAAGCGGAAACCAATGGCTCCGGCGGTGCGAAAAATGTACTGACAAAGGCAGAAATTGCCGCTTGTGACGGCATTATTATTGCTGCTGATAAGAATGTAGAAATGGCCCGCTTTGACGGTAAACCGGTTCTGCGGACCAAGGTTGCAGACGGTATCAACAAGCCGAAAGAATTAATCCAGAAAGTAGTAGACGGCAAAGCTCCTGTTTATCATGCAGAAGCCGGTGCGGTTGCAGATGACGGTGACGACGTAGAAAAGGAATCCATTGGCCGCAAGATTTACAAAGACCTGATGAACGGCGTATCCCATATGCTTCCGTTCGTAGTTGGCGGCGGTATCCTGACAGCCATAGCTTTCCTGATTGATACCATTTATTGCATGAAGACCGGTTTGCCATATGGCTCTAACTTCGGTTCCATGCTGGCAGGCTCCGCCTGGATTAAATCCATGGGCGGCGCAGCCATGGGCTTCATGCTTCCTATCTTAGCCGGATTTATTGCACACTCCATTGCAGACCGTCCTGGTTTGTTAGTCGGCTTTGCAGGCGGTTACCTTGCCAAGATTGGCGCTACCTGGGCTGACCCGGCCGGAGACTCCGGTATTTCCGCCGGCTTCATTGGTGCCCTTATTGCCGGTTTTGCAGCAGGCTACCTTGTAAAAGGCTTACAGTATCTTTGCAGAAACTTCCCGAAGAGCCTGGATGGCATTAAGCCAATGCTGATTTATCCGGTTTGCGGACTTGCCGCAATTTCCGTTGTTATGTGTACCCTGGACCCGGCCTTCATCTGGCTGAATGGCGTAATTGCCCAGTTCCTGACCTGGCTCGGCGGTACCAACTACTTAGTTCTTCTTGGCCTGCTGCTTGGCGGCATGATGGCCATTGACATGGGCGGCCCAATCAACAAGGCTGCTTACCTGTTCGGCACCGGCCTCCTGACTGAAGCTGCTGCCTCCACAGATGCTGCTTTCCAGACAATGTGCTACGAAAGCATGGCTGCCGTTATGATCGGCGGTATGGTTCCTCCAATTGCCCTGGCCGTTGCCTGCCAGCTGTTCCCGAAGAAATTCTCCGCAGCAGAACGTCAGTCCGCACCGACCAACTACGTTATGGGTCTGTCCTTCATTACAGAAGGCGCTATCCCGTTTGCCGCAGCTGACCCGGTACACGTTATCCCGTCTCTGGTTATCGGCTCCGCTGTCTCCGGTGCTCTGTCCATGCTGTTCGGCTGCACCCTGATGGCTCCTCACGGCGGCATCTTCGTATTTGCCACCGTTGGTAAATGGTACTTCTACCTGCTGGCTCTTGCCATTGGCGTGGCTGCTTCCGTAGTAGCACTTCGCTTCCTGAAGAAGGATCTGGTTCAGGCAGAAGAAAAATAATCTGATAAAATAAGCTAATGAAACAGCAAGGGTCTTTCCGGGAAAGTTCCCAAAGTGCATGGTCTGGGGAACAGCACTTTGGCGAACGCCCGGAAAGATCCAAGCTCTGACTCGCAAAAGAAAGGAAGAAAAAACATGGTTTCTCAGAACGTAACCGTTACCAATAAAGAGGGCTTTCATATGCGCCCGGCCAACTATTTCATTAAGGAAATGACTCCGTTTTCTTCGGAAGTTACCCTGGTGTTCAATGGCCAGAAAGTCAACGGCAAAAGCATTATGAACATTATGGCTGCCTGCATGAAGTGCGGATCCGAAATTGAAATTTGCTGTGAAGGACCGGACGAAGAAGCTGCTTTGAAAAAGGCCGTGGAACTGGTTGAATCCGGCCTTGGCGATGCAGAATAAGCATAACAAAAGAGGTGCTTTTATGCTGAAAGGAATCGGCGTATCGGAAGGATACGGTATTGGCAAAGCCATTATTATTGAAGACATCAGCTTAGATTACAGTGCTGTAAAATATACGGATGCGGCGTCCGAAAAGGCCCGGTTGGAGAATGCCATTGCGGAATGTATCGGCAGGACCCAGGAGATTGCGGCGCAGCTGAAGGTTTCTGCCGGAGAAAAAGAGGCAGAAATTATGTCCGGGCATGTGGAAATGCTGCAGGATCCGTTTATGAAACAGCAAATGGAAGAACGGATAGACGGCGGAGAAGTGGCTGAATCAGCTGTGGACGGCGTCTGTCAGTTCTTTATTGACATATTCGCCGGCACAGGGGACGAGCTTATGGAACAGCGGGCATCGGATGTCAAAGACATTCGGGATGACCTGCTGAGCCTCCTGCTTGGAGTTACCATGGTGGATATTGCCGCCGTGCCGAAGGGCAGTGTTTTAATTGCAAAGGATTTTACTCCGTCCATGACGGGGAGAATCAACTGTGACAATGTGGCCGGCATGATTGCGGAAGTAGGCGGTGTTACCTCGCACAGCGCCATTCTGGCAAGAGCAATGGGCCTGCCGGCCGTTTTGTCCGTAGAAGGTGCTACCCAAAAACTGGAAGACGGCCGGCTTCTGGTAGTGGACGGCTCCAACGGCCATGTTCTGCCGGATCCGACGGCGGAAGAAATTGCCGAATACACCGTTTTACAGAAGCAGTATGAAGCGGAGAAGGAAGACCTGCAGCGCTTTGCCAGCATGTCTACCGTAACCGCAAACGGCGTTCCGAAAGCGGTCTATGGCAATATCGGTAAGCCGGAGGATGTGCAGAATGTGGTACAGCATGGCGGCGAAGGCATTGGGCTGTTCCGGACAGAATTTTTGTTTATGGACAGAAACCAGGAGCCGACAGAAGAAGAGCAGTTTGAAGCTTACTCTACGGTTGCCAAAGCCATGCACGGCAAAGAAGTCATTATTCGGACGCTGGATGTAGGCGGAGATAAGGATATTCCTTATTTGGCAATTGAAAGGGAAGATAACCCGTTTTTGGGCTTCCGCGCCATCCGCTACTGCCTGCAGAATCCGGATTTGTTTAAACGGCAGCTTCGTGCCATTCTTCGCGCGTCTGCTTTCGGCAATGTAAAAATTATGCTGCCAATGGTAACCTGCGCGGATGAAATCCACGCGGCCAAGGCATTGGTAGCCCAGTGCGCAGCAGAGCTGGCGGCAGAAGGACATGCCGTAGCCGAAGTGCCGGTAGGCATTATGATTGAAACGCCGGCGGCGGCTTTGACTGCAGGCGAGCTTGCCAAAGAAGCGGACTTCTTCTCCATTGGCACCAATGACCTGACAGGGTATGTCATGGCAGTAGACCGTGGCAATTCCAAGGTTTCCGGTCTGTATGACGTTATGCAGCCGGCTGTTTTGAAGGCCATTGAGCTTGCCATTAAAGGCGCCAAGGAAAATGGCATTCCGGTCGGCATGTGTGGCGAGGCAGCTGCAGACCCACATCTGACAGCCCGTCTCCTGGAATGGGGTCTGGACGAATTTTCCGTCAGCCCGTCTTCCATCCTGCGGACACGCAAGGCCATTTTGGAAAATAACGCTTAAAACAATTGTACAAAGAGAAAGGCAGCCATCCGATGGGATGGCTGCCTTTTTGTATAGTTTTGGACTTGTTACTTTTTGGTGCCGGTTTAATGTTTTTTGCGGAAATCAAATGGCTCTTTGGCACTATTGGCACGGGCAGCAGTATCGGCGGCCTTTTGCAGCTCTTTCTTATCAAGATAGGCCTGGCCACGCTTCATCAGCAAGGTTAATGCCCGGATAACAGTTACTTCCGCAAGGGCAAACACAATACAAAGAGAAGCACTTTCTATGGACAAGGCCTCTATAGAGAACAAGGAGTAGAAACAGGTCAGACAAATGATAAAGCCGGCAAGGCAAAGGCCGATGATGGCCGTGCGGTACTTGTTCAGCGGGGTTGCCAACTGGAACAGGATAATGAATCCGACAACCGCTAACAGATAAGTACTGGCGGTTCCAATTTCGCTTTCCTGCAGGTTGAACATTCTGGCAAATAACACCATGGCCGCAATGGACAGGAACGAGGTAATGGCCGCCGGCAGGGCCCGCAGGAGGGTCTGTGACAGGAAGCGTCCACGCTGTTTTCCTTCGTTGGCTTCCAATGCCAGGAAGAACGACGGAACACCGATGTTAAAGGCGGAGATCAGGGAAATCTGGGACGGCTGCAACGGATAACTGAACGAATTGATAATAGAGAATACGGCCAGGAATAAAGAGAACATATTCTTGTATAAGAACAGAATGGCGGAGCGGGTAATATTATTAATATCCCGTCGTCCTTCCGAAACAATATTCTTTAAATGAGAAAAGTCAGAGTCCAGCAGAACCACCTGTGCGGCCTGTCTGGCGGCATCGCTGCCGGTGCCCATGGCAATGGAACAGTCGGCTTTTTTCATGGCCAGGATGTCATTGACACCGTCTCCGGTCATGGCCACCTTCAGCTTCTGCTTTTGTAAGGCTTCTACCAGCTGCCGTTTCTGCTCCGGTTTTACCCGACCGAAGACGGTATAATTCATGGCGGCTGCTTCTATGCTGGCCGGCGTGGTCAGTGTTCCGGCGTCTATATACTTATCCGCATTGGCAATGCCTGCCTGCTGTGCAACGCGGGAAACGGTCAGCGGATTGTCTCCGGAAATAACCTTAATGGCCACATCCTGCTCTGCAAAATGGGTAAAGATTTCTTTGGCATTCTGACGGATTTCATTTTCCAGACTGATAAAGGCTAACGGATAACCTACGCCGTCCTTTACAAAGGCAAACGCCAGAACACGCTGACCCATGCCGGCCCGGCTGTCAATGGCATCCCGGTTTCGTTCCAACAGCTCCGGAGACAGTGCCATTTCCGGGGCACCAAGGCGATATTCCGCGTCCGCCGTCCGAATGGAAGAATACTTGGTTTTAGAGGAGAACTCCTGTACGGAAACAGCATTTAACCGGGCGGTTCCGGTAAAGAAATGTAACAGAGCTTCCATGGTTAAGTTACTGTCTGCAATGGTGTGAACATACTGATCCAGCAGTGTCTGTACCTGCTCAAACTGGGCGTCTGTCAATCCGTCTGCAGGAAAGACTTCCGTAACCGTCATTTTGTCATTGGTGATGGTACCTGTTTTGTCTACACAGAGTACGTCTACTCTTGCCAGGGTTTCAATGCTACGCATGTCATGCAACAAAACCTGCTTCTGCGCAAGACGAATGGCACTTAATGCCAAAGCAACCGTAGTCAGAAGGTACATGCCTTCCGGAATCATACCAATAACGGCACCAACCATGGAAATAATAGACTGGGAAAAGCCGTTGCCGTTGACCATGGACTGGATAAACAGCGCCAAGCCAATGGGAATAATTAAAATACCGGCAATTTTGATAATGGTTTCAATATCCCGAATCATTTCTGATTTTTTATCCGTAACTTCCTTGGCCTTGCTCATTAACTTAGCCGCATAAGAATCGGAACCAACATGGGTCAGAACCATATAACAGCTACCGGATACCACAAAGCTACCGGACTTTAAGTCAGCCCCGCTTTGCTTGACAATTTCGTCTGCTTCGCCGGTCAGCAAGGATTCGTTGACTTCGGCATAACCCTCTTCCACGTATCCGTCAGCGGGAATTTGCTGGCCGGCTTTGACAAGGATTAAATCGCCTAGGACAAGCGAGTCAGAGCGTACCGTTTCTTCCACACCGTTGCGGATAACAGTGTAGGTGGACTGATCCAGCAGGGACAGTTTATCCAGCGTCTTTTTGGCGCGCAGCTGTTGGAAAATGCCAATGACCGTATTGCCGATGACCACCGGCAGGAATGTTAAATTTTTCCAGGATCCGGCAATAATAACCAGGATGGCCAGAACAAAAAAGATAATATTGAAGTAGGTAACTACGTTTTCTAAGATAATTTGTTTTACGGTTTTATCCGACTGGTCGGGAATGACATTGACATGACCGGCCGCGGTTTGCTGTCTTACCTCTTCGGTGGTAAGCCCGTTAGTACTCATGGTGGCTCCTTTCCGCTTGCACGCTTGCAGTTGACGCAGGCTCCGTAAATCAGGCATATTATAACAGCCTTTCTTCAATTTAACTTATGACAGTTTCAGGATTTTGTTATTTCTATTACCACTTTATAACGCATTTAAAAAGGCAGAGACGGAAAAGGATTCAAAGGCGGGAATGAAGGATTCGGAGGCGGACTCCATTTCCTGGGTGTAGGCCTGGGTAATGCCTAAATCTACAGCGTAGTCAACCAGTTCGTCATATTCTTCCTGGGTAACACGGCGGGCCAGTTCCGGATACGAAGCGGCTACGTGTGGCAGAGGTGTGTATTGGCACATCAGGGATAAAAAGATGTGGTCATGATACGTTTTCCAAAGGTAACGCACTACGCGCTTGCTGTCCCGCACCTGTCCCGGCAACAGCAGGTGGCGGACCAGAACGCCGGATTGCAGCATGCCGTCTTCCCGGAAGACAGGGTCTCCTGCCTGCCGGTACATTTCCGCAATGGCGGCGGAAGCAGTCTGAAAATAGTCCGGTGCGGAGGAGTACTGCTCTGCCAGGGCAGGGGAAAAATATTTCAAGTCTGGCAGATAAATGTCCACTAATCCGTCCATGTAAGAAAGGGTGTTCACTGTTTCATAAGAAGAGGTGTTATAAACAATAGGCAATGTCAGGCCGGCCGCCTTTGCCTGTTGTAATGCTTCCGCAATGGCTGGCACAAAGTGGGTTGGGGTAACCAGATTAATATTGTGGGCGCCCATTGCCTGGAGTTTCAGGAAGATGTCTCGCAGCTCCGAAACACTGACCGGCACACCGCGGTCTCCTGCCGCAATGCGGTAATTCTGGCAATACACGCAGTGCAAAGGGCAGCCGGAGAAAAACACCGTGCCGGAGCCGTTGGTTCCGGATAAGCAGGGCTCTTCCCACTGGTGCAAAGATGCGCGGGCAATCCGCATGGTGCTGTCCATGCAGCAGATTCCGGCTTCTCCTTCCCTGCGATTTACGCCACATGCTCTTGGGCAAAGTTCACATCCCATTTCCGGCACTCCTTTCTATTTCTGCCCACCATTATATGCTATAATAAGGGCACTTTGAAAGGAGAAATCCCACTATGAAAGTATCGGTTGCCGGCGCGGTACGCGCCTTTAATCTGCCCAGGGAAAAAGAGGATGCGCTCCGCAAAATCTGCAATCGGCAGGGCATTAAATATAGGGCGGTTCCGCCGGAAGAATACGGGTTACCTTTGAATGTGTTATTTGGTTTTGTACCGCAAGGGACTGCATCGCCAAAGGAAGCGCAGGCAGCAAAAAAAGAAGCACCCCTTTTTGAAGAAGAGATGCTTCTGATGTATCAGCTAAACGGATCTGCCATGGATAAATTTCTGCGGGCCTTACGGCAGGCAGAAATAACCATTCCGCTGAAAGCGGTACTGACGCCGACCAATTCCACCTGGCTGCCACAGGACCTGTTGCAGGAATTACAAAAAGAACATGCGGCTATGTCCGGCCATTTGTAATCAGAAAACCCCGCGCTGCACGCGGGGTTCCGTTGTGTTAGTTTTGTGCCAGTGTGGCTTTGATGGAAGCAAAGGCCTCTTCTGCCTTTGGCTCCTGAATGTATTCTACTTTGCCTTGGTCCACTAACGAGGCAACGGCCGGGTCCATTGGCAGGGTAGCCAGAACCGGTACGCCCAGTTCTTTGGCAATCTGTTCTGCTTTGCTTTCTCCAAATACGGCAATCTTTTTGCCGCAATCCGGGCAGGACAGATAGCTCATGTTTTCAATGACGCCAAGGATTGGAACGTTCATCATCTGAGCCATTGTGGAGGCCTTCTTGACAATCATCTGTACCAGGTCCTGCGGCGTGGTAACCAAAACAATGCCTTTTACCGGCATGGACTGATAAACGGTCAGGGGAACATCTCCGGTGCCCGGAGGCATGTCTACAAACATGTAGTCTACCTGGCCCCAGTCAACGTCTTTCCAGAACTGTTCCAGAACGCCGGCCACAACCGGGCCACGCCATACAACAGGCTGTTCTTCGTTTTCCAGAAGCAGGTTCATGGAAACCACTTTTACACCCAGATCAGAAATGCGGGGTTCAATGCCAATGCCTTCCACGGCTTCCAGATGGCCGTGCATACCAAACGCCTTTGGAATGGACGGGCCGGTTACATCGGCGTCCATAATAGCGGTTTCGTTACCGTCTTTGGCGCTGGCGCAGGCAAGTAACGTAGTAACTAAGGATTTTCCTACGCCTCCTTTTCCGCTGGCCACGGCAATGACATTTTCTACACTGCTGAACTGATTGGATTCCCACAGGAATTCATTTTTTTCTTTTGCACTTAATTCTGGCATATTGTTTGCTCCTTCAGGATTACTGTTTCTTTGCACGGAGGGCGCGGAAAAAGGAGGTCAGTTGTGTGGCACACTCTTCTTCCAGCAGTCCACCGGTTACATTCGGTTTATGATTATACGGCAGCGAAAACAAATTAATAATGCTGCCGGTTGACCCCGCCTTGGGGTCTTTGGCACCAAAATAAACGTTTTGAATGCGGGCATTTATGATTGCCCCGGCGCACATGGGGCAGGGCTCTAATGTAACATACAGGTCACAGTCAAACAGGCGCCAGCCCCCCAGACGGGTACAGGCATCCTGAATGGCCAGCAACTCTGCATGCGCCAGCGCACTTTTGTCCCCTTCGCGGCGGTTGTGTCCGCGGCCGACAATTTCATTGCCGCGCACCACAACGGCCCCAATGGGGACCTCTCCGGCGTCAGCAGCTTTTGCTGCTTCCGCCAGGGCTTCTTTCATAAAAGCTTTATTCATACGGCACCTCCCGTATGAACACTCTGGTATAAACAAATAATCAGATACACAACGGACGCCAGCATAGGCAGGGAAATAAGGCTGTACAGCCAGGCCTGGGCACGGTATTTCCGTTGTGCTTTTTTATCTGCGTTTACCGGTGGCGCATACAGCACCTTACGTCTTGGACCACGGTAATGATAAGACGTATATACACTGGCAATCAAACCAAGGGATAAGCCAATAAAGTTAATCATAATAACAGCGGTATACGCCGTTGCCTGACTGCAGTTGTCGGAAATTAAAGTCAGAACCACTGCATAGGTATTATTAAACAGGTGAATGGCAATACCGGTCCAGATACTGTCTGTGCAAACCACCAGCAGGCCCATAACAAAGCCCAGAATTAAGGCAAACGGCATCTGCGACATATTTCCGTGCATACACGCAAATAACAGGGACGACATACCAACGGCAAACAAATCTCCGTATTTTCGGAAGCTGTGTAAGATAACGCCACGGAAGGCAAATTCTTCCGTAAAAGCAGGCACAATAACGGTAGCCAGCGTCATGATAATATATTCGCTCAGCTTTGTTGGCATGGGCAATTCCGGGTCATCAAAAGTAACGCCATATTCCTGTAAAAGTCCGGTTAAGATGGACGTTGTTACATTGGCCAGAATTAATGCCAAAAAGCCAAAAGCAATGGATACATAAAACAGCGTCCGGTCTTCCGCATGCTCCCAGTTAAACAACTGTTTTCGCTTTTGAATTTTCTTAACAAGCTGTCCGCCAATAGCAAACGGAACCACCAAAGAAAGAATGGAATACAGTATCTGCACCAGGTAATAAACATGATAGGTTGACTGCAACTGTCCGCTTTGTAACAGCCAGGCAAAGGCAGCACCCATTCCTTTCCCAATCAGGAAAAATAACAATGTGCTGGCACCCAGTACTCCGCTGACCAGCAGTATTTCCCGTTTGGTTTTTTGATCCGGCACAGTGCCACCCCGTTTCGTTCTTAAGGATACCTCTGCATTATAACAAATCCGCCGTCAAGGTACAATTCAGACCCCTGTTTTCACACGGTAAAGGACTTTATTCCGGCGCGGCTGTGCCTCCAGTAAAGAAAGCTCTGTAAATTTTAAGACAAAGCTCCGTATGGTGGCATAAGCTGCATCGCCAAAATCCCGCTCCAATTGCTTTGTGGTAAAAGGATCTGCCGCATAAGCTGACAGGACAAACTGCCATAGCTTTTCCTCTTTTTGCGTAATTTCTCCGGCGGCCAATGCCGTCTTATATTGTGCCAGCGTGTCTACCGTAGCGGAAGATTTCTTTAGCTTGTCATACACATTTTGAATCAGGTAGAGCAAAAACGGCGTTACATCCAGGCAGTCGGCATAGGCCCTGTTTTCCTCTGTCAGGGTGTAGGCGTTATAGTACTTCTTCTGGCTTTTTTCAATAAACCCGGACAGCGGGACAAACAGTGTGCTTTCGTATCCCTGCTGGATTAAATACCACATATGTACCAGGCGAGCCATGCGTCCGTTTCCGTCAAAGTATGGGTGCACATAAGACAGATAAAAATGCAGTGCTCCTGCTTTTAGCAGGTCATTCATGTCGTCTTTGGCGTTGGCAAATTTTATCAGATTCTGCATATAATCTGGCAACTTTTCATGGGAAATTCCGCTGTGTTCCACTTTATTGCTCATGATGTAAACCGGTGCATGGCGGTAATACCGGCCCGGTAAAAGCTGATTTTCCTCCGGCAGATAATTTCCAATTACCATCTGATATAACGCATACAGATTTTCTTCCGTAATTTTGTTTTCCCTTTTGCTGATGAAGTCAAAGCCTTTCTTTAGACCGTAAATCCGATCCTCTTCTTCGGTTTTTGGAGCACAGCCTTTTAAAATATTACGCACGCTGTCCCTGCTGAAATCAATTTGCTCTATGGCAGAAGTGGCCATAATTTCTTCTTCCAAAGCTTTGGTGCCATAGGCTGCAGTTTGCGCCGTGTATAGTAATTTGACGGTATCCAGATGAATGCCGGTACAGATGGGAAGATATACCAGGCTCTTTCCATCTGTATCCTTCAGTGGGAGTGTTTCATAATAGGAATCCTGTAATATGGAAATGAAATCGGAAAAGTCGTTTGGATATTTATAGTTTAGTTTTTTAAAATTGCTAAATTGCTTGTCAGATATCATATCTGCAAACCGTGAAATGTCCATCTTTGTGCCTTCCTTTTACTGATACCTATTGATACTAATTGATATCAGTATACAAAGTTCTTTTTTTGGTGTCAAACGTCGGAGAGAGCACAAAAAAGAGCGCGTTTTGCAACGCGCTCTTTTTACATTCTTTTACTTAGATGCGGGCCACGCCGGACTTGCGGGCAGCTTCTGCAACTGCTTCTGCAACAGCGTCCTTAACACGTGGGTCAAAGGCAGCCGGAATGATGTAATCCGGATTCAGCTCTTCGTCAGAAATCAGGTTGGCCAGTGCATAAGCGGCAGCAACCTTCATTTCGTCATTGATGTCAGATGCACGGGTATCCAGGGTACCACGGAAAATGCCCGGGAATGCCAGAACGTTGTTGATCTGGTTCGGGAAGTCAGAACGGCCGGTAGCAATAACAGCTGCGCCTGCGGCTTTGGCTTCATCCGGGAAGATTTCCGGAACAGGGTTGGCACAGGCAAAGATAATAGGATCTTTGGCCATGGTCTGTACCATTTCCTTGGTAACAGTGCCGGGTGCGGAGACGCCGATAAATACGTCTGCGCCCTTAATAACTTCTGCCAGGGTGCCCTTTTCCATGGCTTCGTTGGTAATTTCAGCCATTTCTTCCTTAATTGGATTCAGGTTGTCACGGCCCTTGTAGATGGCGCCATGACGGTCGGTCATAACAACATTCTTCAGGCCCATACTCATCAGCAGTTTGATGATGGCAATACCGGCTGCACCGGCACCGGAAGTAACAATCTTAACGTCTTCAATGTTCTTGCCAACAATCTTCAGGGCGTTGATAAGACCTGCCAGGGTAATAACGGCGGTGCCGTGCTGGTCGTCGTGGAAAATGGGGATGTCACAGCGTTCCTTCAGCTTCTTTTCAATTTCAAAGCAACGCGGTGCTGCAATGTCTTCCAGGTTAACGCCGCCAAAGGAGCCGGCCAGAAGTGCTACCGTGTTAACAATGTCATCTACATCTTTGGAACGAACGCAAAGCGGAATGGCATCTACGCCGCCGAATTCCTTAAACAGAACGCACTTGCCTTCCATAACCGGCATACCGGCTTCCGGACCGATGTCACCAAGACCAAGAACGGCCGTACCGTCTGTTACAACGGCAACGGTGTTCCAGCGGCGAGTCAGTTCATAGGATTTGTTAATGTCTTTCTGAATTTCCAGGCATGGCTGGGCAACACCCGGAGTATAGGCAAGGGACAGCGCATCTTTGCTGTCTACGGAAGCTCTTGCGGTTACTTCCAGCTTACCTTTCCATTCATAGTGTAATCTGAGTGATTCTTTTGCGTAATCCATAAATTAGTCCTCCCACGGGAATTTGTATTGTGTAAGACCAAGGTGATCTCTTACTTGACAAAGTTCCTTCTGAACCGGTTCAGTAATAGGAACGCCCTTATCTTTTCTGTAAAGCCATACATCCCATTCTTTTTCGTTGGCGGTATAAATCCGATCCTGACCCGGAGCTTTCTTGGAGTTCCGTACGCTACGGATAATTTCTCCGGCTTTCTTTCTGGCTACGTCTTCACCAAGGAAGTGGTCGGTATCAATAGCAATAAAGAAGTGGCCCAGGTGATACGGACGGATGTTTCCGTTTTCATCCTTGCCGTCCAGGGCCTTACCATAGGAGCCATCCTGCAGGATGGAGGAAAGCAGTTCAATAACCATGGCGTAGCCGTAGCCCTTGTATCCGCCAAGTGCTTCTCCAATTCCGCCAAGGGTGGTCAGTGCAGCAGTGCCCTGACGAATCATCTTCAGGGCAACACCGGCGTCACCTTCTACCGGCTGGCCGTCCTGGCCAATTACGGTACCCGGATGAACATCTTCGCCAATGCGTTCATAGTATTCAATCTTACCGTTCTGGGTAATGGAAGTGGCACAGTCAATAACGAAGTCAAAATCTTCATCGGTTGGAATGCCGACGGTCAGTGGGTTGGTACCAAACATACCTTCTACGCCAAAGGTCGGGGCAACAGAAGGTCTGGCGTTGGTGCCGGTAATACCAATGCAGCCCTGCTTGGCAGCCTGGGAAGCATAATAACCGGCAATACCGTAGTGGCAGGAGTTGCGGACGGCAACCATACCCATGCCGTATTTCTTTGCCTTGTCAATGGCCATCTGCATGGACTTGTAGCCGATAACCTGGCCCATGCCGTCATGACCGTCTACAACGGCAGTACATTCGGTTTCTTTGATGATGTCAAAGTTGGTAACCGGGTTCTGAATACCGGCTTCAATGCGGTCAATGTAAATTGGCTTAAAGCGGTTGCAACCGTGAGACTCGATGCCTCTGCGGTCGGATTCCAGCAATACATCAGTGCAGATTTCAGCGTCTTCACGAGGTACGCCGTAACCTTCAAATGCATCGGTAATAAACGGGATTAAGGTATCCCACGGACAGAAAACTCTAGGCATAATGAAGTTCTCCTTTACAAAGTATTTATCATTTTTATGATACCCCGAAGGGTTTTAAAACTCAACTGTCAATGATTTCCCCTGTGTCCACATGTGGCAGGATAAAATGGTCTCTGGAGTACTCCCAAAGAGTTTCGGATCCCTGTCCTGTTAATTCGTTGCGATGCAGTATCTGACTTAAGCGCACGCCGTGCTCTACCCACGAAATACCATTACTTGCGTTATTTAACATGGCCGGCTGGATATTATCCATTGCGTGCGCAAACTTGGACTCCGGAGTCTGGTGCTCTTCAAATTCCCGGAACAGTCCGGCAATATAATCCCGCTGGTCCTCCGGCAGGAGGCCAAACAGGCGGGGCGCCGCTTCGGCTTCCCGCGCGGCCTGTCCTGCCACACCGGCGGCATCATAAGCGTAGGTGTCTCCGGCATAGATTTCTACTAAGTCGTGGCAGAGGCACATGGCCATGGTCCGCGCCACATCTATTTCGGAATTGGCATATTCGGACAGGATGAGCGTGCACAGGGCCATGTGCCAGGCGTGCTCCGCGTCATTTTCCATGCGGGAACTGTCGGCCAGCGGCGTCTGACGCTGTACCAGCTTTTCCTTGTCAATTTCCAATAAAAAATCAAATTGTTTTTGTAAGCGTTCTTCCTTTGTCATACCTTATCCTCCAAAGAAGGGAACAAAATGATAGGCCGCTTCCCCGGCAGCCGTGCAGAAAATGACGCGCGGCAGCACGCCCAAAGCGCTCCAAAAGAGGAAGCGCAGATAGTTGTAACCCGTAGAACCAAAGAACATGGAAACAATATCAATAGGGATACCGGAAAAGCGAATTGCAAAAATGCCGGCACCGGTGGCATTGGATTTCCCGTTTAATGCCGCCTGTACCTTTGGCATTTTGGCCATTTTCTTTTCTACGCTTTCCCCGCCAACAAAACGGCCAACCAGATAGGAAACACTCAGTTCAATCAGCACCCCAAGGGTATTTATAATAATGGCCTGCCACGTTTGGAACGCCAGGCCGATGCTTAAATAAACCATAGACGCCGGGATGACCATAACTGCGCCTTTGACAGCATAAACCAAAAGTGCAATTAAGGCAGCTACCCAAATGGATGGGGCCATTTCTACCAGCCCTCTGACGTCCAGATTTTCCAAATCTTCATGAAAAACAATAATAACCACAACAATGGCCACAACCACTGCACCGCGGAGCAGATCTTTCCAGTGCTCTTTTAACCATTCTCCCATCCTGTCACCTCCAAAAAGTCGACCTCATTATAGCACAAAAGAGAAGGCTCCGTCTTAGAAAACCGGGTCCTTCTGTTTTGCAAATTCTCTTGTTTGCCAAAAACAACGCAGGCCCCGCTTCCTTTCAGAAGCAGGGCCTGTTCCTAGTGCATCATGATACAAAGTTTAACTGACGGGTCTTTTCTGTACGCGCGTTACAGAACCCCTGATCAGATTTTATTTGTAAGTGCAGTACATGAAGTACTTGTAGCCGAGCGGGGATTCATAGTATCCCTGAACGTCAGAGTCCAGCATGTAAATGTCAGTATAGAAATAGATTGGGCAGATACAACCGGTGCTCATGAGAAGGTCTTCTGCATAGTGCATCATTTCATAGCGCTTGGTTTCATCTGTGCAGGACTTGATGGTAGAAATCAGGACATCATAGGTCTGGGCCCAGGTGCCGTTTTCTACCTTAACATCATAGCCCCACTTGGAAAGATCAATGCTGTAAACCTTCAGGTTGGCAGCGTTGCCTTTACCAAGCTGGATGTCATTGTTACCGGAAACGGAAGTCCACAGATCCAGGAAAGAGATTGGGTCAGAATAGTCGGCAACCCAACCATTTCTGGCAAGACCATAGTCTCCGTTCTTACGGGTGTTCAGGAAGGTGTTCCATTCCTGGTTTTCCAGCTGGATATTGATGCCTACGGTAGCAAGAGCGCTCTGAATGTATTCGCCGATTGCCTTGTGGCTTTCACCTGTGTTGTACAGGTAAGTAATGCTTGGGAAGTCCGTAAACTTCTTGGAAGCCTCATCATAGGTGTAATACTTCTTCAGGGTTTCAACAGCAGAAGCAAAGTTGGCGTCAAATGCGCTTTCTGCGGTGTTGAAGTAACCTGCATATTCAGTGGAAACGGAGGAGCCGGCATTCTTATAGAATTCGGTGCCGTCCGGTTCGGTAATACCCATGGCTACGAAGGAGGAAGCAGGAACCTGACCTGCCTGTGCAATGTCGTTTACAACATAGTTGCGGTCAAGCAGAAGGCTGATAGCGCTCCGGATTTCTTCCTGTGCACGTTCTTTTTCATCAGCTGTGCCGGAGAAGTTCGGAAGCAGGTCCTGGTTGATGTTCCAGCAGGCATAGTAAGTGCCGATCTGACCGGTTACATGGTATTCATCCTTGTAATCCTTCTGCAGGTTGGCAATTTCATTGGTAGGAACGTCGTCAATCAGCTGCCAGTCACCGTTCTGGAAGTTGGAAAGCATATTGTTAGCGTCATCGGACAGGTAGAAGTTTAATTCTTCCATGGTTACCTTGTCAGCATCAATATAGTTTTCGTTCTTCTTCAGCTTGATAACGGAGTTGTGCTCCCATTCGGAAATGACATACGGACCGTTGCAGATGTAAGTGGACGGATCCGTTGCCCAGGATTCGTTGGAAACCACGTCTTCCCGTACCGGGAAGAAGCAGGGGAATGCAAGCAGCTGGTTCCAGTACGGAACGTTGCTGTTCAGGGTTACCTGCAGGGTTTTGGCGTCAACAGCCTTAACGTCAAGCTGTGCATTCGGGTCGGTTTCGGAATAACCCTTTACAATTTCAAACATGTACATGTAGTCGGCACCAAGAGCTGCGGTACCGGCACGCTGCCATGCAAATGCAAAGTCGTTAGCTGTAACGTCTTTGCCGTCAGACCATTTCAGGCCGTCACGAAGGGTGTAGGTGTAAGTGGCGGTACCGTCAGCATTGACTACCGGTTCCGTCAGTTCGGTTGCAGCGTCAGCAACCACTTCCAGGTTGCCGTCGTCTCCTTCTGCCCATTTGGCAAGGCCGGAGAACAGATGAACACACATGGTAGCGCCGTCAACAGCAGAGTTGAGGGCCGGATCCAGTGTATCCGGTTCGGAAGCAAGGCAGACCGACATAACACCATCTTGATGTTTCTTGTTCTTGCCGCAGGCACTTAAAGCAACTACAAACGTAAGAGCTAAAAGTAAAGCGACAATCTTTTTCATCGTCTTCATAAGATTTAATCCTTTCTTCTATTTCTATTTCAAAGTGCGCTGCACTAGGGAAACTAGTTAATTTCCTCTACGCGGTGGCAGGCCACAAAGTGGCCGGGGGTAAGCTCCCGGAATTCCGGTGTGCTTTCGGCACACTGCTCCGTGGCGTACCGGCAACGGGTCCGGAACGGACACCCGGAGGGGGCGTGTAACGGAGACGGGATGTCTCCTTCCAGCACAATCCGCTGGTTGGCTCTGGCCACCTTCGGATCCGGCTCCGGTACGGCAGACAGCAGGGACTGCGAGTACGGATGGAGCGGATGGTCATAAATTTCGGCGGCGTCCGCCAGCTCTACCATTTTGCCAAGGTACATGATGGCAATCCGGTCTGAGATGTGACGAACCACCAGTAGGTCATGGGCAATGAACAAATAGGTCAGACCCAACTGCTCCTGGAGCTCTTCAAACATGTTGATAACCTGCGCCTGGATGGATACGTCCAGAGCGGAAACCGGTTCGTCACAGACAATGAAGTCCGGATTGACTGCCAGGGACCGGGCAATGCCGATGCGCTGGCGCTGGCCGCCGGAGAATTCATGCGCATACCGCGCCGCGTGCTCCGAGTTCAGGCCAACGTAATTCATCAGCTCCAGAATACGGTCCTGCCGTTCCTGTTTGCTGCTGTACATGTGGTGAATATCCAGCGGTTCCCCAATAATATCGGCAACCGTCATACGTGGGTTTAAGGAGCTGTACGGGTCCTGGAAAACCATGGTGGCATGCTTCCGGAACTCTTTAATGTCTGCTTTGGTTTTAATCTGTTTGCCGTCATACCAGATTTCACCGGCCGTTGGCTTATACAGATTCAGCAGGGTGCGTCCAACCGTGGTTTTTCCGCAACCGGATTCTCCAACCAGCCCCAGCGTTTCTCCTTTGTTGATACTGAAGGAAACACCGTCTACTGCTTTCAGCGGAATGGTACGGAACATGCCGTTACTGATGGGGAAGTACTCTTTTAAGTCTTTGACTTCCACCAGAACTTTCTTTTCTTCAGGCATTTTCTACACCACCTTCCGCAACTTCTTCTTTCTTCGGCGAGTCAGCTTCCACGCCTGCAGAAGCGTTTTCCGCTTCCTGCTCTAACCGGTTTTTGACATTCATCCAGCAGGCCGCTGCATGATCCTGGTTAATCAGTTCGGACTGTGGTTTTTGATGAATGCATATTTTCATGGCTGCGTCACACCGGGGAGCAAACGGACAGCCCTCCGGCATGTTCAGCAGGTCTATGGGTGTGCCGGTAATGGGCTTTAATTTCTGCCCTGCGGTATTGGAACGCGGAATGGAGCGAAGCAATCCTTTGGTATATTCATGCCGTGGATTGTAGAAAATTTCGTCTGCGGTACCCTGTTCGCAGATACCGCCGGCGTACATGACAATAACTTCATCGCAAAGCTGGGCAACAACACCAAGGTCATGGGTAATCATGATGATGGCCATGCCCAGTTCCTTTTGCAGATCCTTCATGAGCTCCAGGATTTGCGCCTGAATGGTAACGTCCAGTGCAGTGGTGGGTTCGTCTGCAATCAGAATGTCCGGTTCGCAGGCAAGGGCCATGGCAATCATGATACGCTGCCGCATACCGCCGGAATGTTCATGCGGATACTGTTTCATCCGCTTTTCCGGTTCCGGAATATTAACCAGACGAAGCATTTCCACAGCGCGGTCATAGGCCTGTTTTTTGTCCCGGTCAGTGTGTAACATAATGGCCTCTATTAACTGATGGCCAATGGTATAAGTAGGATTTAAGGAAGTCATGGGGTCCTGGAAAATAATGGAAATTTTATTCCCCCGTACTTTCTTCATGACTTTTTCGCCGGCACCAACCAGTTCTTCTCCGTTCAGCTTGATGGAGCCTTCGGTAATTTTACCGGTGGAGGCCAGAATCTGCATGATGGAGTAGGCGGTAACGGATTTACCGGATCCGGATTCCCCTACAATGCCGAGCACCTTTCCGTGGTCCAGCTGGAAGGAGACGCCGTTGACGGCTTTGACTTCTCCTGCATCTGTAAAGAAGGAGGTATGCAGGTTGTTTACTTCTAATAACATGATTTCGGCACCTCCTTTAAGAATTCAGCTTCGGGTCAAAGGCGTCCCGCAGGCCGTCTCCGAACAGGTTAAGGCTGAGTACAATTAAAGAGATGACGATGGCCGGAATAACCAGCCGGTATGGGTAAGAGCTAAGTCCGTTCAGCGCATCCGAAGCAAGGGAGCCAAGGGATGGCATAGGAGCGTTAACACCCAGGCCAAGGAAGGAAAGGTAACTTTCCGTAAAGATGGCACTTGGAATCTGTAAGGCCGTGGAAATGATAATAACGGAAATACAGTTCGGAATCAGGTGCTTGCGGATAATCCAGGCGCCACCGGCACCGGCAGTCTGGGCTGCCAGGACGTATTCCTGTTCCCGCAGGGAAAGAATCTGTCCACGCACCAGACGGGCCATGGAGACCCAGTACAGAAGGGCAAAGACCACAAACAAACTGATGATATTGGCCCCGATTCCGGCTAATGCGGTTCCTTCTATTTTGGGTGTTAAGGAAACCCGGAATACAGAAGCCAGCAGGATAATCATGAGCATGTCAGGCAGGGAATAAATGATGTCTACAATGCGCATGATAAACAGGTCTACTTTGCCGCCGGCGTAGCCGGAAACGGCGCCGACCACCAGGCCGATCAGTAAAACAATGATACTGGCAAAGAACCCGACGGCAAGGGAAATCCGCGTGCCGTAAACAATACGAATGAAGTAGTCACGCCCGGCGGAATCGGTTCCGAAGACGTGCGGGAAAATCTTTTCCCCCTGGGCCATCCGTTTCTGCTCCGTGGAGCCGTATTCAAACGGGGCCAGGTTACTATAGGAAGCATCTACCGCTTTTCCCGGGGTAACACCCAACTGGGCATCATAGGAATAAGGCCAGAACAGTGGGATAAAGATAGAGCTTAAGGTAATCAGGACAATGATAATCATGGCAACGGTGGCAACCTTGTTTTTCAGAAGGCGTTTGCAACCGTCTTTGAAGAATGTGGTAGATGGCCGCATCTGGACCATATACGCTTTTTCTTCATCTGTGGCCGGCAGGAATTGACTGACATCCTGCTGGATATTAAAAGGAACTTTATGTTTTGTGGGTTGACTCATGTTACTACCGCCTCCTTAGTCCAGTTTGATCCGCGGATCCACTACTTTGTAAAGGATGTCGGATAACAGATTCATGATAACAATCAGGGCCGCCAGGATAATGGTTGTGCCCATGATCATGGGGTAGTCACGGTTGGTAATGCTGTTGATGAAGGCCCGGCCAATGCCCGGTACAGCAAAGATTTGTTCTACTACCAGGGAACCGGTAACAATGTAAGCCAGCATGGGGCCAAAGTAGGTGATAACCGGAATTAAGGAGTTTTTCAGTGCATGACCGAAGATAACCCGTTTTTCCGGAACGCCCTTAGCCCGGGCTGTCCGGATGTAGTCCTGGCCAAAGACGTCCAGCATGGACGACCGCGTCAGACGCGTAATGTAGGCCATAGGATACAGCATTAAGGTAATAATTGGCAGGATAAGACCACCGCTTGCAGCACCGTTGGCAGGTAACCATCCAAGCTTAACGGAAAAAGCTACCAAGAGCAGGGCCCCCATAATGAAGGATGGCATGGAAACGAATGCGGTGGTAAGCACCATGATGGTGTTGTCCAGGACGGATCCCCGTTTTAGGGCCGCAACAGATCCTAAAACAATACCGATGATGGCGGCCAGTACTGCGGCAATGATGCCCAGTTTGGCAGACGTTTTCAGACCGTCACCAATGATATCAATGACGTCACGACCACGTTGCTTTAAAGACGGGCCAAAGTCAAAGTGGAGAACAATGTCCTTGAGATAGGTGACGTACTGTTGCCACAGTGGTTTGTCCAAGCCATATTTTTCTTCCAGTGCAGCCTGCGCAGCGGCAGTAATGGCCTTTTCACCGGAGAACGGTCCGCCGGGGACAGCACGCATAACGAAGAACGTTATGGTAATGACCACCCAGACCGTGAAAATGGCAAGAAGGATACGCTTTAGGACGTAAAGCAGTTTTTTGGCATTCATGTAATTTTTCACGCTCCTACAAAAAGAGCCTCTGCATAGTGTGCAGAGGCCATATGCTTTGCAATATTATAGCACTTAACCAACGCGGAACCTTTTAACAAAACAGCGAAATTTTATGAACAAACTGTTATATTTTGACGAAACAATAGTGCTTCTGCCTCTCAGAAACACTAGATTTTGCGTCTGCCTGCGTTGATTTTATTGCATTTTACCAAATAATGAACGCTCCTGTTACCGTAAGAAACAAAAAAGTATACGGGGTCAGGAAGCATTGGGCATCAAACCGGTCTAAAATTCCGCCATGTCCCGGCAGAATTTTGCCGAAATCCTTGATGCCGGTGGCTCTTTTAATCAGACTGAAGGCCAAATCGCCGAACTGGGTAACCACGGTTCCCAGAATCAGATACAAAAAGAGGTAACCCCAACGCACGGTCAGTAAACAAGTGAATTGCAGAATGAAAATGACGAATGATAAAAAGAGGGGAGGAAGGATGCAGGCGGAAACTGCACCTTCAATGGATTTGTTCGGACTGAGCGTTGGGGCTAATTTGTGCCTGCCATAGGCTCTGCCTACAAAAAAGCCTGTCATTTCCGTTGAAATGCTCGTAGCAAGACAGAGGAGAATGTACCAGTTACCATGTTCCATATGGCACAGCTCCGGAACGGACTTAAAGAAGAACGCCGTAACCAGGCTGAGCAGGATGGCCTGTGGATAACCGGAAATGGAGAAGGCGGAAATACGTGGCATAAAGTAGGCAAACAGGCCGATGGCAAGTACCCAGAAAACGCCTAAGAAGATGGCGTAATGTGGCAAAGTAAGAAATTGGAGGATGGCGGCCGCCAGTGCGGTTACAGCAAGGGAAATCATGCTTGCCGGCGAGTCAGCTTTGCCAATACAGGCATGAAACAGTTCATAGGTGGCAACCGCTACCAGAACGGCCATAACCGATTCCATTAAATAAGGAAGATAGGAAAACCAGAGGAGCGGGAGAATAACAAGGGTCATAACGGCCGCAGTTATAACGCGCTGCTTCAGCATGGGATGTCCTCCTTTTGGGCAGATGTGTCTTTTTCGGGCGAGGCAGGATAATCCGTTAAATCAGCCAGCATCCGTTCCCGCACTCTTGCGCTGATGACGTGGGTGCTGTTTTCCCGGACAAAGTCAGCAGGAATGGTTTCCAGAATATCCAGCTGTACCTTTGTTGGATGAAGCGGATAGTTTTTCGCAATCTGCTCCGTTCCTTTCGTGGTCAGAACAACAATTGGAACGCCGGCTTTTTTGGCAATTTTGAAAACGCCGTCATGGAAGGGGAGTAACTGGTAGTCTCCCATGCTGCGGGTGCCTTCCGGATAAACCAGCACATTACACTGGTCATCTTTGATTTGCTGCGCGGCTTCGTTCAGCGTCTGCATAGAGGCGCGCGGGTTGCTCCGGTCAATGGACAGGAACAAAATGCGCCGCATGATAGGGCCATAGAACGGGATATGAAAATTCTTTTCTTTGGAAATGCAGGACAGCTGCGTCTTCCGGAAAACCCACCAGGTCAGAATGGGATCATATTTGGAACGGTGGTTTCCGACAATCAAAAAACGGCCTTCCTGCGGCAACTTCTCTTTGCCGGTAACCTGCAGACGAACCCGTGCACCATAAACGGCAAGAAAGACGCCGGAAGCAAATAAGGCATGATGGTACCTGCTGTATTTTGTATATTTTCTGGTCGTGTCTACCAGCAGGGAGTTGACATAAATGAACAAAACATAAAGTGCAAACAGCCCTAAAATAACAAGCAAGAGAATGCCTAAAATTTTCATGGATAGCCCTCCTTACAAGGATTGTAAAGATGCGAAAAAGAAAAGCAAGTGACAAATCTTTACAAACGTCAAAGCGCTTTGCAAAAATAAAAAAGTGCAAAGAAACCGCGTAGGTGAGCCATTACTCATGCCCGAAAAGCAAAAAAATGACTCGCCAAAGACAGGCGAGTCAGTAAATTAAGTTACAAAAGTTTTTATTTTTCTGTTGTGGTGCTGGCAGTTGCGGCGCAGTTGGTATGGTTGAAGCTTCTTACTTCATTGCCGGAGGCATCCCGGATGACTTCCTGTTTGCCATTCAGCTCATAGAACTGACCGGTGGAGGCATTGTAGTAAGGAGTGGTACCTCCGCTGACAGATGTCAGGGCGTCACCGTTATATAAGTACAACGCATGATATTTTCCGCCACCCAGTACATTATTGCAGGTGCAGGGAGCAGACAGGGACACGGTTTTGTTTGGATAATAGAAGAACGTGGTGCCGTTATACTGAATGGTTTTGGCGGAACCGGTAACGTCATATACGCTTTGGGAAGCCCAGTCCACTTCGTTAATTTTGACAAAGGTATTCTGCAGGCCGCTGCTGGTGGGGTATAAGGTAATTTCCGCATTGCAGTTTTTGCAATTGACCGTTTTCTTTTCCGTGGTGTCCTTGTTCTGTACTACGGTACCGCAACGGGAACAAGTTTCGTGGTCTACAAACAAGTTGTTGAAATTCTGTGTCTGATGACAGAGCGGGCAGATAATACTGATTTTTTTGTACTCTGCAACCAGAATGCAGTTGCTGTCTTTGCCATATTCCTGAATACAAATAGGACAGCCGCAAACGGCGCCGTTTTCATAGGGGTGGCCATGCGGGCAAAGCGCTGCGGTGGTTTCTTCTTCCGTGGTAGATTCCGTGGTAACCCGGGTCCGGTCTGCAGACGGAAGGTTGAACTTATGGCGGGAATACAGGTTGAAGACAATGCCGGCAACAATTCCCAAAAAGACTACCAGAATCAGGACAACAACCAGAATCTTTTTGTTTCTGCTGGTCAGGAAAGGAGCAGGCTCTTCTTCCAGGTCGTCTTCCAAATCTTCGTCCGGCTCTTCGTCTGCCTCTGTGGAAGAGCCCTGTTCCGGCGGCGTCTGCCTGGGAGCGTTCGGACTGCCTTGGGGAGGAAGAGATGGCTCTTCCGACGGAATGGGGTCCAGGGAATCCAGCGGGATGGTGTCCTGCGTGGCTTTTTTTTCTTCTGCGCTCATGCTATTCCTCCTGTGGGCAATTTAAAAGTACGTTCCTTTTAATAGTAGTATAGTTTTGGAAAAAAGACAAATTTCCTTTTAGCAGCCAACGGCAGCCCGGCGTTATTTTGCCAAAAAAGTTTTGTCCGGTCTAATCCTTTTTTAGTATATTTGTTGACAATGTACCGGAAATAGGGGTAGGATAACAATTGTTTAAGCTCGTTAAAAAACAGAAGACAGGAGGCGTAAAATGCTTCGCTTTTTGACGCAGGAAAACGCGGTGGAATTAAGCCGGGACGGGTCCTGCGTGTTTTCATTTCAGGAGGGCAAAAGCCCTTTTCTTTTTGGCCATGGAAACAATACCTATTCCATGAGCCATGGCTCTTTCAAAATCAGGGAAAAAGCAACTCGCCCGGAAAAACTGCCGTTACGGAATCTGACCCTGGAAGACCAGGCTTTGACCGCAGATCTTGGCTCCGGGAAAGTGGAATTCCGACTGGAAGAGGACCGCTTATTTGTGCATTTGGAGGGGCTGGAAGAGTATAACCGCCTGACCATCTGCCTTCCGGCAGTTCCTGAAGAACACGTTTACGGAACCGGGGAACTGTTTTCGGAATTTGACCTGCGCGGGCAAACGGTAAACTGCTGGGTTGCCGAACACATCAATGCAAAGCAGGTCGGCAAAAAGCTGGTAAAACAGGTCTTTGGATTCCGGGATTCCACTCGGAAACAGAAGTTTTCCAACTACGAAACCTACTATGCACAGCCGACCTTCCTAAGCTCCAGAAAATATTTTTTCCACAGCTTTACTACGGCACGGAGTGTGTTTGATTTTACCGGAACCGGTGAACATCGCATTACGGTGGACGAAATAGCGGATTTCTGCCTGGGCTTTGGCAACACTTTTGAAGAGGTTTTGTCCGTCCTGACCCTGACCCTGGGCCGTCAACCGGAACTTCCCGACTGGGTTTATGACGGGGAAATCCTGGGTATACAGGGTGGAACCGGCGTCATGATGCAAAAGGTGCAAAACGCCCTGGATCATGGCATGGCGGTTAACGGTGTCTGGATTCAGGACTGGGAAGGCAGACGGGTAACCGCTGTCGGTAAGCAGCTGTTCTGGAACTGGGAACACGACAGTGAACTGTATCCGGATCTGCAGGAGAAAATCAAAGAACTGAATGCGCAGGGCATAAAAGTCCTTGGTTATTGCAATACGTTCCTGGCTGTGGAAAAGCCCCTGTATGAATATGCAAGTGCACATGGATACTGCGTAAAGAACAAAGAGGGAAAAGATTATTACGTAACCATAACCACGTTCCCTGCGGCCATTGTGGACCTGACCAATCCGGAAGCTTATGACTGGCTGAAAGAAATTATCAAAAAGAATATGATTGATTTCGGCTTTTCCGGCTGGATGGCGGACTTCGGCGAATATCTTCCCACGGACGCCGTGCTTTACAGCGGGGAATCCGCAGAATTAATTCATAACACCTGGCCTGCCCGGTGGGCAAAGTTAAACCGGGAGGCGGTAGAAGAAGCCGGTAAGCTTGGCGAAATTATGTTCTTTACCCGCGCCGGTTACAGCGAAACACCAAAGTACTCCACCATGATGTGGAATGGGGACAACCACGTAGACTTCTCCATTGACTTTGGCCTGCCGTCGGTCATTCCGGCCATGCTTTCCCTGACCTGTTGCGGCTTCGGCCTGTCCCACTCGGACATTGGAGGTTACACCACTTTCTTCAATTTGAAGCGTAGTGAGGAATTGTTTATGCGCTGGATGGAGATGAACACTTTCTCGCCCGTTTTAAGGGGACATGAGGGATTGAATCCTGACCTGAATGCGCAGTTTGACACCAGCGAACAGATCCTGGCCCACGGTGCAAAGTACAGTCAGATTCACAGGAAACTGAAACCGTATCTTTCCCAGACGAGTCAGTACAACACAAAAACCGGAGTTGGCATAGTCAGACCACTGTTCTTCTACTATGACGAAGAACCGGCTTACACGGAAGCATACGAATATTTACTGGGCCGTGACATTCTGGTCTGCCCGGTTTTACGCCCCGGTGTAACAGAACGGCAGGTTTATCTGCCAAAGGATGAGTGGATTCATCTCTGGACGGGGAAAGAATATCAGGGAGGGACGGTCACCGTGCCTGCCGCACTGGGAGAAATCCCGGTATTTATCAGAAAAGAAAGCTCCTTTAAGGACGCGTTCCTGGAGCTAAAAAATTAACGGAGGGCTTATTTATGGCTGAAACTTCTTCCACCCATGGCATTGGCATGAAGGACCGAGTGGGATACGCTCTTGGTGATACCGCCGGCCTGCTTACCTTTGCCCTGATTTCATCTTTCCTACAGGTGTTTTATACGGATACCTTGGGAATTGACCCGGGTAAAGTGGCAATCCTCTTTATGATTGCCCGGATCTGGGACGCAATTAATGACCCGATGTGGGGTGCTTTCGTAGACTCCAGAAAACCAACCAGGTACGGCAGATTCCGCCCGTACATTCTGGGTGCCGCCATTCCACTGGCCATTTCGGCAGTCTTTATGTTTACGGATCTGCCGCTGGTCATTAATAAAATCTTCGGAACCAACATTGTCTGGTCTGAAGGACAGTATCTGGCGTATGCCTATATCACCTACATCTTCTATGGCATGATGTATACCGGTACCAACATTCCGTATGGTTCTTTGGCCTCTGTTATTACGGATGACGAAATTGAACGCTCTTCCCTTTCCATGTGGCGTTCCGTCGGTGCAGGTCTTGGCGGACTTCCGGCCCAGATTCTGATGCCAATGCTGGTATACACCACTGTTATGGTAGGGGACACCGCCGTAAAGAAACTGGATCCAATGAAAGTCTTTTATTCGGTTCTGATTCTTGCGGTACTGACCGTTGTCATTTACTACATTCACTTTAAGAACACCAAAGAAAGGATTACGCTTCCGCCAAAGCAGAAGCAGAAAGACTTCAACGTCTGGCACACCATTAAGTTCCTGTTAAAGAACAAACCCTTCTTAGCACTCTGCGGCGTTTCCATGCTGCTGATTGCCTTCCAGATGTACACGCAGACCAATTACAACTATCTGTTTAAGAACTATTACGGAAAGCCCGGTCTTTACAGCCTGGTTACCGTTTGTACTTACCTTCCAATGGCTATGTTCCTGCCGGTAATGGGCAAACTGGTCCGTAAGTTCGGCAAAAAAGAAATCTGCGCCGTTGGCCTGGGCTTTGCAGCGGTAGTTAACCTGCTGATGTACCTCCTGAAGTTTACCGCATTTGCCATGAATCCTTATGTTTTCCTGGTACTGGTTTTCTTCAGCGGCATGGGCCAGACCTTCCTGGTATTGGAAGTCTGGGCACTGGTTATGGACGTTATTGATTATCAGGAATTAATTTCCGGCAGACGGGAAGAAGGTACCAGTTACGCATTCTTCTCCTTTACCAGAAAACTTGGCCAGACTGCTGCAGGCGCCGGTTCCTCCGCACTGCTTGCCCTGATTGGCTATGATGTAAGCAAAGTAGACGTTGGACAAAATACACAGGTTCTGGAACGTCTGTATGATGTTTCTACTTTAATTCCGGCAATTGTTTTGTTTATTATGTTTGCACTGTTAACCTTCGGATATAAGCTTTCTAAGGGAAGACTTGAAGAGGTTCATACAGAAGTAGTACAAAAGAGAGAAGCGGAAGCGGCTGAAGCTGAAGCAGAAGCTACGGCGGAAGCTTGATTGTAACTGTAACATTAACGTAAACAGAAAAGCGCATAAAAAAGACCTCCGGTATTCCGGAGGTCCTTTTATTGTTCCTTTTTCAGGGTAATGACAAAACTTATTCAGCTCTATCAAGTGCAACCTGGAAGTCTTTCAGGTCAGTGAAGATTTCGTTCTTGTACGGATTCTTCTTCTGTTCAATGGAACGCTTGATGATAGCGGTCAGTACCAGTACGTTAATGGCAAGTGCAAGAACAGCGATGATGCCCTGCATTCTTGGGTCTGCAGAAGCCGGCATGGTTGCGCTCATTACGTAGTCGTCCGGATATACAGAAGTCAGTACCGGAACAATCTTGGTCTGGAACAGTGGGAATACCTGGGCGAACATGCACCAGATAGCCAGCGTGTTGGCACGGTTCTGGATCCAGCCACCCTTGTTCCAGAAGTGGTTTGCAAAGGTAGGAGCCAGGAGCAGTGCAAGACCGCAGTACCAGCTGTGAGACGGAAGGTTCAGGTAGGTGTATTCGAAGTTCCATACATCGTAAGCAAGGATGTAATACCAGGTCATGTCAGGCCAGAGCATATCTTTCTTTCCTTTGGAAGTGTAGATGCCCCACCAGCCGGTCATACAGAAGATGTTGATGATACCGGCAATACCATTGACCCAGTTCCACCAGCCGCCGTAGATCCAAACTTCTTCGGAGGAATACCACCAGCCGCCTTCCAGGCCGCCTTTGATGGCAGACTCAAAGTCAGAGCCAACCGCAATCAGGATGTTAATGGCAACAATGACAAACGGGAATACTTTAAACCATTCGGCCTTGCCGAGTTTGCCCCATTTGTACTTGAGGAACATAAAGCCGATACAACCGATGGTGGCTGCATACAGCTTAGCGTAATGGAACCAACCGTTCTGATACAGATAGGTTTGGTTGTTGAGTGCCCAGTCCTGGCCTTTTGCTGCAGCAACAGCAATGACGATAAAGTAAACCGTCAAAATGGCAGGAACGACACAGAAGCAAAGAATCCCGCCCCACTTGGTGCGACGAGCAAGCTCGTTCAGAAGAACGAGGCCGGCAAATACGGCACACCAGGCTAAAAGCTGGTATACGCCGAAACCGCCGTAGATGTTGAACAACATGTTCTGTCATCCCCTATTAAAACAAAATTAGCAGGGACTTTTCATTTTCTTGAAAAGCCCGTTCGCCACTATTAATATTCCCACATTGTTAAAAAATGTGCAATCAGCAATTTGCAGAATTTGCAAAAATTTCACAACTTTTCATGTAAAAAAGCGGTTTTTCCCTCCAACATTAAAGTTGTTTTCAGGTTCGTATGCTTTCGTAATTCTAATTTGCTTTTTACAGGGTGTTCAGAATTTCTGCCGCACGGGAACGGACATTTTCCGGGCAGGGAGCGCCGACACAGGTACGGTCACGGACACATTTTTCCAGATTGATGGCTTCATAAACACCGTCATCAAACAGGTCACAGACGGCTTTGTACTCTTCCAAAGGAAGCGTTTCCAGCGTCAGCCCTTTTTGAATGCAAAGAGCAACCAGGTTGCCGGTGCATTTATAAGCATCGCGGAAAGGAAGACCTTTTCCGACAAGGAAATCAGCACAGTCGGTAGCGTTAATGAATCCGCCGGCGGCTGCCTTGCGCATATTTTCTGTCAGAACGGTCATGGTATCAATCATAGGAATAAAAGCAGTCAGGCACATTCTGACGGTGTCAAAGGCGTCAAAGATAGCCTCTTTGTCTTCCTGCATATCCTTGTTATAAGCCAACGGAAGCCCTTTCATCATGGTCAGCAGGGTGGTTAAGTCACCGAAAACGCGACCGGATTTTCCTCTGACCAGTTCGGCAATGTCCGGATTTTTCTTCTGCGGCATAATGGAAGAACCGGTAGAGAACGCATCATCCAGTTCAATGAACTTGAATTCCCAGGAGCACCACATGCAGATTTCTTCGGAAAAACGGGACAGGTGTACCATGACAAGAGAAAGCACGGAAGCAAATTCTACTGCCCAGTCACGGTCAGAAACGCCGTCTAAGGAGTTCATGCACGGGCCGTCAAAACCAAGCATTTTTGCGGTTTGATACCGGTCAATGGGATAGGTTGTGCCTGCTAAAGCACCGGAGCCAAGGGGACATACATTCATCCGTTTTCTGGCGTCCTGCAGACGGTCAATATCCCGCAGGAACATTTCCGCATACGCCAAAAGATGATGGCCAAACACAATGGGCTGTGCCCGCTGCAGATGCGTATAACTTGGCATAACGGCTTCGGAATATTCTGCGGCCTTTTTACAAAGTACCTTAATTAAGTCTTTCAGCTGCGGGATCAGTGCATCACACTGGTTCCGGACAAACAGACGGTTGTCCAAAGCCACCTGGTCATTGCGGGAACGGGAGGTATGCAAACGCTTGCCGGCGTCTCCAATGCGGGCGGTCAGTTCTCCTTCAATGAAGGTGTGAATGTCTTCTGCTTCCGGATCAATGGCCAGCTTTCCATTTTCAATATCTTCCAAAATGCCCTGCAGGCCACTCAGGATTTTTTCCGTATCTTCGGGCGAGTTAATTCCCTGCGCTCCTAACATAGTGGCATGGGCCATACTACCGGTAATGTCTTCTTTATACATTCTCTGGTCAAAGGGAATGGATGAGTTAAAGTCATTGGTTTCTTTGGCAATTTCCTTGCTAAAGCGTCCGGTCCATAATTTCATGTGGTTCACTCCTTAAAAGAAACCCTCCGGTGCAATTACCGGAGGGTAAATTACGCATTTCAGTTTACTGAAATTACTTGTTTTCTTCAAGCCCCTGCAGCATCAGAGCCTGTACTTTGTTTGGCAGACCGAAGAGGTTGATGAATCCGGTGGCGTCATACTGATCGTAAACGTCATCTTCATCAAAGGTGGCCATTTCCGGAGAGTAGAGGCTGTACGGGGAAGTAACGCCCGCGTTGATGATGTTGCCCTTGTACAGCTTCAGTTTAACAGTACCGGTGCAATGTTCTTCTGCCTTTTCCACGAAAGCGGAAAGTGCTTCCCGAAGAGGAGAGAACCATTGGCCGTTATAAACCACCTCGCCGAAGGTAACAGCCATTTTCTGCTTTTCATGAGCGGTGTACTTGTCAAGGCAGATGGTTTCCAGCACATTCAGTGCCTTGTACAGGATGGTGCCGCCCGGAGTTTCATATACACCACGGGACTTCATGCCAACCAGACGGTTTTCCACAATGTCCAGCAGACCAATTCCGTTGGCGCCGCCGATTTCATTCAGCTTCAGGACAATGTCTTTGGCAGACATCTTTTCACCGTTCAGGGCAACCGGACGACCGGCTTCAAAGTCCAGGGTAATGTAGGTTGGCTTATCCGGAGCCTGCAGCGGGGATACGCCCATTTCCAGGAAGCCCGGCTTTTCATACTGCGGTTCGTTGGCAGGATCTTCCAGATCCAGACCTTCGTGGGACAGATGCCAGAGGTTCTTGTCCTTGGAGTAGTTGGTTTCCCGGTTAATCCGAAGCGGAATGTTGTGGGCTTCGGCGTAGTCAATTTCTTCGTCACGGGATTTGATGTCCCATTCCCGCCACGGAGCAATAATTGGAAGATCCGGTGCAAAGGTCTTCAGAGCCAGTTCAAACCGAACCTGGTCATTTCCCTTACCGGTGCAACCGTGACAAATGGCGTCAGCGCCTTCTGCTTTTGCAATTTCAGCCAGACGTTTGGCAATTAACGGTCTGGCGAAGGAGGTTCCCAGAAGATAGTCTTCATATTTTGCTCCGGCCATAACGCACGGAATAATGAAGTCGTCTACAAATTCGTCAGTCAGGTCTTCAATGTAAAGCTTGGAAGCGCCGGTAGCAAGGGCTTTTTCTTCCAGTCCTTCCAGTTCGTCTGCCTGGCCTACGTTGCCGGAAACGGCAATGACTTCGCAGTTGTTATAGTTTTCTTTTAACCAAGGGATGATAATAGAGGTGTCCAGCCCGCCGGAGTAGGCCAGTACTACCTTTTTGATTTTGGATTTATCTAACTTTGCCATGGAAAAATTCCTCCTGTGAATGAATTCTGTATGTATTATAGTACCCGAAAAGGGAAAGTCAAGGCAAAAACGAATAAAAATTCAAATTATTTTCATATTATTGCATAAATATTCAGCATATACGGAATGTTATTCATCTGTTTTCGGGCGATGCAGCTTTTTATATATTATATAGTATGTTGCTAGGATGCCCGTATTAGTGGTATAATCCACCTAACTAAAAGTGGGTTTTTGGCACTTTTCAGGAGGCAGAGAATGAATGAAAAAGAAATCCGGGATGAATTAATTATTGGGCGCAACCCGGTTATGGAAGCCCTGAAGGCGGGGCGCAACATAGATACCCTGTATCTTGCCAGAGGGGAAAAGCAAGGCTCTTTGGGGAAAATTGCAGCCTTATGCCGGGAAGCCGGCGTGCTGATTAAGGAAACCGACAATAAAAAGCTGGACTACATGTGCGGCAACGCCAATCATCAGGGCGTTATTGCCCGGGTTGCGGCGCATGAGTATGCAACAATAGATGACCTGTTTGCCCGCGCGGAGGAACGCGGAGAAGATCCGTTCTTTATTCTTTGCGATGAAATTGCGGACCCCCATAACCTGGGCGCCATCATTCGGACGGCCGAATGTGCCGGAGCCCATGGGGTTATTGTTCCGAAGCGCCGGTCAGCAACCCTGAATTACACGGTAGACAAAACCGCTGCCGGGGCACTGGAGTACCTGCCGGTTGCCCGCGTCAGTAACCTGCCGTCTGCCATGGACGAATTAAAAAAGCGTGGCGTCTGGATTTACGGTACGGATATGGAAGGACAAACCTGGTGTCAGGCAGACGTCAGGGGGCCCATGGCCCTGGTGGTCGGTTCCGAGGGAACCGGCATGGGCCGCCTGGTACGGGAAAAATGTGACTTCATTTTGTCCCTGCCGTTGCAGGGCCACATTAATTCCCTGAATGCCTCAGTTGCCGCGGGCATCGTCATGTACGAAGTTACCCGGCAGCGCCTGAACTTGAAAGCCAAATAAAGGAGGTGCAGGTATGGCCAATGAACGCAATTTAAGCGTAGAAGAAATTATGGCAGAAATCATGGCAAATGCCACCGCCAAAGCAGCCGGGGAACCCGTTGCCCGCGAAGGCTGGTCCATGGATGAAATAGATGAACTGCTGGCGGAAAATCTGTCTGCCGCAGTACCTGCGTCTTATCCGGAACCGGCAGAACCGGTTGCTGTAGAAGATGACGAAGAAGATGAATACAGCTTTCACGGAGAGGACTACAACCTTTACATGCCGGAAGAAACAGAGGAAGAACAGGAACTTCCCGATACGGCAGAACAGGATGCGGTAGCTTTTGTGGATCAGCTCATGAAAGAGCAAAATGTCAAAGAGTATCATCGGGCCGATTATACCCGTACCGCACCGCTGGACTTAGATCTTGTGGAAAATGAACCGGAAGAAGACTACGCTGGTGAAGAAGCGTATGAAGAACCGGAATATGAAGAGCCGGAGTATGAAGAACCCGAGTATGCAGAAGAGGAGTACGCAGAACCGGAGTATGCTGACTCGCCAGAGGAATTTGACACCGATGAACCGGAGTATTATGAAGAAGATTACCCGGAAGAACGGAAACCCGGTATTTTCGGGCGCCTGCGGCGGTCTCTGGAAGATTTCCTGCAGGGCGGCATGGTAGAAGACGAACCGGAAGAGGATTATCCGGAAGAGGAGGAAGAACCGGAAGATGTACCGGTACAGCACGTAACGGGAAAAGAAAATTTTGTGGATGCAGATGCACAGCAAAAGACCCGCGTGTTTCCCGCTGCCGGGGCAGAAGAGCCGGAACCGAAAATCCAGTCCCTGCATCTGCAGGGGGAATTGTCCAAAGGGGTAGATGAAAATCCGGATTCCCCGAAGATGATCATGGAACTGGCAGATGACCGGAGTGAAGAGGACCAGCGTTATGAAAAACGGGCGCTTGCCGACAAAACCGTTGGCATTCATCCCATTCACAACGATAAAATCCAGCATCAGATCCGCCCGGGAAAAATTGAACACAGTGGTGGCGGCATGGCCACAGATAAATACCGGGAACGCTTTTTGCGCCGCCAGCAGCAGAAGCTGGAAACCACCGCAGAGCATGAGGCCCTGCATCAGGGAGATGCCCCGGAACAGGTGGAACGTCCGGGATTTCTGGTAAAGAAGAGTAAATTTGCCAACACGGCTGACCTGGAACCCGTCCCGACTATTATTGCGGCAGATGCAGACCTGAATACCTTTGACCAGACCATTGTGGCCAAAGGAAACGCACCTACCATTGAACACGAAGACGTGGAAATAGACGGCCAGATTAAACTGGTTGGGTTTGATGACCGCGAAGTGCCACCGGAACAGATTGACGAAGAAAATGCAGAGGAAGCACTCCGCGAAAAGCGCAATCAAAAGGTGGCAGAATTCCGGCTGGATCCGGATTTGGGACAGGAGCCGGAACCGGAGGAGGGTCCGGATGATCTGGACTATGAGGACTTTTCCTCGGCACCGCCCAGAAGAAGCCCGCGGATTTCCCGGAATGCCATTACGTCAGATTATCTGGATGATGAATATCGGAAGACATCGGACAAAGACCGGATTGTAGAAGGCCTGGAACACGCCGCCAAATGGGCTGGTGCCAGTACCATTGCCGAAGGATGTATTGTCCTGTTTGCACTGATCCTCAGTGTTATTACCGGAGGAAAGCTGGATTCTTTAGGCGGAAATGCAGTAGTGGTTATCTTTATTAATTTAGGCCTTTTGTTAATTTCCTGTATTTTTGGCGTGCGCACCCTTCAGAAAGGATTCCTTGGCCTCTTCCGTGGCCGGATGAACGCCGCCGGAGCCACTACTCTGGTTGTCTTTCTGACCCTGATTGAAGAACTGGTTGCAGCAGTACAGTCCACCACCGGAACGCCCAGCATGGGTTTATATACGGCAGCGGCAACGCTGGGGCTGTTTGTTACGTCTCTGGTACGTTATCTGTCTTTGAAGCGGGCCAAAGGAAACTTTGACTTTGTTACCAGCGGAACACAGCTGTATGCTTCTGATCTGATTGAAGATGAAGACGATTCCTTTGAAATCGGCCGTGGGCTGCTGATTGCGGATCCGGCCATTTCCTACAGTGCCAAAATTAAAAAGCCAAGACGGTTTGTGGAAAGCTCTTTTGCGGATGATCCCGCAGACGAAAGTGTTTCCCGTCCAACCCTGGCCATCCTGGCAGTTTCCGTTATTGCGGCTATTGTCTTTGGCCTGCTCCGTAGCAGCGTTACCGCAGGCTTCAACACTTTTGTAGCTTTAATGGCCATCGGCGTTCCCTGCTTTGTTACACTGGCCAGTAATATTGGCCTGTATGTGGTAGACAAAGCCTTTAGCAAAAAGGGCTCTGCCATTCTTGGCCACCGCGCCGTATTGGAAAGCGCGGAAATGAATGCGTATGCCATTGACAGCACAGAACTTTTCCCGAAAGAATCCATCAGCATTATTGGAATTAAGACGTTCCACAACATGCGGATTGATGACGCCATTTTGTATTCGGCGGCGCTGGCCATTGAAGCGCAGAACCCGCTGAGTGGCGTATTTGAAAATACCATTCTTGGCAAGCGGGATCTGCTCCCGCCGGTAGAAACCCTGGCCTATGAAGAACGCCTCGGCCTGTCCGCATGGATTCACGGCCGCCGCGTGCTGTTCGGAAACCGGGATTTACTGATTAACCACAATGTGGAAATTACGGATGAAACCTTTGAACAGCAATATACGCACAATGGCCGGAAGGTCATGTACCTGGCCATTGCCGGTAAAATTGCTGCCATGTTTGTCATCCAGTACCGCGCCGACCGGCGGATGCGGGTGGCTCTGCGGAACGCGGACCGTGCCGGCATCACGCTTCTGGTGCGCAACACGGATTGCAATATTACCGAAGATATGATCAGCCACTATTTCAAGCTGCCGAATGCTACGGTAAAAATTCTAAGCCCGGTTTCCGGAGATCTGTTCCAGAAGTACCAGGGCGAAGAAAAGAAGGTTGCCGGCAGTGGCCTGATTCACAATGGTACGCTGGAAGCTTCCTTGCGGACAGTATATGAAGCCCGTCGCCTGTATGACGGCATCTTTACCAACCGCGTTATGGCTATTGTTTACTCTGTACTGGCTGTCATTCTCAGCGTGGTATTAATTGCCATCAATGGCCCAGGTTACCTGACGGACTATCTTGTTGTGGCGTTCCAACTGCTGTACAGCCTGATTGCAGTAGGCTTCCCATATCTGCAATCCCGCCACGTTAACAAATAAAAAACAAAAGAAAAAGACCCCGTTGCCAAAGCAACGGGGTCCTGTCATTGTAAGTTTTTGTTCTGCTTTCCGCAGGCTGGAGACAATTAGTCAGCAGTGTACGGAAGAAGAGCAACGTGTCTTGCACGCTTGATAGCGGTGGTCAGTTCGCGCTGATGATAAGCGCAGGTACCGGTAGCTCTGCGCGGCAGGATCTTGGCTCTGTCAGAAGTGAACTTGCGAAGACGGGCAGTGTCTTTGTAGTCAATCTTTTCTACTTTGTCTACGCAGAAAGCACAAACTTTTCTGCGGGAACGTCTGCCTCCACGATTTCTATCGTATGCCATGTTGGTCTTTTCCTCCTTGTAAAAATTTTGGGGTGTTAGAACGGAAGTTCGTCATCCACATCCATAGATGAGAAGTCATCCGCGCCTGCGGTAGAAAATGCAGGTGCTGCAGGAGCGGCCGGAGTTGCCTGAGCAACCGGAGCGGCGCCAGTGCCGGATTCTGCTTTGGATCCGCAGAAGCTGACATTGTCTGCAACAATTTCAACTGCAGTACGCTTGTTGCCGTTTTTGTCTTCATAATTCCGGGTCTGAATGGAACCCTGAATTGCAATCATGCTGCCTTTGTGGAAATACCGGGAAACAAATTCCGCGGTCTGCCGCCAGGCAACAACATTAATGAAGTCGGTCTGCCGTTCGGTACCGGCTTTCTGGTAAGAACGGTCTACGGCTACGGAAAAGCTGGTTACGCTGATTCCGTTTGGTGTGGTACGAAGTTCCGGGTCCGCTGTTAAGCGGCCCATAATGATTGCGCAGTTAAGCATAAGAAGTTCCTCCTATCTTACTTTGCAATGTTAAGGAATCTGAGAACACCTTCGGTGATGGTAAGTCTGCGTTCCAGTTCAACCGGGAAATCCGGTTCAGCACTGTAGTTGACAACAGCATAGTAGCCATCCGGCTCATCCTGAATAGCGTAAGCCATTTTGCGCTTACCCCACTCATCAATTTCGCCTAATGTGCCGTGCTTCTCAATCAGAGCAGTGAACTTACCGAGTAATTCCTTAGCTGCTTCTTCGCCGTCTTTTACGGAGAAAACCAACATGATTTCATACTCTTTTGCCATTATAAGCACCTCCTTTTGGGCTTTGGCCCTCTGTTTCCCAGAGAGCAAGGATTGGTATTTGATACAATACGCGGGAATCATTATACTGATTTCCCGCGTTACTTGTCAAGAAAATTACTGCATTGCCTGTGGCGGTCTCTGCCTTTTTTGCACCGCCACCAAAATACGCAAATACTAAAACTTTTTAAAAGGACTAACTGGCTCAGGCGAGGCAGTGGTTAGGAGAATTGCTCCAGGGATTTCATTTTCAGGTAGGCATAAATGAAACCGTCTAAATCGCCGTCCATAACGGCAGTAATATTGCCCATTTCATAGCCGGTTCTGGTATCCTTTGCCAGCGTGTACGGCATGAATACGTAGGAACGAATCTGGGAGCCCCAGCCAATCTGCATCTGGTCCCCCTTAATGTCTTCAATCTTGTCCAGGTGTTCCCGCTCTTTAATTTCAATCAGCTTGGATTTCAGCATCCGCATGCAGACTTCGCGGTTCTGGTGCTGGGACCGCTCTACCTGGCAGGAAACAACAATGCCGGTGGGCTTGTGAATCAGACGAACGGCAGAGGAGGTTTTGTTAACCTTCTGGCCGCCGGCGCCCGAGGCACGGTACACTTCCATTTCAATGTCTTCCGGACGAAGATCTACTTCAATGGTATCATCAATTTCCGGCATGACTTCCACGGAGGCAAAGGAGGTTTGCCGACGTCCCTGGGAGTCAAACGGGGATACCCGCACCAGGCGATGTACGCCCGTTTCGGATTTTAAGTAGCCGTATGCGTTTTCGCCCTCAATTAAAATGGTGGCGGATTTCAAACCGGCTTCGTCCCCATCCAGATAGTCTAACGTGGTAACCTTGAATCCGTGGCGTTCCGCCCAGCGGGTGTACATACGGAAGAGCATCTGTGCCCAGTCCTGTGCTTCCGTGCCGCCAGCGCCGGCGTGGAAGGTCAGAAGGGCATTGTGGTCATCATATTCCCCGGAAAGCAGGGTGGAAAGTGTCATGGTGTCCAGGTCTTTTTTGAAGTCTTCCACACCCTGACGGCATTCATCCGCCAGGCTTTCGTCCCCTTCTTCGTCTGCCAGTTCAATCATGGTTAACGTATCTTCATAAAGGCCGTTTAATTTGTCATAAGCGGCAATTTTATTTTTCAGTCTGCTGGTCCGCTGCAGGACTACCTGGGAGGCGGCAATGTCATCCCAAAAGCCGTCTGCGGCAGTCTGTGCTTCCAGATCTTTTACTTCGGCGGTCATCTGGTCATAACCGATGGCTTCTTTCAGGTCCTTTAAGGCCTGGTCGTTTTCGGTAAGCTGTAACCGAAGTTCTTCGTAAATCAGCACGAAAAATCAATCCTTTTTTGTCAGTTTAGTCAAGCTATTATAGTATAAGCAGATAAGGAAAGTAAAGGGTGCTTTCATTGTATTTTAAGGTATGGGAGAGTATAATAAGACAAATTCATTGACAGGAGCAGCCTTATGAATTATATCGGTATGGAATGTGATTATTGTCATCAGCGTTTTCAGGACGGGGATGACATTGTAGTATGCCCGGACTGCGGTACACCCATGCATCGCAGCTGCTGGAACAAATACGGTGCCTGTGTCCATGCGGATCAGCATGACACCGGGTTTTCCTGGACCTCTCCGGAGTGGGAAAAACAGAAAGCGGATCAGCGGGAATTGGAAAAGACCATACAGGAGGTCAAAGACCAGCTGGATCAAAACCAGAACCCGTTCGGTTCTTCTGAATATGGTGGAATCCGCAGCTACACCACCGGAGCCAACGGTGAATTTCACCCAACCTATCGGGTTATCGGCCCAAAGGAAAAATTAGGGGATTATACCGTAGAAGAGTACGGAAAGGTAGTACAGAAAAATAAAGAGCGGTATTTACCCCGCTTTTTTGCCATGCAGGAAAGCGGACGGAAAACCAGCTGGAACTGGGCAGCCTGCTTTTTCCCTGTTATCTGGGCCTTTTATCGGAAAATGTATGCGGTTGGCATTGCCATGGTGGTTCTGATTTCCATTCTGCCAGTTTGTTTTGCCAAGCAAATTGGTCAGTATTATATGGAATACAGTCAGGATATTTCTTCCTATCTGATGAGTAATGCAGGCAGTGCAGACGAAGAAAAAGCAGAACAGGCCGGAACCGCTCTGGCAGAAAAATACCAGAAGAAGTATGGCACTGCAATGACTGTGCTGAATATTAATTCCTATATTGTTTTGCTGGTTTCCCTTTTAATGGGACTGTTTGCCAATTATATTTACCGTCTGCATTGTGACAAATTACTGAAAAAAGCCAAGGAAACCATTTCTTCGGAAGAAGAACGGGACGCCTTTTTAAAGAAACGTGGCGGCCCGTCTGTCTGGACCTTACTTTTAGGATTATTGGTACAGGCCGTATTGTCCTGGGGAATTCCACTTTTTGGCACATTATTATGACAATAACAAAAGGAGTTTAAGGGGTTATATGAATCAAAACGCAGCCATTATCCTTGCCGCAGGCGAAGGAAAACGGATGAAATCCAATAAGCCAAAGGTTTTGGCAGAAGTCTTGTTCCAGCCCATGATTGACTGGATTCTGGATGCCACGGCGGCAGCCGGCATTGACCGGACGTGCTTAATTGTCGGCCACTTCGGAGAACAGTTGGAATCCTATGTTGGGGACCGCTGCAGCATTGCCTGGCAGAAAGAACGTCTGGGCACCGGCCACGCCGTTATGCAGGCGGAGGCCTTCCTGGCGGACTCCGGTGCAGATAATGTCCTGATTTTAAACGGAGACGCTCCGTTTATGGATGCTGACACCATTTTAGGTGCGCTGAAAGAACATGAAGAGCAGGGCAATGCCGTTACGGTCATTGCCGCAGATATTCCAAACCCGACCGGATACGGACGCATTGTCCGTACCGCAGACGGGACTTTGGAACGCATTGTGGAACAAAAGGACGCCAGTGCTGCCGAAGCCGCTATTACCGAAGTCAACTCCGGAGCCATGTGGTTCCGTGTTGCAGATCTGCAGGCTTCTTTAAAGAAAATTACTCCGGAAAACGCCGCACACGAGTATTATCTGACAGACACTATTTATGTTCTGAAGCAGGCAGGAAAGCGTGCCGGAGTTTATGTTACCGCTAACTCGCAGATTGGCATGAGCGCCAATGACCGGATTCAATTGCTGGAACTGAATGATATTGCCAGAAAGAAGGTCCTTTACCGGCACCTGGCAAATGGTGTGGATATTCCGGTGCTGGACGGCATTATTATTGGCAAGGACGTGGAAATCGGAAACGAAACACAGATTTTGCCAAATACCATTTTGAAAGGCAAAACAAAAATTGGAAGTAACTGCGTTCTGGGCCCCAACACGCTGGTTATTGACAGCACCATTGGAGATGGAGCCAGACTGAACAATGTCATGTTTGAGCAGTCTGTTGCCGAAGATAAAATTGATCTTGGGCCGTTTAACCACGTGCGTCCCAACTGCCACCTGGGCGAAGGTATGCACGCCGGCAACTACACAGAACTGAAAAATTCCACCATTGGTGCGGGAACCAAAGTGTCTCATCTGACCTATGTTGGAGATTCTGATGTCGGTAAAAACTGTAACTTCGGTTGTGGCTCTTTAACCGTAAACTATGACGGTAAGAATAAGCATCGCACTACCATTGGGGACAATGCCTTCATTGGATGCAATACCAACCTGGTAGCACCGGTTACGGTTGGGGACTATGCCTTTACCGCCGCCGGAACCACGGTTACGGAAGACGTTCCCGCCAATGCACTGGCCATTGGCCGTGCACGGCAGAATAATAAAGAAGAGTGGGTTACCAAAAAGAAACCCTATAAAAACATGAAATAAAGGAACCTTTTATGTACTTAATTGTAGGACTCGGAAATCCGGGTGCTGCCTATGAAACCACACGTCATAATGCCGGCTGGCTCTGCCTGGACCGGCTGGCTGACAAGTATCATGTCAGCTTTGACAGGGAAAAGTTTCACGGACAGGTTGCAAGCTGCGTTATTCATGGACAGAAATGTCTGCTGCTGAAGCCGACAACCTTTATGAATAACAGCGGCCAGGCGGTTGGAGAGGCCGCCCGGTTTTATAAAATTCCACCGGAGCAGGTTATTATTATTTCCGATGACATTAACCTGGCCCCGGGCAAGTTGCGGATTCGCCGCAGTGGATCTGCCGGCGGACACAACGGACTGAAAAGTATCATTTCCCATCTGGATTCGGAGCAATTCCCCCGTATCCGGATTGGCGTCGGAGACCGGGCTAATCCGGAATTTGACCTTGCGGATTTTGTCCTGGGGCATTTTTCTGCAGAGGAAATGAAGCAGATGGAACAGGCTTTTACGGATGCCATAGACAGTGCAGAGCTGATTGTGGATCATAACATCCAGGAGGCCATGAACCGCCATAACTAAACAAATAATGACACCCCCACCGAAGCCCGGTGGGGGCAATACCCTTTTCCTGAGGTGAATTATGTCAGGCTTTTCCCAAATTTTACAAAGTAGTGGGGACTATCAGTCCATTTTGCAGGATGTCAAAGGAAACTTTTTCCCGTTTGGCGTCCTGGGGGCACTGCATATTCAAAAGGCACTGTTGCTGCACGGACTGATCGAAGATACCGGTCGCCGGATGATGGTCCTGGTGCCGGATGAGGCTTCCGCCGATAAAATGGCAGAAGATCTGCGCTCTTTTGGCACCACGGCAGTGGTCTGCCCGGCCAGGGATTTATCGTTTATCTCGGAGCAGATTCGCAGTAAGGACTATGAACAGCGGCGGATGGGAGCCCTTTGCTCCTGGATTCTGGGTCAGACAAAGGTGCTGCTGCTTCCAGCAGAAGCAACAATACAAAAAACCATTCCGGCGGCCACCCTGCAGCAACGGATTTTTCGATTGTCCAGTGGGGATACGGTTAATCTGGATGACTTGCTGGTCTCGTTGGTTTCTGCCGGATATACCCGCTCCGAAGAAGTAGAAGGCAAGGGACAGTTTGCGGTCCGCGGTGGCATTGTGGATTTCTTTCCGCCGGAGCGGGAATTACCGCTTCGAATGGAACTATGGGGAGACACCGTAGATACCATTGCGGAGTTTGAAGTAGAAACCCAGCGTCGTACAGATTTAGTGGACTCTGTTTTAATTACGCCATCTACCGAACTGATTGCGGAACAGCCGGCACAGTTGGCAGAAGAATTAGAACAGATTTCTAAAAAAGTAAGAAGTAAAAATGCAGACCAGGTAAAAAGTAAACTGCAACGGGATGCGGATCTGCTGCGGGGCGGTCATGAACTTTGCCTGGACAAGTACCTGAATTTGCTTCACCCGGATGCCCTTACACCTTTAGGATATCTTCGGGAAGGAGATATCCTGGTGGTAGCGGAAAGCGCCGGCGTCAAGGAACGCGCCAGGGGTGCCGCAAAGCTACAAAAAGAGGAATACAAGGACGCATTGGAACTGGGCGAACTTTGTAAACCACTGGGCACCTTTGGCATTGACTTTGAACAGCTTTGTGAAGATTACAGTCATGCTGACCTGATTTACTTAGACAACTTTGCCCGCGGTAGTTTTGATATTCCTATTAAAGAGCTGTACAGCCTTTCTTTGGGACAGACGCCGGCCTGGAACGGATCCGTTACCAGCCTTTTGTCAGACTGTTTCCCCTCGGACCGGAAGCAATCCACCGTTGTTGTGGCGGCCGGAACCGAAAAGGCGGCCAAGTCTCTGGCGGAAGATCTGGAGGACCGTGGAGAAAAGGCAGTTTATTATGCCCTGGTGCCGAATCAGTTCCCCAAGGGCGTTATTTCGGTCATTGTTAACCAGTTTTCTGCCGGTATTACCTTGAAAGCGGCCGGCTTTTACCTGATTACCCGTGGCAACCTGTCCGCCGGAACCCGCCGCCGCACCCACAGTGCAAAAGCAAAAAATGTATTCCATAGCCTGGATGAACTGCACAAAGGCGATGCAGTGGTACACGCCATTCACGGAATTGGTGTGTTCCAGGGCATTGAAAACTTGAAGGTGGCCGGGGTTACCAAAGACTATCTGAAATTAAGCTACGCTAAGGGGGACGTCCTTTACGTTCCCGTTACCCAGCTGGACCTGATTTCCAAGTATATTGGGCCGAAGGAGGACGGCAAGCATGTAAAGCTGAATCGCCTGGGGTCCAAGGATTGGGAAAAATCCCGTGCCAAGGTGCGCGCAGCAGTTGCAGATATGGCCAAGGAGCTGACGCAATTATATGCCAAGCGGCTGGCAACGCCGGGGTACGCCTTTTCACCGGACATGGACCTGCACGCTGACTTTGACCGCAAGTTTGAATATGAGGAAACGGAAGACCAGCTGCGCTGTATCCAGGAAATTAAGCATGACATGGAGCAGCCGTATCCCATGGACCGCCTTCTTTGCGGCGATGTAGGGTTCGGCAAAACCGAAGTGGCCCTGCGTGCGGCATTTAAGTGCATTGCAGACGGAAAGCAGTGTGCCCTGCTGGTGCCGACTACCATTTTGGCGTATCAGCATTACAATACGCTGCTGCAACGGTTTGATGATTTCCCGGTAAAAATTGAAATGCTGTCCCGGTTCCGGAGTGCTACGGAACAAAAACGGATTCTGACCGATCTCCGACGTGGGGAAGTAGATATTGTAGTCGGCACCCACCGGTTAATTTCCGCAGATGTGGAATTCCGGGACTTAGGACTGCTGATTGTAGATGAGGAACAGCGTTTTGGTGTTGCTCAAAAGGAAAAGATGAAACAGCGGTTCCAGAATGTAGATGTACTGACGCTGTCGGCTACACCCATTCCAAGAACACTGAATATGGCCATGTCCGGTATACGGGATATGTCCATCATGGAAGAAGCTCCCATGGACCGGCATCCCATTCAGACTTATGTGCTGGAATATGACCCGGGACTATTGGCTCAGGCCATAGAGCGGGAACTCCGCCGTGGAGGACAGGTATACTACTTGTATAACAACGTGGAGGGCATCCTGCACGTTGCCGCCAAAATTAAAGAATGGGTGCCGGACGCACGCGTTGCCGTTGCCCACGGCAAAATGAGCGAGGAGGAGCTCTCTGCTATTTGGGCGGATCTGATGGAAGGGAAAATTGACGTTCTGGTCTGCACTACCATCATTGAAACCGGTGTTGACGTACCGAACGTCAACACCCTGATTGTGGAGCAGGCAGACCATTACGGGTTGTCCCAACTGCATCAGATCCGCGGCCGGATTGGCCGGTCCAGCCGGCGGGCCACTGCTTACTTTACGTATAATGGCGGACGGGAGCTGACTGACATTGCCCAACGCCGCCTGTCCGCCATCCGTGAGTATACCGAGTTTGGCTCCGGCTTCAAAATTGCCATGCGCGATTTGGAACTACGTGGTGCCGGTAACCTGCTGGGGGCGCAGCAGCACGGCCATATGGAAGCGGTTGGTTATGATATGTACATGAAGCTGCTTTCAGAAGCCATTGAAGGTGAAAAAGCCGGAATGGACAAGCCGAAGGAAACTAAGGAGTGTCTGGTAGATCTGCAGATTGATGCCCATATTCCGGAAAGCTACATTGAGTCCATTCCGAACCGCTTAAGCATGTACCGCCGTATTGCGGATATCCGAAGCACGGATGATGCATCGGATGTAATAGATGAACTGATTGACCGCTTCGGAGATCCGCCACCAGCCGTAGAAGGCTTAGTGGAGGTGGCGCTGCTGCGCAACCAGGCGGCCGCCCTGGGCATTTATGAAATTGCCCAGAGAAATGACCAGCTGTTGCTTTACTGGGACAATCTGGACATGCATGGCGCAGCCAGATTGTCCGGTGACATGCGCGGCCGCATTATGGTCAACGCGGGTGCTAAGCCTTATCTGGCCATTAAGCTGCCAAACCCGAACACTGCCCTTTCCGATTTAAAAAAGGCACTTCTGATTTTAACCGCAGATGCCAAAGAGCAGTCCCGCACCACAGAGTAAAAAAGAGCCGGGCCGTTCCCAAAGAGGGAACCGGTCCGGCTACTTTTTATTTGCTTATTTTTCCAGGGTTACGTTCAGCAACATGGGGTTGTGGTCGGAATATTTAAATCCGGCATCAATGGTTTCCAGGTTGTTGACCTTCAGATTGCTGGAAATAATGAATCCGTCAATCATATAATACTGGAAGACACTTGGGTCTTTGTCCTCTGCTGTGGCAAGCGGTTTGTCCAGGGAGCGGCAGGACGGTACGGAGTTATCTGCAACAAAACGGAGTGTGTCATCAAACTCGGAGGTGTCTAACTGGCCCGGAGCCCAGTAGCTTTCGTCTACCAGTGGGTAGTCACGGTTATCAAAGTTGGAGAAGGACTGGTTGAAGTCTCCACCGGCAATAACGTAATTGCCTTTCTTGGCTTCGGATTCCAGTAATTCTTTCAACTGCTTGGTTTGTGCAATCTTTCCTTCGCCGTCATCATAGGCTTCCAGATGCAGGTTAACCAGAACCAGTTCCTTGTCAGTTCCTTCCAGCTTAACACGGCTGACCAGCAGGCAACGCTTCAGGTTGAAGGCACTGACCGGCCAGGAGAAGGAGCAAGGAAGGGAAATTCGTTCTGCGCTGGACAGTTCATAAGAGGACAGGGTGGCAATACCGGAAGTAACCCGTCCAATGGTAGTCGGCTTCAGCGGGTACGGAACATATAAAGCTTTGTAGTTCAAAGCGTGTACTGCCTGATAGCCCGGCAGGGCATCCTCGTATTCTTTCAGTTCGTCAATGTGATAGGTTCGCTTGGAATTGCGGTCTACTTCCTGCAGGAAAACAACGTCCGGGTCTGTTTCCTTCAGAAGACTGGTAATACCGGCAATATTGGTGCGAACGCCGTCTTCATCTTCACTCATGACGTTGGTGCCACCGTCCATAAAGAAGTCGGCCTTTTCTCCCAATCCGGCATAACCGGTGTTCCAGGTCATGATACTCATGCTGTCTCCGGGTGCCAGCGTCTTGGTTGCGGTTCCGTCTACATCCAGGGTTTCCGTGTCTTTGGGCCGGTATTCCGAAATCAGTAAAACTGCAAAAATAATGAGCACAATGCCCAGAATAACAGCTACTGCAATTCCGATTCCTTTCCAAACCTTTTTCGCCTTGGAAGGCGACTTTTGATTCATTCTATAAACCTCCTAAAAAATATTTTACTCTTTATTCTATCATACTTTCCGTTGTTCGCCCATGGACAAACCAACATTCCTGTTTTTCTAAAAAACGAACAATCCCCAAAACAAGAAAAGGCTTTGACCTGTTACAGTCAAAGCCGTCCTTTTTTAAAATAAGATGCTTTGTTTTAGTCGTCTAAGTAACGGCAGGCAGCCAGTGCGGCAATGGCACCATCAGAGGCGGCAGTTGTAACCTGTCGGATAGACTTGCTACGGCAGTCTCCGGCAACAAAGACTCCGTTCGTTCCGGTCAGGCAGGATTCGTCTGCGTCAACGTATCCATAGTCATTCAGCGTTGCAACATTGCGGAACGCTTCATTTTGCGGCACCATGCCGACAGCAAGGAACAGGCCGTCTAAGGTAAGCTCCTTCTCTTCGCCGCTCTTCTGGTTCCGGATCCGGACGCCTTCCAGTTCGGAAGTACCAAGATATCCGGCTACCAGGGTGCCGGTAATAATTTCCACGTTCTGCTTGGCCCGAAGCAGGTCCTGCAGCTTTTGCTCTCCGGTCAGGTCATCCAGGTCCTGAATGACATAGACTTTAGCGGCCAGATCCGCCAGCAGAAGCGCTTCCTGCAGCGCTGAGTTGCCGCCGCCGACCACGCCGACAACCTTGTTCTTGAAAAAGGCGCCGTCGCAAACAGCACAGAAAGAAATGCCGTTTCCGATGAGTGCCTCTTCGTTGGGAAGGCCAAGGGTCCGGTGCCGTGCGCCGGTAGCAAGAATAACGGCTTTTCCTTCGTGCGTGCCAAAGTCGGTCCGCACCACTTTGGTTGCACCGTTATCCTGAATTTCCAGGACTTCCTCCGATTCAAAATCGGCGCCCTGGGCCAGGACCTGTTCCACCATTTTATCCGCAAATTCATTGCCGGATAAAACCGTGAAGCCCGGAATGTTTTCTACTTTCGGGGACAGGGTAATCTGTCCTCCAAAGGCGCCCTTTTCAATGACCAGCACGGACTTGTCGGCCCGGCCGGCGTAAAGGGCGGCAGTCAGCCCCGCAGGGCCGCTGCCGACAATAATAAGATCATAAATCATACGTTCAACATTCTCTTGATTTCGGAAACGCCGGCATACTTGGAAACCTGACCGTCTTTCACAACGACCAGTGTTGGAGCCTGGCGGACACCATACTGTTCTGCCATGTCTTCGTGCTCATAAGCGTTTACATTTTCATAAGCAAAGCCGACTTTTTCCATGGTTGCTTTTGCAATTTTGCAGTTCGGACAGGTTTCTGTGGTAAACAGATAAACCGCGTCTTTTTCTGCTACGGTATCTGCGGGATTCGGAACCTGGCTGACGGTGCATCCGCAAACCTCATGAGTCAGATGGGAATGGGCAAGATCATAGGTCTTTCTGTCTTTGAATTCCTGGGTCTTACCGTCATTCCAGTTCTGTACCGGGCGGTAATAACCGGTAATTCTGGAGTAAATTTCGGTGTGTTCTCCGCATTCAGGGCAGATTGCCACCTCGCCGGCAAGATAGCCATGGTTCTTACATACGGAATAGGTAGGAGACATGGTGTAGTACGGCAGTTTGTAGTTTTCTGCAATTTTTCTGACCAGGGTAGCGGTGGACTGCCAGTCCGGAAGTTTTTCTCCAAGGAACGCGTGGAATACGGTACCGGAGGTGTACAGGGTCTGGAGGTCATCCTGGATATCCAGAGCAGAGAAAATGTCGTCTGTGAAGCCGACCGGAAGGTGGGAAGAGTTGGTGTAATACGGGGTATCACCATCGGCTTTGGCAGCAGTGATGATGTCTGGGTACCGCTGCAGGTCATGCTTGGCCAGACGATACGAGGTGGATTCTGCCGGAGTGGCTTCCAGGTTGTACAGGTCACCGTATTCTTCCTGATAGTCAGAAAGACGTTCCCGCATGTGATTCAGCACTTTCTTGGTGAAGATCTGTCCTTCTTCCGAAGTCAGGTCCTTGCGAATCCAGTTGGCATTCAGACAGGCTTCGTTCATACCAACCAGGCCAATGGTGGAGAAGTGGTTGTTGAAGGTGCCAAGATAACGTTTGGTATATGGGTACAGTCCGTTGTCCAGCAGCTTGGTAATAACGGTACGCTTTACCTTCAGGGAGCGGGCTGCAATGTCCATCAGTTTGTCCAGACGGGCAAAGAAATCGGCTTCGTCCTTGGCGAGGTAGCCAATCCGCGGCATGTTAATAGTAACAACGCCGACAGAACCGGTGCTTTCGCCGGAGCCGAAGAAGCCACCGGATTTCTTCCGCAGTTCCCGCAGGTCCAGACGGAGACGGCAGCACATGGAACGAACGTCAGACGGTTCCATATCAGAGTTAATGTAGTTTGAGAAGTACGGAGTACCGTATTTGGCTGTCATTTCAAAGAGCAGCTTGTTGTTTTCGGTTTCAGCCCAGTCAAAGTCCCGGGTGATGGAATAGGTTGGAATCGGGTACTGGAAACCGCGGCCGTTGGCGTCGCCTTCAATCATGATTTCAATGAAGGCTTTGTTAATCATATCCATTTCCGGTTTGCAGTCTTTGTACTTGAAGTCCATTTCCTTGCCGCCGACAATGGCGTTCAGTTCGGCAAGGTCGTTCGGAACAACCCAGTCCAGGGTAATGTTGGTGAACGGAGACTGGGTGCCCCATCTGGACGGTGTGTTGACACCGTAGATGAAGGACTGGATGCACTGCTTTACTTCCTTGTAGTCCAGGTGATCTGCTTTTACGAACGGAGCAAGATAGGTGTCAAAGGAAGAGAATGCCTGGGCACCGGCCCATTCATTCTGCATGATGCCAAGGAAGTTTACCATCTGATTGCAAAGGGTGGACAGGTGGGATGCCGGAGAAGAGGTAATCTTTCCCGGAACGCCGCCCAGGCCTTCCTGAATCAGCTGCTTTAAAGACCATCCTGCACAGTAACCGGTCAGCATGGAAAGGTCATGAATGTGGATGTCTGCATTGCGGTGGGCGTTTCCGATTTCGTCGTCATAGATTTCGGACAGCCAGTAGTTGGCGGTAATGGCACCGGAGTTGGAAAGAATTAATCCGCCGACAGAGTAGGTAACAGTGGAGTTTTCCTTTACCCGCCAGTCATTGATGTGCAGATAGTCATTGATGGTTTTTTTGTAATCCAGCATGCTGGTATTTAAGTTACGCAGCTTTTCTCTTTGTTTACGGTAGAGAATGTAAGCTTTGGCAACATCGTCATACCCGGCCCGGATCAGAACGGATTCTACCGAGTCCTGGATGTCTTCTACCGCAATCTGGCCGTCTTTAATTTTCGGTTCAAAGTCAGCCGTAACTTTTAACGCAAGAAAGTCAATGGTATCGGGATGATACTGACGGTCACATGCGTCAAACGCCAGCGTGATGGCGTCTTTGATTTTAGACAGGGTGAAGTTAACCACTTTCCCGTCTCTTTTAATTACGCTATACATGATTCTTTTCTCCTAACCTTGTAAGTTGCATGAACTAGTATATCAAAGATTTTGTAGCTTGCAAACAGAAAAAGCACAAGATATTGTGTTTTGTTGAAAAAGACAAAAAAGGCGAGTTAAACGCCTCTGATTTTTGTCAGCGGCACTTTTTCTTTGGCGATCTGGCAGAACTGTTCTAATTGCGCTTTGCCGACTTCATGCAGATCAGACCCAATCAGATGGCCGCTGTCTGTGAAGTTTTGCAGAAAATAAGGCTCAGGTCCGGCAATCCAGTCCGCTATGCTGCGGATGTCCTCTTCCGTATGAAACTCTTTTACAATGGTGGTGCGGAATTCGTATGCTACCGGGTCTTTCTTCAGGTAGGAAACGGTTTCTAAAACCGGAGTAATGTCAAAGTCCGGAACGCCAACGGTTTCCGGATATTTAGAAATACTGTTTTTAATGTCAACCGCAACATAATCTACTAAGTTTTCTTCTACCAGCTGCTTTAATACGTCCGGGTAACATCCGTTGGTATCCAATTTAACCAGGAATCCAAGGTCTTTGACTTCTTGGATGAACGCCGGCATTTCCGGCTGGAGTAAAGGCTCGCCTCCGGTGATGGCAATCCCGTCCAACAGGCCTTTCCGTTTTTTCAAAAAGGCAAGAATTTCCTCTTCGTCTATGGTGGCGGAGGAGTCAAGCTCCGTAACTAACGGGGCATTATGACAGAAGGGGCAACGCAGATTGCACCCGCCGGTAAACGCCGTGCAGGCAATATGTCCCGGATAATCCAGAACGGTCATTTTTTGAAAGCCGTGAAATTTCATTTGAGTCACCTCTTTGAACTCTTTTTGTCAGGGGCTGGGGCGGAAAAAAGCCCCGGTACAGCAACAGACTGTACCGGGACCAATGGGTAAAACAAAATGCAGGTTAAAATTATTCGGCAGCTTTTTCTTCTGCTGCTTCTTCTTCCTGCTTCTGTGCTGCTGCATTGGTGTCAACAGAATCTTTGAAAACGAAGTAACGCTGATACAGGAATTCGGTGATCAGGTTAATCAGCATGTTAATCAGGGTGGTTACAATGCCAGGGATGCCGACAGGGTTGTCAAAGAACTGAACGGCCCCGTCCAGTTTACCATCAGAAAGATAGGCGCCAAGGAACAGGGTGGCCGGAGTGAAGACGCAGTAGTAAGCAAATACTTTCAGCATGGCTACCGGCACGTTGTTTGCGGATTTGAAGGTGAACTTTCTGTTAAAGGTAAAGTTCCAAATAACGGACAGAACCAGGGCAACCAGATAACTTGGAGCCCAGGACCAACCGGCAACCTGGTCCAGGATGGTGTAAGATACCAGCTGAATGATACCGGCAGAGGCGGAGAACAGGACAAACTTAATGGCACGCTTGATTTCTTTGCTCTTGTTTTCCTTTTTCTCCAATTCAGTAACTTCTGTAGCTGCAACTTCTACATTGTTTTTGGTTTCTTCAGACATAAGTCAGCCCCCAATTTTCAATTTTGATGCTAACAGTGTAGCACCGGTATTCTGAAAACACAAATAGAAAAAAGCAGAGAAAAAACGTGGAAATTGCCTAAAAAAAGGATGCCAAAGCCACCAAAATCCGACATTTTGGGAAATGTGTCCAGTCAGGCTTCCCTGTTGCTTTCAGTGGGGCATTTTGGTAGACTGAATTTACTTGCGTAAATGAAAACAACGGTTTTTAACGGAGTTGGAGAATGAACATCGGATTTGACAACAAGAAATATTTATCCATGCAGTCCCATCACATTCTGGAACGGATTCAGCAGTTTGATAACAAATTGTATCTGGAATTTGGTGGGAAACTGTTTGATGATTACCATGCTTCCCGCGTGCTGCCGGGCTTTCAGCCGGATTCCAAACTACAGATGTTATTGCAGCTGAAGGAACAGGCGGAAATTGTGGTTGTAATTAACGCGGAAGATATTGAAGCCAATAAGGTTCGCGGAGATTATGGCATTACCTATGACGCAGACGTGTTGCGCCTGATTGATGCATTTCAGCACTACGGCTTATATGTTGGCAGTGTTTGCCTGACAAAATACGCCGGACAGCCAAGTGCGGAACAGTTTCGTAAAAAATTGTCCAATCTGGGTATCCGGTCTTACTGTCATTACCGCATTCCCGGGTATCCTAATGATGTCGGCCTGATTGTTTCTGAAGACGGCTTCGGAAAGAATGATTACATCCGGACGGAGCGTCCCTTGGTGGTTGTTACGGCGCCGGGTCCGGGGTCCGGCAAAATGGCCGTCTGCCTGTCCCAGCTATACCATGAAAACAAGCATGGCGTGCAGGCAGGCTATGCCAAGTTTGAAACCTTTCCCATTTGGAATCTGCCGCTAAAACATCCGGTTAACCTGGCCTATGAAGCCGCCACCGCGGACCTGGATGACGTAAATATGATTGACCCCTTCCATTTGGAAGCCTACGGGGAACAAACGGTCAATTACAACCGGGACGTAGAAGTTTTCCCGGTGGTGGAATCCATGCTGCGGCACATTATGGGCACCAGTCCGTACCGTTCCCCAACAGACATGGGGGTTAACATGGCCGGCAACTGCATTGTGGATGATGCCGTTTGCTGCCGGGCTTCCGAAATGGAAATTGTGCGCCGTTATTACAAGGCACTTTGCGAGGAACGCATTTCCGGTGTGGAAAGCCATGAACTGTACCATCTGGAGCTGCTCATGAACCAGACCGGGCTTTCCGCGGCCAGCCGCCCGGTAGTGGCAGCGGCCAAGGAGCGGTCCGAACGGACCGGTGGAAAACCGGCCGCAGCCATAGAACTGCCGGATGGCAGGGTGATAACCGGAAAGACCGGTGACTTACTTGGCGCGGCGGCCTCTGCCCTGATCAACGCGCTGAAGGCACTGGCTGGATTTGCGCAGGAAACCGATCTGATTGCAGCCAAATCCATTGCGCCAATCCAGCACTTAAAAACGGAGTATCTGGGCAGCCGGAACCCGCGCCTGCATACCGATGAAATTTTAATTGCGCTGTCTTCCACAGCAGCAGAAAGCGCGGATGCCGCCAAAGCCTTAGAGCAGATTCCAAAGCTGAAGGGGATGGATGCACACGCAACTGTCATTTTGTCGGATGTGGACCGGAAGGTCTTCCGGAACTTAGGCATTCAAATTACCTGCGAACCGAAGTATGAACGGGAAGAACAGCTATATCACAAATAAGAGGGCAAAGGTCATGAAAGAACAGCAACGGAAGCTGGCTTTAAAAGCCAGAAAAGAAATGGATCCGGAAGAACGGGAAAAGAAGAGTATCCGCATTTGCAGTTACCTCAGTTCCCTGCCGGAAATCAGCAATGCCACCGTTATCTTTTCCTACAAGGCAACGGAAGACGAAGTGGATTTATCTGTTTTCCACACCTGGTGTAAAATGAACGGTAAGAAACTGGCGTTCCCGGTCTGCACCAGAGACGGCAAAATGGAAGCTTATCTGCCGGATGCCGCAGAAGAGTTTATTGTAGGAAGATATGGCATTCTGGCACCGGACCCGGATAAGTCCACGCTGCTGACCGCGGATCAGATAGACGTTGCGGTAGTTCCGGTGGTTGCCTTTGATGAAAAAGGAAACCGCTGTGGCCACGGGAACGGATATTATGACCGCTACTTAAAAAGAGGTCACGCTTACCGCGTGGGGGTGGCCTTTGAAGTGCAAAAGGTGGATCAGATAGTTCCCAATGAAAATGACGTTGCCATGGACACCATTTTAACGGAACACACCATTTACTAAATTCAAACGAGCCTGCTACAGAATTTCTCTGTAGCAGGCTCGTTCTGACTTTGAAAAGGGTCCCTGTACTAAAATTACAGGATTCCGCTGAGACCGGCGTCTACCAGTTTGCGCAGGGCACGGGAATAAGGATATGCTTTATACATAAAATTACGGAAAGCAGTGCAATAAATAAAGTGGAAGACAATTTGATGCTTAATAATAGAATGACGGACATTCTTCATAATGGTTTCGTACTGCTTTGCCGTGTCTACCTGGCTTAAGAAACGGGCAGACAGGAGAGCCAGGTAAATGCCTTCTCCGGTGATGGGAAGAATCAGACCGGCTGCATCGCCAATGAAAAAGATATTGTCCCCGTAGTGGAAAAGAAGGTGTTCGCTGTTGGGCAGAAATGCGCCACGGATTTCCGGGCAGTCCTCCCTGCCGTAAAAATCAATCAGCATTTTGCGAAGGCGGTCTACATTGCCGCTGACGTCTCCAAGACCGTAAATGGTGCCTTCTGCATTTGGGATTTTGTAGAAATAACCGGTCAGTTCCGGCTTAAAGATAATTTCCAATTCATCCGACTTTTCCGGCGTAAACAGCTCCAGCGCCAGGTTCTTGGGCTGGGTTTCTCCGGTCAGTGTTTTTCGTATGGCACTTAAGGTTCCATCGGCAGCAACCAGCTTGTCATAACCGTAGGTAACGCCGCCTGCGGTAATGGTGTTGCAAGCGGTATTGATATCCGTGAAAGTGGTGTGGTCCAGTAATTCGCCGCCCACATCCAGATATTTTTGCAGGACAAAGTCATCCAATGCTTTCCTGGGCAAAGTCTTTACGCCGGAATTTTTGACGGAAATATGCAGGTTCTGGTTTGTGCTGACAGCAGAGCCGTCTCCCCAGAACGGAAGCTGGCTGACTTCTTCTTCACCGAAAATTTCCTTCATCTGGTGAATGGATTTCTGCGTGACAATACCGCCGCACAGTTTGTCCTTCTTTTTTGCATCCGCCTTCTCTAAAATCAGAACAGATTTTCCTTTTTGCCTGAGTAAATAGCCAAGGGTGCAACCGGATAAGCCGGCGCCCACAATAATAAAATCATAGTGTTTTATGATGAAGCGCTCCCTTTCTTTTACAATTGTAACAGGATGCCCAGAACGGCCCCTGCCAGAATAAACAAAATAGGATGAAGCTTTTTTATTTTAGGCAATTGCATGCAAATAAACAAGCCTAAACAACAAAGAGCACTGACCCAGTTGAAGGTGCCGACAATGCCGGAGGCGTCATGCAGCAGGTCCCCGGAAAAAGAGGGGAACAGGGCCAGGAAGAATAAAGACAGTGCCGCAGCAGCAATCAGGCCGGTTGAGGCGGGTCTGAGGCCACGGAACAAATTGATAACATATTTGCTGGTTTTGAATTTTTCCAGCACCTGATACACAATCAGAATGATGATAACGGATGGCAGAACCAGGCTGAAGGTAGACAGCAGGGCCCCCGGAACGCCATGGGTTTTAAACCCGGCAAAAGTGGCCATGTTGATGCCGATGGGGCCGGGGGTGGATTCGGAAACCGCAACAATGTCTGCAATGTCTGCACGGGTAAACCATTCCGGATGGTCTGCAGCCATATCGGATAAGAACGGAAGCGTGGCCAGTCCGCCGCCGACGGCTAACAGCCCGGCCTGGAAAAAGCGGAGGCACAATAAAAGCAGATCAGGCATCGTGTTCATCCTCCTTCTTTTCCGGCGAGTCAGTGGTTTCTGCCAGGCTGACCTTTTCTTTGGCAAAGCGGCCATAATAGAACAGCCCTACCAGACCGGAACCAATAACCACAATGGCAGGGTTGGCACCGAAGACACCAACTACAATAAAGGCTAGCACGCCAATGATAATGTCCAGTGGGGTTTTCCAGCTACTGCGGATTAACTTGATGGTCATGGTAATGATCAGTGCGGTAACTGCAACCCGGACACCGGCAAGTGCATGCTGCACCGTAGGAATATCTGCAAAGTTTTGTAACAGTGCTGCAATTAAGGTAATAATAATTAGACTGGGAGATACAATTCCAAGGGTGGCAAAGGCAGAGCCCAAGAAACCGCCCTGCTTTCTGCCTAAGAAAGTGGCTGTATTAACGGCAATAACACCGGGCGTGCATTGCCCAATCGCAAAAATGTCCAATAATTCATCTTTGGTACACCAGTGATATTTGTCCACGCATTCCCGTTCAAGCAGAGGCAGCATGGCATATCCGCCGCCAAAGGTGAACAGTCCAATCTGAAAGAACACCCAGTAGAGGTTAAGAACTTCTTTTAAGCGTTTCATTATAATCTCCCCAATAATTCATCTGTTGTTACATCCAAGGTATTGGCAATGGCCAGAAGCTCATAGTCATAAATGGCGCGATGCTGTCCTTCAATTTTGGACAAAACCGGGCTGGTCATTTCCACTCCCTGTAAGGCAAGGGCCTCCAATAAATCCTTCTGCTTTAGCCCTTTTTGCTGGCGCAAATATTCAATGCGCATACCGGAAACATTCTTATTTCCGCGGAGCTGTTCTCGGGTTCTCATAGAAAACCGCTCCCCTCCTTTTTTCTAAAATAACAAAAAGATTATAATCAGCTGTATCTTTTTTATCAATCCTTTGTTTTCTTATTTTTTGTGGTATAATTTCTACACTTTATAAGCACGATATTGCTTTGGAAAAAGCACTTTAGAGGTGACTGCAATGCAGGAATATTATGATGCAAAATGCAACCTGACATTATTAACCGACTTTTATGAGCTGACCATGGCTGCCGGTTATCTGGAACATGGATATAAAGATACCATAGGATACTATGATATGTTTTACCGCCGGATTCCAGATAGTGGCGGCTTTGTTATTATGGCAGGCGTAGAACAGGTGGTAGATTATCTGAGCAATCTGAAATTTACGGAAAAAGACCTGGCTTATTTAAAGACGCGTGGCTTTAAGGATGAATTCCTGGACTATTTAAAGAATTTCAAATTTTCCTGTGATGTCTGGGCTATTCCGGAGGGAACGCCTGTCTTCCCCGGTGAACCAATCATGAAAGTACGTGGCCCGGTTATGCAGGCGCAGTTCCTGGAAACCTGCATGCTGATGCTGATTAACCACCAGTCCTGTATTGCCACCAAGGCCAACCGTATTGTACGCGCTGCAAAGGGCCGTGCCATTATGGAATTTGGCTCCCGCCGGGCACAGGGTGCGTCCGCAGCCATTCTGGGTGCCCGCGCGGCCTACATCGGCGGCTGCATTGGTACTGCCTGCGTTTTGGATGGCCGGGATTATAACATTCCGGCACTTGGCACCATGGCCCATTCGTGGGTTCAGATGTTTGATACCGAACTGGATGCGTTTAAGGCCTATGCAAAAGAGTATCCGGACAACTGCACGCTCCTGGTAGACACCTACAATGTATTGAAGTCGGGCGTTCCAAACGCAATCAAGTGCTTTGACGAAGTTTTGAAGCCAATGGGCTACCGGCCAAAGGGAATTCGGATTGATTCCGGAGACATTACCTATCTGTCCAAGCGCGCCAGAAAAATGCTGGATGAGGCCGGTTATCCGGACTGTGGTATTTGTGCATCCAACTCTCTGGACGAATACATTATTTCCGATATGCTGGATCAGGGTGCCCAGATTGACTCCTTCGGTGTCGGTGAACGGCTGATTACCTCTTCGTCCAGCCCGATTCTGGATGGCGTTTATAAACTGGCCGCACTGGAAGCAGAAGACGGAACCATTATTCCGAAAATTAAGATTTCCGAAAACGTACAGAAGATTACAAACCCGGGCTCTAAGTGCGTATATCGCCTGTATGACAGGGCAACAGGCAAAGCGGAAGCAGACCTGATTACCCTGGCAGATGAAGTAGTAGACGACACCAAGCCGTATCTTCTCTTTGACCCGGATTATACCTGGAAGCAGAAAACGCTGACCAACTTTGTGGCTAAGCCTTTGCTGGAACCGCTTTTCCTGAACGGGGAATGTGTATATGAACGAAAAACCCTGCAGGAACTGCAGCAGTTCTGCAAGGAACAGATTGATACCCTGTGGGACGAAATGCTTCGATTTGAACATCCGCACCATTACTATGTGGATTTGTCCCAGAAACTTTGGGATACCAAGTATGAACTTTTAAAGGAACACAGCAGTAGAAAATGAAACAGTACAACAGCATTCTGTTTGACTTAGACGGTACCCTTCTGGATACCTTACAGGATTTGCATAACAGCGTGAATTTTGCCTTGCGGAAAAATGGCCTTCCGGAAAGGAGCTTTGAACATACGCGTTTAAGCGTTGGAAACGGGATTCTCCGGTTAATTCAGCTTTCGGTTCCGGAAGGAACAGCGGAAGACCGGCTGCAGGCCACTTTTGCGGATTTCAAAGCGCACTACGCAGAACATGATTTGGACAACACGGCGCCGTATCCCGGCATTCCGGAGGCGCTGGCCGAATTAAAAAAGGCGGGATACCGCATGGGTGTGGTGTCCAACAAGGTGGATTTTGCAGTGCAGAACTTAAACAAAGCGTTCTTTGGCCTGCACGTTGCGGTCGGGGAGCGGGATGGCATTCCCCGCAAGCCACAGCCGGATATGATCCGGCTTGCCATGCGGGAACTGGGCGCCAGTCCGGAAACCACCGTTTATGTTGGTGACTCGGAAGTAGACATTCAGACTGCAAAAAATGCCGGACTGGACTGCCTGTCTGTTACCTGGGGGTTTCGGGACATTCCCGCCCTGCAGGCGGCAGGCGCCACCACTTTAATTGATACGCCGGCAGACTTGGTGGCCTGTTTATGTAAGGAATAATCTTATGGACCAGAGCAACGTCAGAGAACAGAATATGCGTAACGTCATTGAAGTGGCACAGCGTCTTTTTTTGGAAGAGGGAGCCGGAAAAACCTCCATCAACCGAATCGCCCGGGAGGCAGGGCTTTCCGCCACTTCCGTTTACCGCTACTTTGAAAATAAGGACAATTTAATTTTTGCCGTGTGGAAGGATTCCCTGATTCTCTTTTATGATGCGCTCCTGCCATATTATGAGGAAAAATCCAGGGGCCTGAAAACTGGCTATGAACGCTTTCTTTGCTGTCTGCAGTGTCACATTGACATCTACAATAAGTTCCCCAACTGGCTTACGTATACCAGGGAAATGTTTTCTACGGTGGATACGCAGCCACATCGCAAAGAGGAATATACCTCCGAAGCGGGAAAGGTAGATGCTTACTGGGAATTCTACAATAAGGAAATTCCCATTCCCATTTTAAAGGCACTGAAGGATGGCGTGGCGGACGGTTCCATCCGGAACGATATCAACGTTTATGAAGTCTACCAGATCATCTTCAACGTGTATACGGGACAAAATATTTATCAGTATTTTACCGGGTCCTCCCAGCCAACGGACATCTATATTCTGACAGTAAAAATGCTGGCACAATATCTGAAAGCAGAATAAAGGCTAATTTAAAAAGCATACTACCAGAATCAAATCTGAGTAGTATGCCTTTTTTGTTGTACTTTTGGCGAGCCGGCGGTACCGGTTCTAAAAACGTAATTAAGATAATGCAGCAACGGCGGCCTTGAGTTCTTCCACTTTATTGGTCTGCTCCCATGGAACGTTCAGGTCTTCACGGCCCATGTGTCCATAGGAAGCGGTCTGCTTATAAATAGGTCTGCGTAATTGCAGGGTATCAATAATGGCATACGGCCGCAGGTCAAAGACCTGGTTGACGGCGGCGGCAATTTTGCCGGCCGGAACCGTTTCCGTGCCGAAGGTTTCTACCAGTAAGGAAACCGGGTGGGCCACGCCGATGGCGTAGGCCAGTTCAATTTCACATTTTTCTGCCAGGCCGGCTGCCACAATATTTTTGGCAACCCAGCGGGCAGCGTAGGCGGCAGACCGGTCTACCTTAGTCGGGTCCTTGCCGGAAAAAGCCCCGCCGCCATGACGGGAGTAGCCACCATAGGTGTCTACAATAATCTTCCGGCCGGTTAAGCCGGAGTCTCCTACCGGGCCACCGATGACAAACCGGCCGGTTGGGTTAACAAAGTATTTGGTGTCTTCTGTTAAGAATTGCTCTGGGATAATGGGACGGATGACTTCCCGGATAATGTCTTCCCGGATTTGATCTAAGGTAACATCCGGGTCATGCTGTGTGGAAACAACCACGGCTTCTACACGGACCGGCTTGCCGGCATCATCGTATTCTACGGTAACCTGGGTTTTGCCATCCGGACGAAGATACGGAAGCGTACCATTCTGCCGTACTTCCATCAGACGTTTGGATAATTTGTGGGCCAGGGAAATGGGTAATGGCATCAGTTCCGGTGTTTCCGTGCAGGCAAAGCCGAACATCATGCCCTGGTCTCCGGCACCATTCACATTATAGGGGTCTTCTTCTCCTTTTTTATATTCCAAAGAAGCGTTAACGCCCATGGCAATGTCCGGAGACTGTTCGTCTAAAGCAACCAGAACGGAACAGGAGTCCCCGTCAAAACCGTAACTGGGATTGTTATATCCAATTTCCTTAATGGTGTCTCTGGCAATTTTGGCAACGTCTACATTGGCAGTGGTGCTGATTTCGCCCATAATCAGAACATGACCGGTGGTGCAGGTGGTTTCACAGGCTACATGACCATTCGGATCCTGCGCCAGAATGGCGTCCAGGATGGCGTCAGAAATGTTGTCACAGACTTTATCGGGATGACCGCTGGTAACGGATTCGGAAGTAAAAAGATGTTTCATGACAGACTCCTTTGTAGCATAAATAAACGCGAATAAAAGCGCCCTTCGAAGCCGAAGGGCGCCTGAAAAGCTTATCTTTCGGTCTTCAACCGCAGGAATTGGCACCTTGCTTTACAGTAGGTTGCCGGACGTCAATGGGCCTGTTCCCTTACGTCACTCTGGATAAGTAACTATTCAAATTACGTCTATCAATTATAATTCTTTTTTATCCTCTGTCAAGGCTTCTTCCGGCGCCTTTTTCAACTTCTTTTTTGGTGTAAAGGTTCCCTGGATAATGGGCGAGATACGCTTATAAATTAAGAAAGTCAGCACTACGTCTATAAGGCCTTTTACCAGTGTAAAGGGAACGTTGAAAATAAGGAGCGCCTTGGGAAGCGTGTCAATGCCGGGAAGAATGGCACTGTATGCAGCAATGATGCCTTCCATTGGCATAAAGTTGGTATAAAACGGATAGACAATGAAGTAGTTGGACGGGAAGCTGATGGCAGCCATGCAGAAAGCGCCAATCAAAGCTCCTAATAATGCACTTTTCTTGTTTCTGTGGAACTTATAAATGAACCCGGCCGGCAGGCAGAAGAAGCAGCCGAGCAGGAAATTTGACAGTTCGCCAACGCCACTGGAAGAAGTGAACGGAAGATGTAACAGATTTTTAATTAAACAGACCAGAACGCCGTATCCCGGGCCAAGGGCAAAAGAGGTCAGCAGGGACGGCAGCTCTGAAAAGTCCATCTTAATGAAGCTGGGCATAATGGGAATTGGGAATTCAATTAACATTAGCAGATAGGCGCAGGCCGACATAACGGCAACCGTTGTCATTTTGCGCACGGGGGACAAATGACGCTCTTGTGCGTGGGTCATAAAAAGGTACTTCCTTTAGCAATAAAATTTCTTCGGTGGCAAAAAGGAACGCCCTGTGCAAAAGCACAGGGCGCACGGTACGAGACGTTCGTATCCTCTTCCATCCGGACTATAACCGTCGGTTCCGGAATTGCACCGGATCAGCTGCAAAAGCAGGTCGTGGACTGTACCACCGGTGGGGACTTTCACCCCGCCCTGAAGATAGTCCTATTATAAGAAGGCGTGCGGACACTGTCAATACAGGGCTTAGGCTTCGGCCTCTTCCAGGACGTTCAGAATATGCTGACGGACGTCACCGGCAAGGTAAAGGGAACCACAGACAATAAGCGGATTCTTTCCGGCTAAAGAAAGGGCTTTATCAAAGGCTGCTTCCGGATTAGAATCCGCAATTAGCTTTTGCGCCGGGAATCCGGCATTCAGCAGATGCTGGCGCAACTCTTCGGCCGGCATGGCTCTTGGATTACCTGGAGTGGTGGTAACAATAACATTGGCTAAAGGAGCTAACTCGCAGATCATACGGTCTATTTCCTTGTCGGCCATGACACCCATAAGGAAGGTTCGGGATCCGGATGGGGTGTAAGAGGAAAGCGCATCTACCAGCGCCTGCACTCCACCGGCATTGTGGCCGCCGTCCAGAAGGATGAGCGGCTCTTTGCGCAGAACTTCCAGGCGCGCCGGAATGACGGAAAATTCCAATCCGGCTTTTACATGACGTGCGCCGATATAAAACCCGCGTTCCCGCAACACATGGATGATGCCCAGAGTAACTCCGAGATTCTGAATCTGATGGCTGCCTATCAGCGGTAAGCGTACTTTTAAACCTTCCAGTTTCAGCTCCGTGCCGTAAATGGAGGTGCTGAGCACCTGGATGGAGTCCGTGTGGCCAACTGACAGGACACAACCTTTTTCTGCTGCGGCTTTTTCCAGTACGGCCATGGCTTCCGGTGCCTGCCCTTCTGCCGTTATGACTGGAACGCCGGGCTTCATAATGCCGGCTTTTTGCGCGGCAATTTCCGGCAGGGTGGAGCCCAGAATGGCTGTGTGGTCCATGGAAAGAGAAGTAATTCCGCAGACCAGCGGGGATTCTATGACGTTGGTGGAGTCCAGAAGGCCGCCAAGGCCGACCTCCAGCACAACAATGTTGCAGGCCGTCTGACGGAAATAAAGAAAGGCCAGTGCGGTAATGATTTCAAATTCCGTTGGCAGGATATCCTGTTTGGCCAATTCGTCTGCGGCAGTTTTGACCTGTTCGGTCAATTGTCCCATTAAAACGGGATCAATGTATTTTCCATCTACCCGGATGCGCTCCCGGAAGGTAACCACATAAGGGGAGGTAAAGAGGCCGACCCGGTATCCGGCAGCCTGCAGAATGTTGGCCACTTCCGTGCAAACGGAGCCTTTTCCGTTGGTTCCGGCCACATGGACGTACCGCAGGTCCTTTTCCGGATGCCCCAGCAGGTCTAATAATCCGTTAATGCGCTCAAACCCCGGCTTCATGCCGAAGCGGAGCTGGCTTTCAATGTAATGAACTGCTTCCTGATAGGTCACTTTGTATTTCTCCTTCGGATATATTCGTTGTAAGCAACCAAGAAAGTTACTTTTCTGCGTCTGCTGAGTGCAATCTTGGACCCGTTGGTCAGATAAATGAAATCGGGGTCAAAGCGGGCAATGTATTTCATGTTTACCATATAAGACCGGTGAGTCTGGCAAAAGCTTTCTGGCGGAACCTGCAGGACCACCTGGGAAAACGAAGTTAATACACCGGTTGGTCCGGTGCGCAAATGTAAGATAGAGTCCTTCTGATTGGCTTCCACATAAAGGATGTCTTCCGAAGGAACGGTCATGAATCCGGTATGGGTACGGCAAATGACCAGGAAATTTTTCATTCGCTCATTAAAATAGGAGTCCAGTGCTTCAAACAGCATGGTCTGCGTAACCGGCTTTAACAGGTAGCGGTGGGCCCGTACGGCAAAGGATTCATATACCTTGTCCGGGGAGGAAGAAATCAGAACCATGGTGGCCGCCGGATTTTTGGTGCGGATTAAACGGGCGGTTTCCACGCAGGAACGGTGCTCGTATTTGTCATCAATCAGGAGCAGGTCATATGGCTGCTCTGTCAGGAGTACATCCTTCAAAGAGGGAAAGGGCTCCAATTCCACGGACAGACACTTTCTGTCACCATATTCTAATACGGTTTTGCGCAAAAAATCATCAAATTTTTTGTCGGGGGTTAAAATACCAATTTTCATGTATAGCTCTCCTTTTTCATGTTCTAAAGTCTCCAATTCAAAAAATAGTACCGATCGGAACGAACGGCCCCTTTTATTGTACGAATGTTCCCAATTTTGATTCAATCAAAATACCGCTCATTCTGACGAACGGTCACTAAGTATGGAAAAAACTACCGTTCGTACCAATTTTCAGGGTTTTGCTTCCGCTGTTGCCGGGCGATACAGTACACTTCCGTTGAAGGAGGCGTCTTTATGTTTAATCAGTATGAAAGCAATCCGCAGATGTTAGTGTATGAGTTGGAATCCGGTGAAAAGCCGGACGCGCTGTCCGCAGCCATGCTGCGCAGCCAGCCGCTGTCCGGCTTCCTGCCGGTGGGCTTTCCTTCCCCAGGGGGGCAGGAATCGGCGCAGACATCCGGAACCCCGGTTCGGATGCTGGTGCCGATTGCCGGAAAGGAACCCCTGCCGGTATACCTGGGCCGGGAGCGGTCCGCCGGAGATCTGCAGCAGTTTCTGTCCCGTCTGGCGGCGGCCATTCTGGCTGCAAAAGCAGAACTGAAAAACGCTATGATGCCTTTACAGGAGTGGCTGCTGGATCCGCGCTTCACCTATGTGGAGCCGGATTCGGCAGAAATCTTATTTATCTGTATTCCGTCGGAGCGGGTTGCCTGCCTGCAGAACAACCCGCTGGACTTCCTGCGCCTGACGGCCGCCTACGCCATCCGGGAAGGAAACTCATGCAGTGCTCCGGCACTTTCCCTGCTGGCACGGTGCAATCAGGAGCAGGCAGACGAAGAAGCGTTGCTGAAAGAACTGGCGGAGCACCCACAGTGGGAGCCTGCCCCTGCCGGCAGGGAAAGAAAGAAGCGCGGCCTTCGGGAAAAGCTGGCGCTTCTCCGGACCGCGCCCGCCCCCGAAGCTACCGACCCTTTTGAAGCGGAATTCGCTCTGGAAGCCGGCCCGGCAGATCCCGGAACGGTTCCCGTTCTGACCTGCCGCCGGACCGGCAGGGAGTATGTCCTGCCGGAAGGCAGCACCATCCTGGGCCGGGACCCGGACCGGACGGATATCTGCCTTTCGGGAGACCCGGACATTGCGCCGGAGCATGCCCGCATCTTTTTCTTTCAGGGAAACTATTTCTTGGAAGATTTAAATTCTGATGCGGGTACGTGGTTAAACTCCACAAAACAGACCTGCTTAAAAGAGGAGAAGCTAAGTGCGGCAGATGTGATTCAAATTGGAAAAGAAGAGCTGATTTTCTCTTTGCGAGGGACTGAAAAATCCATCTTATTTTAACTATTTTTAAGGGAGTGCTAAAAAAGAAACGGCATAACTACGCCGTTTCTTTTGCTTTTAAAAAGTTTTTTCAGAAAGAGTGCAAATTTTTTGAAAAAAGGTATTGACTTCAAGGAAGGCGAATGGTAAATTATAGTCACGTTAGCACTCAAGGGAACAGAGTGCTAAAGTAAACAGAAAGGTGGTAAGATCCATGGCAGAGTCCCGAAGACAGCGTATTTTAGCTGCCATTGTAGAGCAGTACATCGCCACAGGAGAACCGGTCGGTTCCAAAGCGCTGCTGGATAAGCTGGATGTATCCGTTTCATCCGCAACCATTCGGAATGACATGGCGGCTCTGACCAAACTGGGATATATTTACCAACCGCATACTTCCGCCGGACGGATTCCAACCCAGAGCGGATACCGTTATTATGTAGACCATCTTATGCAGGTCAGGGAACTTGGGGAAACCGAACGCCGCCGCATTGAAGCCGGCGTGGATGCCCATTCCGGAGATCCGGACGAACTGCTGAAGACGGCAGAGGAAGCGCTGGTAAGCTTTACCAACTTTGCTTCCATTTCCACAACCCCGTCAGATGAAAATGCAACCATCCGTAACATTGAAATGGTACAGGTCAGTTCCCGTATTGCCATGGTGGTACTGTTAACCTCCACCGGTGTGCTGAAAAGCAAGGCCTGCCGTACGGATGTGGAAATTACACCGGACCTTGTGGAAACCTTCCACAACATTGTAACGGAGTATTTTCTTGGAAAGCCACTGACGGATGTCAGCGTGGCCTTTATCCAGACCCTGGTTGCTTCACTCGGAGCCAAGGCGCTGCCCATGTCGGCACCGCTGGTTGCCATTGCCGATTTGGTTTCCGAAGCCAGTCAGACCCAGGTCAGACTGGGCGGGCAGAGTAAGTTACTGGATTATAAAGACTACGAAGGCAATTCCAGTGAACTGATGAACTTCCTTCACCGGGAAGAACCGCTGAATCTGCTGCTGGAAGACGGCAGTCAGGACAGAGGCGCCGGCATTGAAGTCCGGATTGGTTCGGAAAACCGCTTCAAAGAGCTTGCCAATTCCACCACCATTATTTCCCGTTACCGGATCGGCGGCGGGGCCACCGGTGCCATCGGCATCATCGGTCCGACCCGAATGGATTATTCCAAAATTATTTCCGGACTGAAATACTTATCCGACATTGTCAGTGCTGTCTTGTCGGATGTTTATGAGGAGGACAATTCCACCAATGAAGAATCAGACAGATGAGCAAAAGATTCCTGAAACCGAAGCAGCAGAAGATACCGCTGCAGAAGTAACGGAAGCAGAAAGCACGGAAGCACAGGAAGCATCAGAAACCCTTTCCGAACTGGAACAGTTACGGCAGGACCTGATGGATGCCAAAGAGCAGTACCTGCGTCTGGCAGCCGAATATGACAACTTCCGCAAACGGACCGCCAAAGAAAAAGAAAGCATTTACGGAGATGCCAAAGTAGCTACTTATACGGCAATTCTCCCGGTCCTGGACAACTTTGAACGGGCACTGGCTTCCGAAGTCAGTCAGCTGGAAGATTTTAAGAAGGGCGTAGAAATGACCCGAGACCAGCTGCAAAACGCCTTCACCCAGGCGGGCATAGAATCCTATGGGGAAGTCGGGGATCCCTTTGATCCGAATCTTCACAATGCCGTTATGCATGGCGAAGATGAAGCGTTCGGGGAAAATACCGTCTCCGAAGTTTTCCAGAAGGGCTACAAAATGGGTGACCGCATCCTTCGCCACGCCATGGTGAAGGTGGTAAATTAAGTCCAAAACTACATCGCCCCGGCGATGCAGCTTTTATATAAATAGTAAACAAACACTTTTTAATAGAGGAAAGAGGAACACATTATGGCAAAGATTGTAGGTATTGACCTTGGTACAACAAACTCCTGCGTAGCAGTTATTGAAGGCGGCGAACCGGTCGTTATTGCAAACGCAGAAGGCGCAAGAACTACTCCGTCTGTTGTTGCTTTCGGCAAAGACGGGGAAAGAATGGTAGGCCAGGTAGCAAAACGCCAGGCTATTACCAACCCGGAAAGAACCATTTCGTCCATCAAAAGACAGATGGGCTCCGATTATAAAGTAAGCATTGACGGAAAGCAGTACACTCCACAGGAAATTTCCGCCATGATCCTGCAGAAGCTGAAGGCAGACGCAGAAGCTTATCTTGGTGACACCGTTACCGAAGCTGTTATTACGGTTCCGGCTTACTTCACAGACGCACAGCGTCAGGCCACCAAGGACGCCGGTAAGATTGCCGGTATGGAAGTAAAGAGAATTATCAACGAACCGACAGCAGCAGCCCTTGCTTATGGCATTGATAAGGAAGATGACCAGCGCGTTATGGTTTATGACCTTGGCGGCGGCACCTTCGACGTATCCATCATTGAAATGGGTGGCGGCGTACAGGAAGTACTTGCCACTGCCGGTAACAACCGCCTTGGCGGTGATGACTTTGACCAGCGCATCATTGACTGGCTGGCAGAAGAATTCAAGAAGGATAACGGCATTGACCTGAAGGGCGACAAGATGGCCATGCAGCGTCTGAAAGAAGCTGCTGAAAAAGCTAAGATTGAGCTTTCCGGTGTAACCAACTCCCACATTTCCCTTCCGTTCATTACAGCAGATGCCACCGGCCCGAAGCACCTGGAAATTGACCTGTCCAGAGCAAAGTTCAATGACCTGACCAAAGACCTGGTAGAAGCTACCATGGGCCCGGTTCGTCAGGCAATCAATGACTCCGGTCTGAAGGTTTCCGAAATCAATAAGGTCCTGATGGTTGGCGGTTCTTCCAGAATCCCGGCTGTTCAGGAAGCAGTTAAGAAATACATTGGCAAGGATCCGTTCAAGGGTATCAACCCGGACGAATGCGTAGCCATTGGTGCAGCCCTTCAGGGCGGCGTACTTGGCGGTGACGTTAAGGGCCTGCTTCTGCTGGATGTTACTCCGCTGTCCCTTGGTATTGAAACTCTTGGCGGCGTCTGCACCAAGATTATTGAACGTAACACCACTATCCCTACCAAGAAGAGCCAGATCTTCTCCACTGCTGCTGATAACCAGACCAGCGTAGAAGTTAACGTTCTGCAGGGTGAACGGGAATTTGCAAAGGACAACAAGTCCCTGGGTGTATTCCACCTGGATGGCATTATGCCGGCCCGTCGGGGTGTACCGCAGATTGAAGTTACCTTTGACATTGACGCCAACGGTATTGTTCATGTATCCGCTAAGGATCTGGGCACCGGTAAGGAACAGTCCATCTCCATTACCGCTTCTTCCAACATGTCCAAGGAAGACATTGATAAGGCGGTCAAGGATGCAGAAGCCTTTGCGGAAGAAGACAAGAAGCGCAGAGAAGAAATTGATATGAAGAACGCTGCAGAACAGATGTGCTTCCAGACAGAACAGCTGCTCTCCGAAAACGGAGACAAGTTCTCTGAAGAAGACAAGAAAGATCTGCAGGCGAAGGTAGACGAACTGAAGAATGCCCTTTCCGGTCAGGATATGAACCTGATTAAGGAAAAGCAGGAAGCATTGCAGTCTAAGTTCTATGAAGTATCTGCCAAGATGTACCAGCAGGCAGCTCCGGAACAGGGCCCGGACATGGGCGGCGCAGCCGGAACAGGTTCTGCCGATGCCGGTAATAACGGTGATGACTACGCCGATGTGGATTACACGGACGTAGACTAATAACCCTAAAACAAATCTTGCCATGCCTCAGTACGCTGAGGCATGGCTTATCCCCATAAAAGAGAGGTTATTTTCGTGGCAGAAAAAAGAGATTACTACGAAGTCCTCGGAGTGGAGAAAGGCGCTTCCGCCGATGAATTGAAAAAAGCCTATCGGCAAAAAGCAAAGCAGTATCATCCGGACTTAAATCCGGGCGACAAGGAAGCAGAGGCCCACTTCAAGGAAGTCAATGAAGCATATGAAGTGCTTTCGGATTCAGATAAACGGGCCAGATATGATCAGTTTGGTCATGCAGGAGTAGATCCTAATTTTGCAGCACAAAATGGCTACGGCGGATTTGACGGAGCTGATTTCGGAGACATTGGTGATATTTTCTCCAGTATCTTTGGCGGTGGCTTTGGCGGTTTCGGCGGCGGGACGTCCCGCGCCAACCCGAATGCGCCACGCCGTGGTTCCAACATTGAAACACGCGTTGTGCTGACTTTTGAAGAGGCGGCCAAGGGCTGTCAGAAGACCATTTCCGTACCGCGGATTGAAGTTTGTGACGAATGCCACGGAAGCGGCTGTAAGACCGGCTCGCCGGAAACCTGTCCGGACTGCGGAGGCAGCGGCCGGGTTACCACAGCGCAGCACACAGCATTTGGTACGTTCCAGTCTACCCACGAATGTCCAACCTGCCGTGGCCGCGGCAAGGTCATTCACGATCCGTGCACGCGCTGTAAGGGCGCTGGCATGATCCGCAGAACGGTAAAAGTTGACGTAAACGTTCCGGCCGGTATTGATGATGGCCAGACGTTCACCATGCGCGGCGTTGGCAACTATGGTGCCAATGGTGGTGCACAGGGAGACATCTACATTACCGCCAGCATAAAACCGCATCCGGTCTTTACCCGTCAGGGCAATGACGTATATACTTCGGTTACCATTACCTATTCCCAGGCCGTCTTAGGAGACGAAATTTATGCGCCTACTTTGGACGGAAAAGTCAAATACCATATTCCGGCCGGAACCCAGCCGGGCACTACCGTCCGCCTCCGTGGCAGAGGAATTAAACCTTCTTTTTCTCCGTCCACCGGTGATGAATATGTGAAGCTGATTGTTGACGTTCCTAAGAAAGTAACAGAGCATCAAAAGGAACTGCTTCGTCAGTTTGATGCGGAGTATGTGAACAAACCGGTCAATGACGGATCCGGTATGAGTTCTGCTCCAAAGCGCTCCCGCTGGAAAAAATAAAGAAATAAAAACGGGCCTGCCACAGCAAAGTGTCTGTGGCAGGTCTTTTTGCGTCCTTGTAAAAGAAAAGTGGGAATGATAAACTATTTATATTGCGTGAACAAGCGACTTTAGCACTTTAAACCGTCATGCTTTAAAGTGCAGAATATAAACGGAATGAAAAATGCAGAATGAAGAAGGGATCCAACATGAAAGAAATGTTGATTTTTGAGTATCTGGAGCGGAATGCAAAAGAGGCACCGGATGAGGTTGCCCTGGTGGAAATTAATCCGCAGTTTGACGTAAAAAGCCGGATTACCTGGAAGGACTATGCTTTAATGCAACCGGAACCGGGTCAGCCGTTCCGTCGGGAAATGACCTGGAAAACCTTTGATGACCGTGCTAACATGGTGGCCAATTTACTGTTCACCCGTGGCATAAAAAAAGGAGACAAGGTAGCCATCCTTCTGATGAATTCCATTGAATGGTTACCCATTTACTTTGGTATCCTGAAGACCGGCGCATTGGCTGTCCCGCTGAATTACCGCTATGACGCGGAAGAAATCAAATACTGTCTGGATAAAGCAGACTGCTCCATGCTGGTATTCGGTCCTGAGTTTGTGGGACGGATTGAAGCCATCCTGGACCGGATTCCGGATGTGGGCCATCTGTTTTATGTTGGGGAAGACTGCCCGAACTTTGCTGATAACATGGAACGGCTGATTAAATTCTGCTCCAAAGAGAAACCGGATGTTCCTCTGACACCGGATGACGATGCAGCCATTTACTATTCTTCCGGCACTACCGGATTCCCGAAGGCTATTCTGCATGCACACCGCAGCTTAATGCACGCGGCTACCGTAGAACAAAAGCATCATGGGCAGACAAAGAATGACGTTTTTCTTTGTATCCCGCCGCTGTACCACACCGGTGCCAAGATGCACTGGATGGGTTCCCTGATTTCCTGTTCCAAAGCCGTGCTTTTAAAAGGCACCAAACCGGAGTGGATTTTGCAGGCGGTTTCGGACGAGCAATGTACCATTGTATGGCTACTGGTTCCCTGGGCTCAGGATATTCTGGATGCCATTGACAGCGGGGAAATCCACCTGGAAGATTATAAGCTGGATCAGTGGAGACTGATGCATATCGGGGCACAGCCGGTACCGCACAGTATGATTAAACACTGGCTGGAAGTATTCCCGAATCATCAATATGATACCAACTATGGTTTGTCCGAATCCATCGGACCGGGATGCATTCACCTTGGTGTGGAAAATGTACAGTATGCCGGTGCCATCGGTGTGCCGGGTTATGGTTGGAAAATCAAGCTTTGTGACCAGGACGGAAACGAAGTACCGCAGGGAACCGTCGGAGAAATCTGGATTCAGGGTCCCGGCGTTATGAAATGTTACTACAAGGATGAAAAAGCCACTGCGGAAACCCTGAAAGACGGCTGGCTGCTTTCCGGCGACATGGGCATGGTAGATGAACATGGCATGATTCAAATTGTAGACCGGAAAAAAGATGTTATTATAATGGGTGGAGAAAATATCTACCCGGTACAGATAGAAGATTTCCTGCATCGCATGGTGGAAATTAAGGACGTGGCTGTTATCGGCCTGCCAGATGCCCGGTTAGGAGAAATTGCCGCTGCCATTATTGAAAGCAAGGAAGGGTATGACCTGACCGAAGCGGAAGTCAATGAGTTCTGTAAAGCACTGCCGCGCTACAAGCGGCCACGGAAAATTATTTTTGCCCACGTGCCAAGAAATCCAACTGGCAAAATTGAAAAGCCGAAGTTGCGGGAAATGTACGCCGGAGCAGATCTGATTTCCCGCCAGACAAACTAAGGAAAAGCAAAACACAAAGAGGGATGATGTATGAAGAAATTGTTGCTGGGAAATGAAGCCGTTGCCCAGGGCCTGTATGAGGCAGGGGTTCGCTTCGTCTCCAGTTACCCGGGAACCCCGAGTACTGAAATTACGGAAAATGCCGTAAAGCATCCGGAAATCTGGTGCGAATGGGCCCCAAATGAAAAGGTGGCACTGGAAGCATCCATTGGTGCGTGCATCGCCGGGGCAAGAGCCTTTTCGGCACAAAAGCACGTTGGTCTGAACGTGGCGGCTGACCCGCTGTTTACGTCCTCTTATACGGGCGTCAACGGGGGTCTGGTAATTGCCGTTGCGGATGACCCGGGTATGTTCTCTTCCCAGAACGAACAGGATTCCCGCCACTATGCCAAGGCGGCCAAAATTCTGATGCTGGAGCCATCGGATTCTACAGAATGTAAAAATTATGCCAAAAAAGCATATGAACTCAGTGAACAGTTTGATACTCCGGTATTGCTTCGGTTAACCACCCGTGTGGCACATTCCAGCAGTATTGTAGAACTGGGAGAGCGGGAAGAAAAAGACTTAAAGCCGTATGAAAAGAGCGTGGCCAAGTATGTAATGATGCCGGCTTCCGCCATTAAACGGCACGTTGTGGTTGAAGACCGCCAGGCCAGAGAACTGGAATGGGCTGAAACCACAGACTTAAACACCATTGAATGGAATGACAGGAAAATCGGCGTGATTGCTGCCGGTATTACCTATCAATATGCCAGGGAGGCCCTTGGAGACAAGGCCTCTTATTTGAAACTGGGCTGCGTTTATCCGCTGCCGGTACAAAAAATTAAGGATTTTGCCAAAGAAGTTGACACCCTTTATGTGCTGGAACAGCTGGATCCATTTGTGGAAGAACATGTTCGCGCACTGGGAATCCCGTGTGTCGGAAAAGATGCGTTTACCCTGCAGGGAGAATATTCCCAGGCTCTGATCCGGAAAGTTATTCTGCACGAAGAAGCAGAACAGATGAAGACGGATCTGGAAATTCCGGGCCGTCCGCCGGCACTCTGCCCGGGCTGTCCGCACCGTGGCCTGTTTACCGCACTGCATGACCTGAAGGTCTTTGTATCCGGTGACATCGGATGTTACACCCTGGGTGCCCTGCCACCAACCAGTGCCATTGATACCGTTATCTGCATGGGCCAGTCCATTTCCGGTTTGCACGGACGCAATAAGGTAGATCCGGAGCATGCTAAAAACAGCGTTGCTGTCATTGGTGACTCTACCTTTGTTCATTCCGGTATTACCGGTATGATTAATGCTGTTTATAACCAGTCCAGCTCCAATATTATTATTCTGGATAACTCCATTACCGGTATGACCGGCCATCAGCAGAACCCGACTACGGGCAAGCGAATCAACGGGGACCCAACCACTGCCATTGATCTGGAAGCATTGGCCAGGGCTGTTGGTATGAAACGGGTTGTTGTAGTAGATCCGTATGATATCAAGGCTACCAAAGCTGCCATTAAAGCAGAACTGGAAGTAGATGAACCGTCTCTGATTATTTCCCGCCGGCCCTGTGTCCTGTTGCCGGAAATCCGGAAGCAGCAGAAACCGGCCGTTACCGTGGACCCGGATAAGTGCATTGGCTGTAAGGCCTGCATGAAGATCGGCTGTCCGGCCATCAGCATGAAAGAAGGAAAGTCTACCATTGACTTTACCCAGTGTGTTGGCTGCGGTATGTGCCTGCCGCTCTGTCCGGTAAAAGCAATGAAGGAGGGCAAATAAGATGACAAGATCCATTATGATTGTCGGCGTTGGCGGACAGGGTACGCTGCTTGCGTCCCGACTGCTTGGCCGTGCCCTTCTGGCAGAAGGCTATGATGTAAAAATTTCCGAAGTACACGGTATGTCCCAGCGGGGCGGCTCCGTAGTAACTTATGTAAAATACGGTGACAAAGTGGCGTCTCCCATTGTCAACGAAGGCGAGGCAGATATTATCCTGTCCTTTGAACAACTGGAAGCTGCCCGGTGGCTGCCGTTTCTGAAGAAGGGCGGCAAGGTAATTACTAATACCCAATGCATGGACCCGATGCCGGTTATCAACGGTACGGCTAAATATCCGGAACATATTCTGGAATCCTTAAAAGCCACCGGTGCTGATTTAATTGCCGTTGATGCCTTAGGCCTTGCCGTTCAGGCAGGCTCTTCCAAAGCTGTCAACGTTGCCCTGATTGGACTGATGGCTGCCGCTACGGATATTCCGAAGGAAACCTGGCAACAGGTTATCCGGGAAACGGTTCCGCCAAAGTTTACGGAAATGAACCTAAAGGCGTTTGACCTGGGATACCACTACGCTGAAGAACACTGACTTTTATGGCGGCTGTTAAAGGTTTGTTCATAGAATGACTGCTTTTTTATGAAAGTTGCTAAGCGCATGGTTCCATATTTTGGCGATATGAAGAGCTGTTGAAAGCCGCTTTACTGTGGTAAAATGTAGGTTGTTTTAAGATAGCTTTGCTGTCAAAAAATGAAAAAGGGAGAGAATTATGAAAAAGCTGAAAAAAGTTGTTCTTTCTCTGACTTTAGTATTAGCACTGCTCTTCAGCTGTGCAACGGTTGGTTTTGCAGCCAAGAAGTCAGACAAGACCATGTACGTTGGTGTTGGTTCTGCTGATATTACCGGACCAATTACCTCTATCTCCAACGGATACAACTCCATGGGTAACCTGATTGAAGGCCTCTTAATGAGACTGCACTCCCGTGCTTTCATTGTACAGACCGGAAAGACCCCGGTTGTGTATGTTTCCGTTGAACTGGTTCACATGACCGAATCCATTAAACCCATGGTACTGAAGGAACTGAAGTCCAGAGGTCTTAGCCAGTATGGGGAAGAAAACGTTATGATTTCCGCAACCCACTGCCATTCCTCCGGATCCAACAACTCCTGGTACGGATTATATGACCTGATTAACGGTGTTCCGGGATATGATGACGAAGCCACCGACCTGATTGTAAGTGGCATTGCTGACTCCATTGAAGCTGCACATGAAGATCTGGCACCGGGTTCCGTTACTCTTTCCTATGCGGATACGGACATTGAATCTTACAACCGTTCCCTTGCTGCTGCAAAGTGGAACAACAACTATGACGGTTCCCAGTATGCTTCTGATTTTGAAGCCGCCTGCAAGACTGTCAGCAAGGAAATGTCCATCCTTTCCTTCAGCCACACCGGCGAAGGAGAAATTGGCATGCTGAGCTTCTTCCCAAGCCACGGCACTTCCAACCCGATTGACAACGTTTATTTAGCAGCAGACCACAAAGGTTACGCCGCTTACTATGTAGAACAGGAAAAGGGCAACGGCTATGTTGCTGCTTTTGCACAGAATGAATGCGGAGACGTTTCTCCGAACAAACCACAGGAAGAGGATGTTACCGAAGCCTTCCAGCGCCCGGCAGACGTTGATGACTCCCTGGATGTTATTGAAAACCAGATTGTTGCCGGTCAGCAGGAAGCTGACGCTGCACTGAAGATTCTGAAGGGCGGCAAGGGCATTACCACCATTAAGCTGTCCGGAGAAGTAAGATACAATTATGAAATTGTAGATTACAGCAACATTTCTGTAGATGAAAAGTACATTGGTTCTTATAAGATGGACTATGATGATGTGTCCACCGCCAGAACCTCTGATCCGTGCATCGGTGCCGGCATCATTGCCGGTGACGAAGAAGGTGCCCCGGTAGACAACGCCGAAGAAGGTGCCGTTCGCAACAATTACTATCTGGACGAAGATGGCAATGTAGTCAGAGAAAAGTATGATTTCTCCAGCATTGACCTGTACGGTCTGGAAAAGATTGCTCCGCAGGTATGGCCAATTGCCATGAAGGTTCTGCTTTCTGACAAGTATGATGACGAACAGATGGAAAAACTGGTTTGTCTGGATACTGCCTCGTTCGGCTTAAAGACCGTTAATGAACCGCTGCAGGTATTCACCATTGGTCAGGTAGCCATTTGCGGCAACCCGTTTGAACTTACTACCGAAGCCGGCCGCCGGACAAAAGAAGCACTGGCTGACACACTTTCCCAGATTGGCGTTAAGCATATTATTCTGTCTGGCTACAGTAACTCTTACAGTCAGTATCTGACCACCAGAGAAGAATATGCTGCACAGCATTATGAAGGCGCCACCTGCCTGTATGGTCCGTGGTCCCAGGCTGCCCTGGCTCAGGAACTGGACAAACTGTCCCAGGATCTGGTTGCCGGTAAGCACACTAAGTACTCCCTGAAAATGAAGGATACACAGCCACCGCTGATTCAGACTCCGGCTGCCATTGTTCCGTCTCTGGTAGATACCGGTGACTACGGTACCCTGAAGACCGACGTTAAGGAAAGCTACAAAAACGGAGAAACCGTTACTGCTGTATGGCAGGGCGTTAACCCAAGACATGTAACAGAAGTCAGTCTTTCCGGTAAGGTACAGGATGACTACACCTTCAAGATTGACACTTCTGTCTTCCAGTTCAAGCTGGGTGGTTCCCAGACCGTAGATAATGCGGAAGAACTGCTGAAGGATTACACCTACATGGCCGTAGAAAAACTGGTAGACGGCAAGTGGGTACAGGTAAGAGATGACTCTGACCCGTATACCTACTTCCACTCCACTGCCAAGACCCTGACTTCTACTTCGGAAGCTTCCGCCAACTGGCTCCTTCGGAACGTAGACAAGGGCACCTACAGACTGGTTTACAACGGCATTGCCAAGACCGGCACCAACAGCTTTGAACGCTTTGCTGCCTATTCCAGCTCCTTTAATGTAGTATAAGTAACTCGCATAAAGGAAATAGGATAAAAGATAATCCCGGTACATCTGAAACAGGTGTATCGGGATTTTTATGACTTTGATACGCTTTACTTTACTAACACTTTACCTTGGTAAAACATTGTTTACGGGAAGTTAACAAACACTTCAAAGTTGATTTGTAGAATTGATAGTGAAGGGAGGAATGTTTCATGAGAATTCCAAATCAATCCATCCGAAAAGAAATCAGATTAGAAGGCTTAGCCTTAAAATACGGCAGTCCTCTGGGCGTGGAAAAGGTGCAACGGATTGCATCGCCCCTGGGGACTGTTGTTTTGGGGATGCTCCCAATGAAAAGCCTGAACGGAAGTTACCGCACCATTTCCCGAAAGAATGGAAGCAAAATGAAACTGCTGATTCTGGACGGCAGAAAAAACGACGGCAGCAAGACGGTTGGCATCCTATGGTGTCATGGTGGAGGGTACGTCCTGGGCGCACCGGAAATGGCCATTATGGCGTTCCCAAAGCATCTGCTGAAGCAGTACAACTGCGTTATTGTACTCCCGGATTACACCCTGTCTGCAAAGGCTCCGTATCCGGCAGCACTGGAGGATTGTTATACGGCATTAAAGTGGATGGAATCCCACAAAGAACAGCTGGGCATTCAAAGTGAAAAGCTGGTAGTAGGCGGAGAAAGTGCCGGCGGCGGACTGACTGCAGCACTGACACTGTATTGCCGGGACAAGGGAGAAGATCCGTTTGCCTTCCAGATTCCGCTTTATCCTATGCTGGATGACCGTTTAACCAGCAGCAGCCGGAAAAACAACGCGCCGGTCTGGAACGAAACAGCAAACCGCTCCGCCTGGCATATTTATCTGGATGAGCAGTTTATTCAGGACAGAGTACCGTATTATGCGGCTCCTGCCCGGGCAGCCGATCTGTCCAACCTGCCACCGGCCTTTTCCTTTTACGGCAGCATAGAGCCGTTTCATGATGAAGACGAAACTTATTTTACCCGGCTGGCAGAAACCGGAACGGAAACCGTAACCAAGGAATACAGCGGTTGTTATCATGCCTTTGACATGATGGCACCGTATGCCAAAGTTGCCAAAGAAGCTACGGCCTGGGGCCTGGAGCAGTATGCAGACTTTGTGGAAAAATATGTCTGAAGAAAAACAAATCTGATTTTTTGCGATGTAGTATCTTATAAAAAACAGAGCCTGGTGCAGTCAGTCTGCACCAGGCTCCGTTTGGCTTTGTTTTGTTTTATAGGGAGATATTGTTCAGATTTCATTGCCGGGGAACTGCGGAATGCCGTTGAAGCCGGCCTGCAGGTCTTCGTCTGACGGAATGTAATCGGTCATGGTGCCGTTGTGGAACTGTTCATAAGCTACCATGTCAAAGTAACCGGTGCCGGTTAAGCCGAAGAGGATGGTTTTTTCTTCACCGGTTTCCTTGCATTTCAGTGCTTCATCAATGGCAACACGGATGGCGTGACTGCTTTCCGGCGCCGGCAGGATGCCCTCTGTGCGGGCAAATTGCTCCGCGGCCTGGAAGACAGAGGTCTGTTCCACCGCTCTGGCTTCCATGTATCCGTCATGATACAGCTGGGACAGGGTGGAACTCATGCCGTGGAACCGCAAGCCGCCGGCATGGTTCGGGGACGGAATGAATCCACTGCCCAGAGTGTACATTTTAGCCAGCGGGCAAATCATGCCGGTATCACAGAAGTCATAGGCAAATTTTCCCCGGGTAAAGCTGGGACAACTGGCCGGTTCCACGGCAATGAAGCGGTAGTCCGCTTCACCACGGAGTTTTTCTCCCATGAACGGAGCAATCAGCCCGCCCAGATTGGAGCCGCCGCCGGCGCAGCCAATGATGATATCCGGCTTTACATTGTATTTATCCAGGGCTGCTTTTGCTTCCAGACCAATAACGGACTGATGTAACAGAACCTGGTTTAAAACGCTTCCCAGAACGTAACGGTATCCTTCGTGGGAAGTGGCCACTTCAACGGCTTCTGAAATGGCACAGCCCAGAGAACCGGTGGTGCCCGGGTGGGCAGCTAGGATTTTCTTGCCGACCTCTGTAGTTTCAGATGGAGACGGTACCACGTCTGCACCGTATACTTTCATGACTTCCCGACGGAACGGTTTCTGTTCATAAGAAACCTTAACCATGTACACTTTGCAATCCAGTCCGAAGTATGCGCAGGCCATGGATAGTGCCGTGCCCCACTGACCGGCTCCGGTCTCTGTGGTAACACCCTTTAAGCCCTGCTTCTTTGCGTAATAGGCCTGGGCCAGTGCGGAGTTCAGCTTATGGCTGCCGCTGGTGTTGTTGCCCTCAAACTTGTAATAAATTTTGGCCGGCGTTCCCAGTGCTTTTTCCAAATGATAGGCACGAATGGTAGGGGACGGACGGTACGTCTTGTAATAGTCCTGGATTTCTTCCGGAATAGGGATAAACGGTGTGGTGTCATCCAATTCCTGGTCAATCAGCTCTTTGCAGAAAATAGGGGAAAGCTCTTCTGCGGTCAGTGGCTGGTGGGTGCCCGGATTCAACAGTGGGGCCGGCTTGGTTTTCATGTCCGCCCGCACGTTGTACCATTGTTTCGGGATTTCGGTTTCGTCCAGATAGATTTTGTACGGGATTTTGTTTTCGTTGCTCATTTCTCATGAACCTCCTTGGCTTTGGCCTATGGGAAAGAAGCAATAAAAAAACTCCTGTCCCACAGTAAATAAATTACTGCCAGGACAAGAGTTAAATTCTCCTGCGGTGCCACCCAGCTTGATGCAAAAGCATCCTCTCATCGGCGTACCATCATACGCCCCCTTTGTTTACGAAGTTGTGTTCTCCGTCTTCCCTACTTTGCAAAAGCTGTTCGGGTTGCCCTCAGGAGGCCATTCGGATCAGGTTCCTCTTCTGCCTTTCACCAACCGGCAGATCTCTGAAAGAGTTCGTCTGTCTTACTACTCTCCCTCAACGGTTTGTGGCATTATTATAAACACTAAAATTTTTATCCGTCAAGCCCCAAAATTTAAGAAAAATAGTTTTTGGGATGATTCAGTCCAGGAATTTCCATTCAATAAAGCGCTGCTTCATCCACTCGTCCGGGGACTCTACATCCAGACTGCGTTCAAAGGCGTTGGCGGCTTCCACCCCATAGTGACGGGCACTCCAGCGGATAATGGCGGCGCCGGTGAACCACAGATTAACAGCCATAAAAACGCTTAATACCACGCAGGCAACATGCCAGCGTCTGCCGCGAAAGCGGAGTAAAAATTTTTTAATCCGCGGGTATTCAATGCAGAATACCAAAGAGGCAACGCCCCAGATGGCGGAAAAACTAAGGCAGATCAGGCCCTGGAAATTCATAAATTTTCCATTATAATTCCATGCTTCCATGCCAAGTCCGTCTCGAAGCAGCAGACCGGCAATCAATTCCAAAACGGTAAGAACCAACGTGATAATAGTGACCCGCAGGGCAATGTTTTTGCTTTTTAGTACACCGGCGCCGACATACATGACAACGGCTCCAATTCCGTAAAGGATATTGAAGTATCCAAACACGGAAACCACGTGACTTTCCCAATGCCCATGGGCAAGCAGGCAGAATACGCCTTCCACTAAAACACCAAGTACACAGCCAATCATGAACAGCCAGAACAGACCGTCATAACCAACGCTTTCCTCCTGCAGAGCCTCTCTTTTTTGCTCCGGCTTTTGCAATGCCCGTTTCACAAATTGACTCCTTTTCTAAAAAACTACTGAAAACCCAATCCCATTATCTTTGGAAGCGTGACAGTTGTCAAATTATCTTTTTCGGGCGAGTCAGTTCTAAGCAATACCGGAGTGCTGACTCGCCCGGGGAAGGGTCAAATGGTTCCTTCTTTTGCTGTTATATGCTATAATTTCAGGCAGTGAATTGTCTGGAAAGGAGCTTTTTTATGTCTCAAAATTGGCGCAGCCTACTGTCTGTAATCATGAGTTTATTAGCCACATTCTGTTTCTCTGTTTCCGCTTTTGCAACGGATGGCGGGACTGCAATTGCGGCTACCGGAGACCAGACCTATTACATTATCGGTGGAATCGGAATTGCGGCCTTAATTGCCCTGGTTTTATTTAGCCTTCTTGGAAGAAAACGATAAGCCGAAAAAGTAGGAAATACCGGTTGACTTGACCGGAAAAAATTGCTATTCTAAGCGCAAAGGGAGTAGCTTGCGCCTGCAAAGGCGTTCCATAGGTCGTCATCTCAACCGAAAGGTTCGGTCTATAGAGTACAAAACGTATGAGCAAGACTTTTACAGTGAAAGCAAGCTGTAAAAGTCTTGCTTTTTTTATGGAAATGGACACTTTTGAAGGAGGGTACTAAATGAAGTACTATCATCAGGACGCGGAACACGTCCTTGCCGAACTGCACAGTGCCAAAGAGGGCTTAAGTGCACAGGAGGCACAACGCAGGCTGGAAGAAAACGGTAAGAACAAGCTGGCTGAGGGAAAGAAAGATTCCCTGATTAAGCAGTTTTTTAAACAGATGGCGGATCCCATGATCATCATCCTGCTGGTGGCGGCAGCCATCAGTGGTGTGCTGGCCGGCATACAGGGCGAAAGCTTTGCAGATGTTATCATCATTCTGTCTGTGGTACTGGTCAACGCCGTGCTGGGTGTTTATCAGGAAAACAAGGCGGAAAAAGCCATTGAAGCGCTGCAGGAAATGTCTGCGGCTACATCCAAGGTCCTGCGGGGCGGCAAAATGGAAGTCATCCACAGTGAAGACCTGGTTGTAGGCGATGTTGTCCTTTTGGAAGCGGGCGATGCGGTTCCTGCCGACGGCAGACTGATTGAAAATGCCAGCTTAAAAATAGAGGAAGCTGCACTGACAGGAGAATCCGTTCCTGTTACCAAGTTTGTGGATTTAATTAATTTAGAAGACGTGCCTTTGGGCGACCGGAAGAACATGGCCTATATGGGATCCACTGTTGTTTACGGCCGCGGGGCCATGGTGGTTACCGCAATCGGCATGGATACCGAAATGGGCAAGATTGCAGACGCGCTGACCAAGGCAGAAGACGGTCAGACGCCGCTGCAAATCAAGCTGAGCCAGCTCAGTAAGATCCTGACCTGGCTGGTGCTTGGCATTTGTGTGGTTATCTTTGCGGTACAACTGCTGCGGGTATCCGACTTCAATTTTGAAGTCATTCTGAACTCCTTCATGATTGCGGTATCGCTGGCGGTTGCGGCCATACCGGAAGGCCTGGCGGCCGTTGTGACGGTGGTTTTGTCCATTGGCGTTACCAATATGTCCAAGCGCAACGCCATTATCCGCCGCCTGACGGCGGTGGAAACGCTGGGTTGCGCGCAGATTATCTGTTCGGACAAAACCGGCACGCTGACGCAGAATAAGATGACTGTAGTGGATCACTTTGGCGCGGATGAGGACCTCCTGGCCAAAGCAATGGCACTTTGCTGTGATGCGGAGCTGGGCGAAGACGACACGGTTACCGGAGAACCCACGGAAGCAGCCCTGGTTGCCTGGGCAAGTGAACTGGGCTTAAAGAAACCGGCATTAAAGGAAGCCTGCCCACGAATTGGAGAGGCGCCATTTGATTCCGGCCGTAAGATGATGACCACCGTTCACCAGACGGCCAATGGCATTGTCCAATATACCAAGGGCGCACCGGATGTTGTCATTGACCGGTGCAACTACTACCTGTTAGATGGGAAACCGGTTCCGATGACCGATGAATACCGTGCGGAAATCCTGAACGCCAACAAAGAAATGGCCGACAGGGCACTGCGGGTTCTGGCCTGTGCACAACGGCTTTGGGAGGCAAAGCCGGATTCCATGGATGCGGAAACGCTGGAATCCGACCTGTGTTTTGTCGGCCTGACCGGCATGATTGATCCGGTGCGCCCGGAAGTCAAAGATGCCATTGCCGAGTGTAAAACGGCCGGCATCCGCGCCATCATGATTACCGGTGACCACGTGGATACTGCCGTGGCAATTGCCAAAGAACTGGGCATTCTGTCCGATGGCCAGCGGGCCATTACCGGTACGGAGCTGTCTGCCATGAGCGACGAAGAGTTTGCCGCCTGTGTACAGGATATCAGCGTTTATGCCCGCGTACAGCCGGAACATAAGACCCGGATTGTTACGGCCTGGCGCAATGCCGGTTACGTAACCGCCATGACCGGAGACGGTGTGAATGATGCACCAAGTATTAAGAGTGCAGACATTGGCGTTGGTATGGGCATTACCGGCACGGATGTTACCAAGAATGTAGCAGATATGGTTCTGGCGGATGATAACTTTGCCACCATTGTCGGCGCCGTGGAAGAAGGCCGCCGTATTTATGACAACATCCGAAAGGCCATTCAGTATCTGCTTGGATCTAACATGAGCGAAGTAATCAGTATCTTTGTTTCCAGCTTACTTGGCTTTACCATTCTGAAGCCGGTACACCTGCTTTGGATTAACTTAATTACTGACTGCTTCCCGGCACTGGCGCTGGGCATGGAAAAGGCAGAGGGAGACATTATGCGCCGCAAACCGCGGAGCGCCAAGGCCGGTATTTTTGCCGGTGGCATGGGCGGAGACATTGCTTATCAGGGTATTCTGGTTTCCATTCTGGTTCTGACTTCCTATTTTGTCGGCCACTATATGGAATCCGGTGTCTGGGAAATTGCCAACAGTCAGGATGGCATGACCATGGCGTTCCTGACCATGTCCATGGCAGAAATCTGTCACAGTTTCAATATGCGTTCCCTGCGTGGTTGTATCTTTACCATGAAGAACCAGAACTGGATGCTCTGGGGCGCTGCCGCCGGCAGTATGATCTGTACCACGCTGGTCTGTGAAGTTCCTGTCCTGGCAAATGCCTTTGACTTTGCTTCTGTAGAACTGGATGAATATCTGGTGGCCATTGGCATTGGTATGGTAGGCATGTTTATTGTAGAAATTGTCAAGACCTTCCAGCGGATGTACACCGCACGCAAGGAAACCAAACAGGTGGCCTGACCGGAATTTATTTCGAGTGGGATAAAACCTTCCAAAAACAAGTAAAAAAGAATTACCCCCGGTGCTTTTGCAAAGAATGGCACCGGGGGTTTTCTGATGGAAAAATCCTGCAAAAATCTTCGGGAAAAGGGCTTGCTTTCCGGAAAGAAAAGACTATAATAATCCTTGTTAGCACTCACACTGTAAGAGTGCTAATTCCATAAAATATGGTTTCATTACTTTCATGAGGTGACAATAAATGGCTAAAAAACAATTTAAGGCAGAATCCAAACGGCTTCTGGACCTGATGATCAACTCCATTTATACAAACAAGGAAATTTTCCTGCGGGAGCTGATTTCAAACGCATCGGATGCAGAGGATAAGCTTTATTACAAGACCCTTTCGGAGGGCATCAGCGGCTTGTCCCGGAATGACTTTGCGATTCACCTTTCCACAGACAAAGAAAACCGTACCCTGACCATTAGCGATAACGGCATTGGTATGAGCAAAGAAGAGCTTGATAAGAACCTTGGTACTATTGCCAAATCCGGTTCCCGCTTGTTCCGCAACGAATCCGAAGGGGACAAAAATGCGGAAGACATTGATATCATCGGACAGTTTGGCGTAGGCTTCTACTCTGCCTTCATGGTAGCATCTTCGGTAGAAGTTATCAGTAAAGCCTTTGGCGCAGATGAAGCCTGGTCCTGGAAATCCACCGGCGCAGACGGATATACCATTACCGAAGCAGAAAGAGAAGGCCATGGTACTGATATTATCCTGACTTTGAAAGAGGACACGGAAGAAGAAAATTACAGCAACTATCTGGATGAACACACCCTGGCCGGCCTGGTAAAGAAATACAGTGATTACATCCGGTATCCTATCCGGATGAACATGACCACTTCCGAACCGGTGGAAGGCGAAACGGAAGAAGATGGCTCGCCGAAGTATCAGGACGTGACCAAAGAGGAAACCCTGAACACCATGGCTCCTATCTGGAAGAAGAACAAAAACGAAGTGACGGAAGAAGAATACAACCAGTTCTACATGAGCAACTTTATGGACTGGAATCCGCCAATGAAGGTTATCCACAGCTCTACAGAAGGGGCTGCTACCTACAACGCATTGCTGTTCATCCCGGGAAAAGCTCCTATGGATCTGTACAGCAAGGATTATGAAAAGGGCCTGAAGCTGTACGCTTCCGGCGTCCTGATTATGGATTGCTGCAAAGACCTGCTTGGAGATTACTTCGGCTTTGTCAAAGGCCTGGTAGACAGCGAAGATCTGTCTTTGAATATTTCCCGTGAAATGCTGCAGCAGGATCGCCAGGTACAGATTATTGCCAGAAGCCTGGAAAAGAAGATCAAGTCGGAACTGTTGAAGATGCTGCGTCAGGACAGGGAACAGTATGAAACCTTCTTTAAGGAATTCGGTGCCAACCTGAAATACGGTACCTACAGTGACTACGGCCAGCATGCCGAACTGCTACGGGACCTCTTGCTGTTCCACAGCTCCTTTACTGGCGGCTATACCACGCTGGAAGAATATGTCGGCCGCATGAAGGAAGACCAGAAATACATCTATTATGCTGCCGGTGACAGCCTAGAACAGATTGCTTCCCTGCCGCAGGTAGAAATGGTAGCGGATAAGGGCTATGAAATCCTGTACTTCACGGAAAGCATCGATGAATTTGCCATCAAGATGATGTGGGGCGGCTATGAAGGAAAAGAATTCCGCTCAGTTTCCGATGATGATCTGGGCTTTGATACCCAGGATGAAAAGGATAGCGCCAAAGCCAAGGAAGAAGAGAACAAGGAGTTCTTTGATTTCCTGAAAGAATCCTTAGGCGGCAAAGCTACCGCAGTCAAGGTTTCCTCCAGACTGAAGAGTGCGCCTGCCTGCATCAGTACCGAAGGTGGCATTTCCCTGGAAATGGAAAAGATGCTGTCCATGCAGATGAACGCGGCTGACCGGATGAAAGCCCAGAAAGTGCTGGAGCTGAATACCGAACACCCGATCTTTGCCAAGATGAAAGAACTATATGAAACGGACAAGGACAAGGCGGCAGATTATGTTAATCTGCTCTTTGATCAGGCCCTTCTGTTAGAGGGTATTACACCGGAAAATCCGTCTGAATTTACGGCCCGGATTCTGGCTCTGATGTAACGGGCACAGGCCTTGAAAAGCACGTAGATAAGCTGCGCAATACGAAAAATCATACGAAAGCAACCTCTGGTTCACTACCATTGGTTGCTTTTTTATTGCTATTGGTTCCAAACCCCTTTTCAAAAATTTTTTCTTGCGATAAGGTAAGGCCAGTCACTTTTTGGAAAGGGGATTGCAATGAAAGCAATTGTTATGAACGGCCGGCTGGTGGCCGATCCCACCATAAAGGAAGTGGGAGAAAAGAAAGCCAAACTGGCCAGCTTTCGGATGGCCAACAATGATGGGGAAAAGGATACGGGAGAATTCTATGACGTTCATTGCTGGGACAAACTGGCACAGTTTGCGGAGTCCTATTTGAAGAAAGGCTCCAAGATTCTGCTACAGGGTAGTTTTGAAAACCAGTTGTACCAGGATAAAGAGGGAAAGAACCGGACGCATTTTGAAATTACGGCAACCAAAATAGAGTTTATGTAATAGTGGGAAACAGCGGAGGGTCCTTTTGCTAAAAAATAAAATAAAAAACAAAAGCTTCGCCCAACACAAATTGCTGCAGAAGGACTCTCCGCTTTTCTAAATAAGGAGAGTTTTATGAAGAAGACAAACAAAAAAGTTCATCTTTTTTCCATCCTCGGATTACTGCTGGCACTTTCTTTCATGGTAGGAGGCACATGCTATGCCATGAGTCTTTCTGAAGGAGAAAATGCGGCAGTTAATATTACGCAATACTGTAATGAAGGCGCATCCGGTGCCTCCGGCTCCGCCGGAACTTCCACCTACCGGTATACTATGCTGGATGGAGATGATACCTACCTGCGGATGATGTATCTGGCGGATTCCAATCAGGAGGGTGCTGATGCAAAGACAGATGCAGACGGTACGCCAATCTGGGTTTACTGCATAGAATACGGAACCGCAATTGAGTCTTATAACGGACGGACTGCAACCACGCTGGCAGACAGCGCAGTCTGGAA
>CAVHZY010000001.1:105475-113058 GCA_963640645.1 uncultured Phascolarctobacterium sp. | reverse complement strand
GGGAAAACGGAGATTACCGGGCTGTGCTGACGGATACCAATGGCGTTTTGCAGGACTACAGCGTAACCTCTGATACGGACGCAGTAGCGGTTGCAGGTGCGGGAAACACGCTGACGCTGATCAGCAAAAAGCCGGTAACCGGCGTTGGCCTGCAGTTGTCCAGAAAACTGCCTGCCTTAAGCTCCCAGGCCCTGATGGCTCTGGCGCCGAACGGAACCGGTCAGGCCACCATTGTAGGTCAGCAGTCCAATGCAGTTGCGGCCCGCGCCACCGTCCGCACCGCCACCGGGAATCTCCGGGTAGAAAAGACGGCTTCGGATGGCGTTGTTTCTGGAATCCACTTTACGGTGACCGGACAAGGGGAGACCTATGAACTGGAAACGGATGAAAACGGAGTGGCTGAACTGACTGGGATTCCTTCCGGAGAATACACCGTAACGGAAGGCACTGCAGGAGAACAGTACATTGCTGTTACGGCACAAACCGCTTTTGTTGGAAACAACACAACGGAGACTGTGCAGTTCCACAATCAGGTAAAAACCGGGACCGTTATTTTACAAAAAACAGATGCCGTTACCGGAGTGGGCCTGCCGGAGGTAGTCTTTGACCTGTACGCAGAGGGCGCAGAGGAACCAATGGAACGCTATCAAACCGATGAAGACGGGATCGTTACCGTAGAAAACCTGCCGTTTGGTTCTTATTTCTTCCGGGAAGTGGAGGCTCCGGAGGGCTATCTTCCTTTGGAAGAAGATCTGCTGTTTTCAGTGACGGAGGATGGGCAGGTTATTTCCCTGGAGGCCGGAAATCAGCCGGTTCCGGAAGTGCCCACCACACCAACTACAACTGCTCCGCAGCCAAGTACAACGGTGCCAGCTACATCGCCGGTGACAACGCAGCCAAAAGTAGTTTCTACTGCTGATGAAACGGTAATTCTGCCGCTCCTTCTTGCCCTTGGTTCCGGCCTGGCCGGATTCCTGATTTTGCGCTTCGGATTGCGGAAAAACGAGCGCTGCTGAGATAGTTGACTTTGCTTTTTTTGCGGTGTAGAATTTACAGGAATTGCAAGGACAGAGTCCGTAAGGAAGGGTTTATCTCTATGAAAATCATTGACAAGCACGGCGTAGTTTCCGAAGCCACCGAAGAGCAGGCACAGCAGGTTATCCGCCATTCCGCAGCACATATCATGGCACAGGCCATTCAGCATCTCTGGCCGCAGGCAGATTTTGCTTTCGGACCGGCTACCGAACGCGGCTTTTTCTATGACGTGGATCTGGGAGATGTCAAACTGACAGACGAAGACCTGGAAGCCATTGAAAAAGAAATGAAGAAGATTGTAAAAGCCAATCTGAAATTCAAACCGTTCATCCTGTCACGGGAAGAAGCCAAAAAGCTGATGGAAGAACGTCATGAAAAATATAAGCTGGAGCATATAGACGATCTGCCGGAAGACGCGGAAATTTCCTTCTTCCAGCAGGGAGATTACATTGACATGTGCACCGGCCCGCATCTCTGTTACACCAAAGCATTAAAGGCTTTCAAGCTGACCCAGCAGTCCGGCGCTTATTGGCGGAATGACTCCAATAATAAGATGCTGACCCGCATCAACGGCGTGGCCTTTGCCACCCAGGCAGAACTGGATGAATACCTGAAGCAGGTAGAAGAAGCCAAAGCCAGAGACCACCGCAAGATTGGCAAGGAAATGGGCCTTTTCATGACAGATGACCTGGTTGGCCGTGGTCTTCCCATGTTCCTCCCGAAGGGATACGCCATCTGGCAGGAACTGGAAACCTATATCAAGGAAAAAGAACGTCTGCTGGGCTACCAGCATGTTATGACACCGTGTGTTGGCACCGTAGATCTGTATAAGACTTCCGGTCACTGGGCACACTATAAAGATAATATGTTCCCGGCCATGGAAGTAGACGGAGAAGCCTTCGTTCTGCGTCCTATGAACTGCCCGCACCACATGCGGATTTATGCCAATAAACCGCACAGCTATAAGGAACTGCCAATCCGCATCGGTGAAATTGCCCATGACTTCCGTTATGAAGCCAGCGGCACCCTGAAGGGCATTGAACGCGGCCGTCACTTCTGCCAGAATGACGCCCACCTGTTCTGTACGCCGGAACAGATTAAAAGCGAAGTCAGTGCCGTGGTAGACCTGATTTTTGATGCATACAAAGACTTTAATATTACGGATTACCGCTGTGTCCTGTCTCTGCGGGACCCGAAGGATACCGTAAAATACCACCCGGACGACGATATGTGGAACACCGCAGAAAATGCGTTACGGGAAGTGCTGAATGAAATCGGCATGGATTATACCGAAGAAATCGGCGAGGCAGCCTTCTACGGACCGAAACTGGACGTCAACGTAAAACCGGCTGTCGGCGGGGAATACACCCTGTCTACCTGCCAACTGGACTTCTGCCTGCCAATGAAGTTTGACCTGAAGTATATTGATTCCGAAGGCAAGGAACAGACTCCGGTTGTATTGCACCGCGCCATCCTCGGTTCCCTGGACCGCTTTATGGCCTACTTAATTGAAGAAACCAAGGGTAAGTTCCCGCTGTGGCTGGCACCTACCCAGATTAAGGTACTGCCGGTATCGGAAAAGACCATGGACTATGCCACGGATGTTTATGAGAATCTGATGCATGCCGGTTTCCGTGCCGAACTGGACGACCGCAATGAAAAGATTGGTTACAAGATTCGGGAAGCCCAGCAGGTAGACCGTGCCCCGTATATGCTGGTTCTTGGTCAGCAGGAGGCAGAGGCTGGAACCGTAACGCTCCGGTACCGGGACGGCGGCAATTCCGAAACCTTCACGCTGGATGACTTTATTGCCAAAGCAAAACAGGCGGTTGCCAACAAAGAATAAAAGCAAAGTAAACAGAATCAAACATAAAATGAAAAAGATCCGCTGGATAGCGGGTCTTTTTTGTACGCTTTTTGATTCTTCCTGTGGCAGATTTGTGACATATCTGTAATTTGATTGTAACCTTTGCCGCCGCCTTTTATGGTAGACTAAAGCCACAGAATGAGAAAGGGGGACGAAAATTTTGATTCAACTTTCAAACGTTTCCAAATTTTATTACAGTAAGGGCGTCATTGCCACCGGGTTTTCCCGGGTCAGCCTGAATTTTTCCATGGGAGAGTTTGTGGCCATTACTGGAGAGTCCGGTTCCGGCAAATCCACCCTGCTGAATGTCATCAGTGGACTGGACACCTATGAAGAAGGGGAAATGTACATTGATGGTAAGGAAACCAGCCATTATACGGAAAAAGAATTTGAGGACTACCGCCGCAAGTATATCGGAAATATTTTCCAGAACTTTAATCTGGTAAACAGCTACACGGTATATCAGAACGTAGAACTGGTATTACTGCTGAACGGTGCCAGACCGGGGGAAATCAGGCAAACCGTAAATGAACTGATTGAAAAAGTCGGCTTGACGGAATACCGCAATACCAAGGCATCCAAGCTGTCCGGCGGACAGAAGCAGCGGGTTGCCATTGCAAGGGCCCTGGCCAAGGACACGCCCATTATTATTGCGGATGAGCCCACCGGCAACCTGGACAAGCAGTCTGCCGAAGAGGTCATCCGCCTGCTGGCGGACGTGGCCAAAGACAAACTGGTCATTATTGTAACGCACAACATTGAACAGGTAGAACCCTATATTACCCGAAAAATCAAAATGCATGACGGCAAGGTTCTGGAAGACGTGACCCTGCGGCACAACCCCGCTGTGGAAGCGGCCGCCGGTACGTATGATAATATGACCACCGGCTCGCAGATCCGGATTGGAATCCGCAATGCATTTAAGATTAAGCCGAAATTTTTCTTGCTGCTTTTGGTCTTTCTGTTTGTTTTTGCCTCTCTTACTGCGGAATTAAGCGCTTTTCGCGTTAGCCTGTCGGATTCGGAGCAGGCTTACAATTATTATTTTCAGGATCAGAGACGCAACCGCATTGTGGTAAAAAAAGCGGATGGAACCTCTTTTACCCAGGAAGAATTGCAAAAAATTGCCGGCCTGAGTCAGGTGCAGGAAGTGGTAGAAAGCGATCTGTCCCTGGACAATGCCATGTCCTTTTATACACAGGAGCAGGATTCGCAGGTGCCGGACTATTACCTGCAACTGGTTCCCCGTGCGCTGGCAGACTTTGACGGAACCCTGACCTGGGGAAAAATGCCAACCAAAGATACGGAATTACTGGTTGTGGCAAAGAAAGGGGAGTACTTTGCTTCTATTTACGAAGAGCTGGTAAACAAGCAACTTTACATGTCGTCCGGTGAAGAAGAAACCTATACCATTTCCGGCGTGGCATTGCTGGATCAGCTGGACATGAATACCGGTAATTCTGATGCGGCGGGCTATGTCTATGTCAGTCCCACTTTGCTGAGACAAATGCAGACGCAGGCCAATGCCGGTTATGCAACGTTTCAGTATGTTTTTAACGGAAAAACCTATACAAGCGAGGTAGCGCCCGGCTGGGCTATTCAGCCGCTGCACAGTGTGAAAAGCGGTACCTGCATCATGAGTGAAGATTACAATTTGTACGCCAAAAACGGAAACAGCGTCGGATCCAAACTGGAAATTAAGGTAAAGACACCTTATTATACGGATTCTTTGACCGCTACCTGTACCTCTACCTATAACCAAAAGACCATAAAGAAGTTACTTGGAACCTCTTCTGAGGACTACTATGATTCCAGCATTATTTATGTGAATGCAGAGGATTACAGCAAACTGTTTGACAAGGATACGTATCAGATTTCTGTTCTGGCTGACAGTGAAGAGGCTGTAGATGCTGTCAATCAGGCATTACAAAACAGTGGTTATACAACGCTTGCCATCAAAGATGCCATGGTTTCTAACCAGGGGGTCACTGTTGTAATGAAGGCACTTATGCTTCTGGTTACCGCTATGGTGGCAGTGGTTGTATTCTTCGTCAGTTACTTTGTTATCCGCATCATTATGCGCTCCAGAAATGTTTACTATTCCACCGTCCGAATGCTTGGTGGGAATGGCAGGGTTTGCAGAAACCTGTTAAGCATAGATCTTCTTACCGTGGCCAATACGGCTGCCGCTACTTTTGCCGTATTCTGGTGGGCTTTAACAACGTATTCCGGAAATGAAACCCTGCTTTCCATGGCTCAAAGTATGCGGTGGCAGGATTACCTTTTAATTTACCTGACAGGTGTTGTTGTTGCTGTATTGGTCAGCCTTCGCTACGCAAAGACCCTGTTTAAAAAGAGCAGTATCAGTACGCTGCATGAGGAGGTGTGATGACATGATTGAATTAAAAAAGGTAAATAAATTTTTTAATAAAGGCAAGAAAAACGAACTTCATGTCATTAATAACACCAGCCTAAGCCTGCCCGAGGTAGGGTTAATTGCACTGCTTGGCCCATCCGGATGCGGAAAGACAACACTGTTAAATGCCATAGGCGGACTGGATTCCGTACAGAGCGGCACCATTCTGGTAGATGGAAAAAAGATGTCCTCCCGCAACATGAGTCAGGTAGATAAGCTGCGCAGTTTATCTGTCGGGTATATTTTCCAGGACTATAAACTGCTGGAAGATAAGACCGTGTTTGACAATGTTGCCATTGCCCTGAAAATGGTAGGCATTAAAAACAAGGATGAAATTAAAGTCCGGGTAGAGTATGTTTTAGAAAAAGTTGGCATGCTGCGCTACCGTCACAGACCAGTTTCCATGCTGTCCGGCGGGGAACGCCAACGTGTTGGCGTGGCCCGTGCCCTGGTTAAAAATCCGGATATTGTTTTGGCGGACGAACCGACCGGAAATCTGGATTCCCGTAATTCAGTGGAAATTATGAACATCATCAAGACCATTTCCAAAGAGCGCTTGGTGATTCTGGTTACCCACGAACGAAATCTGGCAGAATTCTATGCCTCCAGAATTATTGAGATCATGGACGGCACCGTAACGGCTGACCGCGAAAATGAACATGATAACGCACTGGACTATGAACTGGATAACATTTTCTATTTAAAGGAATTCCCCAGCCAGCGTTTCTTTAAAGACCAACAGGATCAGATTACGGTTTACGCTTCGGAAGAAGATTCCGTGGATCTGAAAATTGTAGTAAAGAATGGAAATTTGTACATTCAGGCGCCGGAAAACCAGCATGTGGAAGTGCTGGAAAAGGGTGCCGGCATCGAGCTGGTGGACGACTACAAACAGCAGGTAGATCAGGAAAGTATTGCGGATTATGATTTTCACCTGGATGAAATTGGGGACCAGTCCATCGCCAGGCGATACAGCTCCATACAAAATTTCTGGGCCGCCTTCTTTCATGGGTTCCGGAAAATTGGTTCTTATACCATGCTTCGGAAATTCCTGCTGATTGGCTTCCTCTTGGCCGGATGTTTTATTTCTTTTGCGTTTGCCCGGATAGGCAGTGCAAAACATGTGGAACAGAAGGATTACATTACGGACAACGCTTCCTATTTGCAATTGCAAAATCCGAACCTTACGGTGGCGGATTACAACAAATTGGCGGATCGGCAGGACCTGAGCTATGTTTTACCCGGGGACAGTAAGATTACATTGACCTTTGAACCGGAACAGTTTTATCAGTCTGAGGGTGTTACCTTCTCTTTGACGGGTTCTTTGTCCGATGCTGCCACAGTAACGGCAGAAGATCTTTTTGCCGGACGCCTGCCGCAGACGGAACAGGAATTTGTGGCAGATCGGATGCTTTTGGAACTGCTTTTGTCTTCCGATGACCGGCTTACCATGTTCAACATCAAACATCCGGAGGAACTGATTGGGAAAGCTTTTTCTTTGAAAAATGGACGGGAGTATACCCTGGTTGGTCTGACAGATCAACAGGAACCAAATCTGTATCTGGATCAGAGTCAGTTTATCTGGGCCCTGTATTATACTAATTCGTCAAACAGTGACAGCCTTTACAGGAGCTACACGTCTGGCGGCGTAATGTATACGGTGAATTCCGGCAGTCTGGATTCTTCGGAAACGGGGGATTTGCAATCCTACCGGTTGGCAGAAGGTACCTATCAGTTAAAGAAAGGCCACTTGCCGGAAAATCCCTACGAGTGCATTGTGAATTATGAGGAGCGGGACGCCTATCCTTTGAACAAGACCATAGACGAAACCGTTGGTAAGGAAAAATTAAAGGTAGTAGGTTATTACACATCAGACCAGAATCTGACAAAGCCGTTGGTTAATGACCAGACGCTGCTGTATGAACTGGTGGAAAATGCATCCGTATACACGCTTTGTCCGGCAGAGGGGCAGGACGCTTATGCCGATCTGACGGCGGAAGGATACAATGTATTAAATCTGTTAGAGGACGCAAAAACATCCTATCAGGAATCTGTGGAGACAACGGTGCGCACCACTATAATTTTTGCGGTTATTATCATTGCCATTTCCTTAATTGAAATGTTCCTGATCAGCAGGTCCAGTTTCTTAAGCCGGATTAAAGAGGTAGGAACCCTGCGTGCCATTGGAATGAAAAAGTGGGATGTTTATAAAATCTTCCTTGGGGAAGTGCTGGCAGTAACCACCATAACGGATTTGCCGGCCAT
>CAVHZY010000001.1:101546-105236 GCA_963640645.1 uncultured Phascolarctobacterium sp. | reverse complement strand
CTTTTTTCTCTTGGATACGGAACAGAATATACCGGTTACTTTTCCTGGTCTGCTGACAGGACAAAGCACAGCCATTCTCCGGAGACATGGCGTTCTGCAATGGAAAAGCCGTTGTCATGAAACGCCTGCAGTACATCCGGTTCCCGTGTATTCAAAATACCGGAAAGGATGAAGTATGCGCCCGGCTTTAAAAACTGCCTGGCACTCTGGCAGAAAAGTACAATAACATCTGCCACAATATTGGCTACCACAAGATCATACTGACCGGTAATCTGCTGGGCCATGTCTCCGCAGTGGACTGTGTATTGCGGGGGAGTGAACCCGTTGCGGCGGCCGTTTTCTTCCGCAGTTTTAACGGCAAGCTCATCAATGTCTACCCCTTCTGCGGAAGAAGCCCCCAGCAACAGGGCGGCCAGGGAAAGGACACCGGTGCCGCAGCCCAGGTCAAGGACGGTTTCCCCGCCATGGATGTGCTGCTCCAGCGCTTCCAGGCAGAGGCGGGTGGTGTCATGGGACCCGGTGCCGAAGGCCAGTCCGGGTTCCAGGTAAAGCACCTGCCGCCCGTCTGCGTCTGCGGCAACGCCTTCTTCCTGCCAGTTGGGCTGAATCAGCAGCTTCTGTCCGATTTTCTGTGGGTGGAAATATTTTTTCCAGTTGTTTTGCCAGTCCTCCCGTTTGCAGGGCAGGACTTCTATTTCATAAGCAATATTGGACGCCTGATACCGTTCCTGTAAAAAGGCAGTGGCCTCCATTGGGTTTTCGCCGGGCTCCAGATAAATGTGAATATAACCTGTGTCCCGGTCCTTTTGTAAAAGGGCTTCATCTATTAAATCAATGTGCGCAATTTCTTCGGTTTCTTCTTCCAAATAACGGTAGTCTTCAATATAGATACCGTACGGCACCGTCATTTGTGCAATGTCTCCGGCAAGGTCAATGTCCTTGCCAGAGACTTTTATTTTTAATTCCGTCCATGGATTGGGGTTGGAACCGGCATTATAGGTGGTGGCACCCTCCGGCGTAACGTTACACATGGAAGTTGTCCTCCGTTTTATCCATCAGATTGGCTTCCGGCTTCAGGCTGTCTTTCCGTCCGTGGTTATACAGACGGGTGTCATCCAAAGACCAGATGCGCTGGGAGAAGTCTCCGGGTTCAATGCCGGAAACAATGTCGGCAATTTCATAAACCTTGGCATCTAACTCGTCCAGCAGGGAAAGCACATGGGCTTCCAGGAACATGGGACGGACTGCAGAACCGAACTCCGGTTTGCCGTGGTGGGAAATCAGCATATGCTCCAGCAATTCTGTTTTTTCTGCAGGAGTGCCGATTTCTACCGCAACGTCATGCACCATGATGGTGCCGCGTACTAAATGGCCAATCAGGTTGCCGTCCGTAGTATACTTTCCGGCAATGCCTAATTCGTTGGCGTCCATTTCTTCCAGCTTGCCCAAATCGTGGAGCGCAGCGCCGCAAAGAAGCAGGTCTGAGTCTATACTTGGATACACTTCACAGGCTTTCTGCGCCATCCGCATAATGGACAGCGTGTGGTACAACAGGCCGCCGCGCATGGCGTGGTGCAGGCGGACGGCTGCCGGATAATACAAAAGGCGTTCCTTATATCTGGCATAAACCGCTTTTAACAGCATTTTTAAATCTTCATCCCGGAAGCCTTCTGCAATGGAAATGATTTCCTGATACATGGCTTCAGAGTCATATTCGGCGGCGGCAACGTAATCGGCAGGATTAATGTTGTCACTGGCCAATGCCGGGCGAATCAGTTCTACCCGTAACTGCGGAGCACCACGGAACTGATCCAGTGTACCGCGTACTTTAACAATGGAGTTTTCTTTGAAAACAATGGTGACACCTTCCTGGTAGTCCCAGTATTTGGCATCAATTTCCCCCGATTTGTCCGTCAGCACCAAATCCATATATTTGGTGCCTTTCATAGAGGTTTTTACTTCACAGCGCTTGACCAGACAAAAGCCTTCTACTTTGTCTGACGCGCCGATTGCTTTAAAATTCATAATGTGGTTCACCCTTTCTTGTCTGCTAAAAGTCTATCAAAGAAGGGGTGTGGCGTCAATGAAACGGGAGTCAGTTGTTCTCCTAGGAGAATGAACGGTTTTGTGTTAGTATAATAGCGTATTTTTCAGGGCAAAATGCCCGCTGATGAAGGAGTACTATGGATTCTAATTATATTGTAAAAGACCCGCTTCCCGGATTCCGTGTAATTCGTTATGAAACGGACCGTTTTAAAACCGGCTGCCTTTCGGTTGGGCTGGTGCTGCCGTTACAGGAGGATGCAGCCAAATATGCAATTCTGCCCTATTTGTTAACGAAAACCTGTGCCGCGTATCCTACTACAGCCACGCTGAACAGGAAACTGGCAGATTTGTATGGGGCCTATCTGACCCCAGGTGTTGGAAAATACGGAGAAAATCAGGTGCTGCGCCTTTCTCTTTCTTTCCTGGACAACCGGTTTGCGTTTGCACAGGAAGATATTTTGCTGGAAAGTGCAGAACTGCTTTGTCAGGTTTTGTTTGCGCCAAACCTGACGGAAAATGGCTTATTTCCAACTTCTGAAGTAGAGCGGGAAAAACGTCTTTTACAGGAACGCCTGGAAGCAGAACGAAACGATAAGCGGGCATACGCCTTACGGCGCTGTGAAGAAATCATGTGCGCAGAGGAAGCCTACCATATTAATGCATGGGGAACAGAGGAAAGCGTGGCTGCACTGACGCCGGAAGGCGTAACGGCGGCCTGGCGGGAAGCACTGCAAACCGCGCGGATCCAGGTTAATGTAGTTGGAAACGGTGCTATAGATCAGGTTATTTCTACCTTTGAAAAAGCGCTTTCAGCAGTGGACCGCAGCGGCCCGCTAACCACTTTTTGCTCCGGAATCCAACCGAATGCAACCGCTTTAAAAGAGGTAACGGAGGAACAGGAGATCCAACAGGGCAAACTGGTTCTTGGATTCCGGACCGGAATGCAGGATCCGGAAAAGGACTTTGCAGTCTATACCGCCATGGCCGACCTGTTTGGCGGCGGCGTTTACTCCCGCCTTTTCAAAAATGTACGGGAAGCACAGTCCCTTTGCTACTACTGCAGCGCGCGGCTGTATGGCCGAAAGGGCATTTTAATGGTGCAGAGCGGAATTGAACCGGAAAATGCAGAAAAGGCCAAAGCCGCTATTTTGGAGCAACTGGCAGATTTGCAGGCCGGAAATGTAACGGAAGAAGATATGAACAATTGCCACCGCTCTTTTGAAGACCGGTATCACTCCATCTCGGACAGTCCGGATGATATTGAAGGCTGGGCCCGTATCTGTATTTGCGATACGTTGTTTAAAACACCGCAGGAAATTTCAGATGCTTTACAGGCGGTCACTGCAGAACAGGTGATTGCCGCCGCCAAAACCGTAAAACTGGATACCATCTTTTTGTTAAAGGGAGTCAGTAACCAAATGGCAGCAGAAACGGAAGAGGAGGCAGAAGTATGATTCGGGAAATTAAAAACGAAGTTCTTGGAGAATCTTACTTCTCCATCCGGCACGCCACCGGCCTGACCGTATTGGTGTATCCCAAAAAGGGGTATTCCACCACCTATGGGATTATTGGCACGAACTACGGTTCCATAGATAATCTGCTTTCCGGAAAGAAAATTCCAAACGGAACAGCCCACTTTCTGGA
>CAVHZY010000001.1:0-101323 GCA_963640645.1 uncultured Phascolarctobacterium sp. | reverse complement strand
ATGTATCTGGATGAACCGGGCTGGCGTGTCCTTTTCAATCTGCTGGAATGTCTGTACCATAATCACCCTGTCAAAATTGATATTGCCGGCACGGAAGACAGCATTGCACAAATTTCTGCGGACCTTTTGTATCAATGTTATGAGCAATACTACAATTCGGAAAACATGGTCCTTGCCGTAGTAGGGGACGTAACAGTGGAAGATGTTCTTTCCGTCTGCGATGCAGTTCTTGGCACTGCTCCGGCCATGGGCGGTCCCAACAGGAGACCGGCCTTCAACGAGCCGGACTCCATTGTCCGCCCGTATGCGGAGCAGGAATTTGCGGTAACCATGCCCAGCTTTGCACTGGGGTTCAAGGAACCTGCAGGGCCGGAGCTGCCGTCATTAAAGGACCGGATTCTTACCGGACTGTTACTGGATTATCTTGCCGGAGAAACCTCGCCGCTTTATAACCGGCTTTTGGACGAAGGCCTGATTAACGGCAGCTTCGGCTATGAGTATTTTGTCGGCCCCGGTTACCGCACTGTTCTGTTTAGCGGTATGTCCCGGTATCCGGAGCAGGTGGCAGATGCCATTAAAGCGGAAACTGAACGGCTGCGGAAAGACGGCCTTAAGGAAGCAGAGTTCCAAATGCTTCGCAAGATGAATTATGGCCGCTCTGTTATGGACTACAATGAAACGGATGGCCTTGCAAATGAACTGATTTCCACTCATCTGGAGGGGTACTGCCTGTTTGACGAATTGGATGTATATCGCACGGTAACAAAAGAAGATGCCGAAATTCGCCTGCAAAAAATCCTGCAGGCAGACAACTCGGCACTGTCTGTTATTTTGCCAAAGAAAGACGGTTGACGGGCCAAAAGGCCTGTGTTATACTAACCGATGCCGCATATTCCGGGTCCTGGGTGTATTGCGCCCAGCGGTAAACAGAACACAGGTTCTTACCCGTCGTAGCGAGTCTATATTAAAGGTAGGGAAACACGCACATGTACGCAATTATTGAAACTGGCGGAAAACAGTACAAAGTACAGGAAGGCGACGTAATCTACATTGAAAAGCTGAATGTAGAAGCAGACGCAAAAATTTCCTTTGACAAGGTACTTGCAGTTGGTTCCGATGACGGAATTAAAGTTGGTGACCCATATGTAAAGGGCGCTAAGGTTGCTGCCACGGCAATCAAGAACGGCAAGGGCAAGAAGGTTGTTGTTTTCACGTACAAGCCAAAGAAGAACGAAAAGCGCAAGAAGGGCCACAGACAGCCATATACTAAGGTTGAAATCGGCAAGATCAGCGTAAAGGCTGCTGCCAAGAAGGCTCCGGCTAAAGAAGCAGAATAAAGATTACCTAACTAGTGAAATAAAGAGGTGTATTACTAATGGCACATAAGAAAGGTATGGGTTCCACCAGAAATGGTCGTGACTCCGAATCCAAAAGACTTGGTGTAAAGCGCGCTGACGGTCAGTTTGTACTTGCCGGTAACATCCTTGTAAAACAGCGTGGTACACACATTCATCCAGGCAACAATGTAGGCAAGGGTAAAGATGACACCCTGTTTGCTCTCATTGACGGCACCGTTCGTTTTGAAAGAATGGGCAAGGACAGAAAGAAAGTTTCTGTTTACGCAACGGAAGAACAGTAAAATATGCTGCGAAAGGCTCCTGATGCTTCAGGAGCCTTTTCTTTTTGTGCTTCTGCGGTTCCTTTTTTTGCCTTAATATTGTATAATAAAACGAATTTTATGAGTGGTAGTTTGCCCTGTACAAGGAGTCGTTTTCATGAAGAAATACAAGCTGTCTTTATGCGGACTTTTTCTGATTGTCGGCATTGCTTCTGTGCTGGCTGTTCCAACACGCCTGCACCAACTGATCAGTTGCCTGGACCGGAGCACCGGTTTCTGGCTGGTAAAGGATATCTCTTATCCTATCTTAATTGCACTGACTGTAGTTGCCGTATTGGCTTCGTTGTTAATTCCTTTGTTTAGTAATCAGCTGCCACAGGCAAAATTCATTCCGGTGAAAAGTAAAACACTGGCGGTGGTTTCTGCGCTGGCGGGGCTTGGTTTTCTTTCCGATGCCATTCTCCGCATGCTGGAAGTGGCTGACCTTTGGACTGCAGTACAGTTACAGGTTCAGCAGACCTTTACGTATTTCATCAGTAGTGGATTTATTCCAAAACTGTTTCAGATTATTTTTGGCCTGCTCAGTGCTGTTTATTTTTTGTTCCTTGTCAAAGGAACATGGAAACGGACAACGGAATATCAGCGGTTAAAGCTGCTCGCACTTTCTCCGGTTCTTTGGGGCATTGCCCGGATGATGGTTCGCTTTGTAGAGCCCATCAGTTACCGCAACGTATCCCAGCTGATGCTGGAATTGTTCTTTGTTGGATTTTTCCTGATTTTTGCTTTGGAATTTGCCAGAATTGCCGGCGGAGTTAACTCCAAAAACAGTGTCTGGTCCCTTTACTTTTCCGGCAGTGCAGCGGTTTTCTTTGGGGTAACGGAAGCGTTTCCAACCTGTTTCCTGACCATTTTCGGTTCCAGTCATATTCTGCCGGACAATTATCCGGCACAGTTTGTAGATTTTGCACTGGCATTGTTTTTAACGGCGGTTCTGGTCTGGTATTCTCCCTGCTTTGCAAGGGAAAGAGGATACAATGTATTCCCGGAGGCCAGCACACCGGCTCCGGCCAGACTGTTTACACCGGAAGAACCGGATTCTCCGGTGCGCCCGTCTGCGGCCGCCGGCAGCAAAACCATTCCGGCCGACCGGTTGAAAATTAAAAATCAGGAACCGGATATTACTGTGTTGCCAAAGACAAAGGAGTAAGCTGCCATGAGCTTACAGGGTTATGAAAAAAATCTGCAAGAGCAGTTAACTACGCTGATTGATAACGGCCGGCTGCCCCATGCCATGGTTTTGGAAGGCGGCACGCAGAACACGCGCAACCGGCTGGCAGAAGAACTGGCCATGGCGCGGGTGTGCCAGGCCCCGCTCGGAAGACCCTGCGGTCACTGCGCGGCCTGTAAGAAAGTAAAGGAAGATGCTCACCCGGATGTGCAATATCTGATTCCGGCACCGGATAAAAAGCTGATTTCCGTAGACCAGGTACGGGAAATGCGGGCAGATGCTTATGTCCTTCCCAATGACGGAGACTGCAAGATTTACATTGTTCCGGAAGCAGAACGCCTGCAAATCCAGGGACAGAACGCGTTGCTGAAGATTCTGGAAGAACCACCACAGTTCAGCTCTTTTATTCTCTGCTGTGAATCCAAGACCATCCTTTTGCCGACCATTCTTTCCCGCGTGGCGGTGTTCCACTTAACGGAAACCTGGCAGGAAAACCTTTCGGCAAAAAAGCTTTCTGCAGTACAGCAGACGGCGGCGGAACTGGCCGATGCGCTGGCGGAAAAAAACGCCTATCGCTTTTTAGCTGCCTCCGCCTGCCTGGAAAAGAAAAAAGATGATTTCCCGCTGGTTCTGGAAGAACTGGGGTTCCTGGTGCGGGACGCCTTAGTCCTGCAGGCAGGAAGCACCGTGCTTCTTTCGGACCAGAAAAGCGCGGCGGAACAGTTAAGCCGCCGTTACAGTACGGCTGCCCTGCTGGCCATGGAACAGGCTTTAACCGGCCTGTCGGAAGACCTGCAGCGGTACGCCAATAAAAATTTAACCTTAACCCGTTTCTGCAGCACCCTGATGGCTGCCGCAGAACAGAACTAATTGTTGGAGGAACCAATATGACAGAAGTGGTAGGCATTCGCTTCAAAGAGGTCGGTAAAGTCTACACCTTTGACCCGGCAGGGCAGCAATTGCCCTTAGGCAAAAAGGTTATTGTAGAAACGGCCCGCGGCACCGAATGTGGCTTTGTGGCCAAAGAAAACTATACCGTGCCGGACGAAGAGCTGATTGCCCCGTTAAAACCAATCCTTCGGGTTGCCACGGAAGCGGACCTGAAGATGATGGAGGCCAACAAAGCCAAAGAGGCGCGGGCCTTCCAGATTTGTGAAGAAAAAATAAAAAAGCACGGCTTGGAAATGAAGCTGATTGAAGTAGAATATGCCTTTGACGGCAGCAAAATTCTGTTTTACTTTACCGCGGACGGAAGAGTAGACTTCCGGGAACTGGTAAAAGATCTTGCTTCTGTTTTCAAGACCCGCATTGAACTACGTCAGATTGGTGTTCGGGATGAGACCAAAATGATTGGCACGCTGGGCGCCTGTGGCAGACCGTGCTGCTGCCGGGAATATCTTACCGATTTCCACCCGGTTTCTATTAAAATGGCCAAAGAGCAGAACTTATCTCTGAACCCAACCAAAATTTCCGGTGCCTGCGGCCGACTCATGTGCTGTTTACAATATGAACACGAAGCCTATGAACACTTAATCCGGGTCACCCCGAAAGTAGGGGCCTACGTTAATACAAAAGAAGGCAGAGGCGTGGTAGCAGAAGTAAACCTGATTACCGGTATGCTGAAAATCAGATTGGACCATGACCCGGACGCCGCGCCAATCAGTGTGCACCGCAAGCAGGTTCGCGTTCTGCGGGACGGAGCCAGGGCTTCCGTCAGCAAAGCAGAACGGGACGCCTTAAAAAGCATAGAAAAAGACTAAATTCAGCAAAGAACCCGGATGCTTGACCATGCAAAAGGGTTTCATTATAATATTGCAGAAAAACTGCATCGCATAACGCATGGAAGGAATGTGGAACAGATGGAAGAAATCAGACTGACTTCAGAAGGCCTTAAGGAACTCCAGGACGAACTGGAACAATTGAAAACCGTTGGCCGGAAGGACATGGCAGAAAAAATTAAGGTTGCCCTTTCTTTTGGTGACTTAAGTGAAAACTCTGAATATGATGAAGCAAAATCCGAACAGGGAAAATTGGAATCCCGCATTCAGGAACTGGAAGCCATTATCCAGAACGCAACCCTGATTGACGAAGATGAACTTTCCTCTGATGTAGTAAACCGCGCTTCGGTAGTTACCATTCGGGACATGGGCCTGAAAAAAGACGTTACTTATCAGATTGTCGGCTTTACCCAGGCTGACCCGCTGAACGGCAAAATTTCTGATGAATCTCCGGTTGGCAAAGCACTGATGGGCCACAAAGTTGGTGACACGGTTGCAGTGGAAGTACCGTTCGGAAAACTGAAATTCAAAATTCTTGAAATTGGGAAGAAATAAACAGAATTTTGAAAGGAATTAGCAACATGGCTGACAATAAGAATCAGAATCCGGCAACCGAGGAACTGACCCCGGAACAAACCAATGAACAAAGACAAATCCGTATTGAAAAGCTGAAGGCAATGCAGGAGGCAGGCCAGGATCCGTTCCAGGTCATGACTGCGGAGCAGACCCATCAGAGTACGGAAATTAAAGAACAGTACGAAGCACTGGAAGGAAAGGAAGTTTCCATTTGCGGCCGTATTATCGGGCGCCGTATTATGGGCAAAGCCTCCTTTGTTACCATCCAGGATAAGACCGGCCGCATCCAGTCCTACGTTTCCATCAATGACGTAGGGGAAGAGGCCTATAAAGCGTTTAAGAAACAGTGGGACATTGGTGACATTATTGAAATTAAGGGCTTTGTCTTCAAGACCAGAACGGAAGAAATTTCCGTTCATGCCCAGCAGATCCGTCTGCTTTCCAAGTCCTTGCTTCCACTGCCGGAAAAATTCCATGGCTTAAAGGATCCTGACACACGTTACCGTCAGCGTTACGTGGATTTGATTGTGAATCCGGAAGTAAAGGATACCTTCATTAAGCGTTCCAGAATTATCCAGAGTGTCAGAAAGACGCTGGATGAAGTAGGGTATATTGAAGTAGAAACCCCGGTTCTGAATACCATTGCCGGCGGCGCTACTGCCCGTCCGTTCATTACGCACCATAACGCATTGGATTTGGATATGTATATGCGGATTGCCACAGAACTTCCTTTGAAGCGCCTGATTGTTGGCGGTATGGAACGGGTTTACGAAATTGGCCGTATTTTCCGTAACGAAGGAATGGATACCAAGCACAATCCGGAATTTACCACCATTGAATTTTATGAAGCTTATACGGACTATAATGGCATGATGGATCGCACGGAAGCCATTTTCCGCAATGCTGCCATTGCCGCTAACGGAACCCCGGTTGTAAACTTCAAAGGCGTGGAAATTGACCTTGGAAAGCCGTTTGAACGCCTGACCATGGTGGATGCCGTTAAGAAATATGCGCACATAGACTTTGATGAATTCCTGCTGGACAACGAAAAAGCGGTTGCTCTTGCCAAGGAACACCATATTGAAGTGGAAAAGGGTAAGGAAACCTGGGGCGACATCTTAACCCAGTTCTATGATGAATATGTAGAAGCCAATCTGACCCAGCCAACCTTCATTATGGATTATCCGGTAGAGGTTTCCCCGCTGACCAAGCGCAAGCCAAGCAAGCCATATCTGACCGAACGTTTTGAACTTTTCATCTGCGGCACAGAATATGCCAACGCTTACTCCGAACTGAATGATCCGCTGGATCAGATGGAACGTTTCAAACATCAGCTCATGCTTCGTGACTGTGGCGATGAAGAGGCCAACATGCTGGATGATGATTTCGTTCGCGCACTGGAATACGGTATGCCGCCAACCGGTGGCTGCGGTATCGGTATTGACCGTCTGTGCATGCTCCTGACCGGAAACGAATCCATTCGTGACGTTATCCTGTTCCCGACCATGAAGCCGGAAAAGTAACTGAAAACGGTATAATTGTACACAAAATGGGCAACTCCAATCGGAGTTGCCCATTTTCAAAAAAACTTTGGACTGCGGAGCATGGCTTCGGCAGTCCTTTTTTTGTCCGGTTAAGTGAAAGCCTATTGTGAAATGTGAAAGCTTTAACAATTTGTAGTGCTGTAAAATACAAATTTGTCTTGGGCACCAATGACGATGAGTAACCATTCGCGCTGTGCAGCTCTACAAACTTGGAAAAACCCGTTGACTTTGCTGCAATCTTTCACTAAATTTAAAGTTGAAAGAACAAATAAAACAATTTGTACCGTACAAATTAAAAACAAAATAAGAGAGGGCTTGGCAATGAGCACCACAAAGGATTTTATTGACAGCGGAAAAGCCGTACTCGGAATTGAATTCGGATCCACTCGAATTAAAGCAGTCTTGGTGGACAATACCAATAAGCCCATTGCTGCAGGCAGCCATGACTGGGAAAATCGGCTGGAAAACGGCATTTGGACCTATTCACTGGAAGACATCTGGGGCGGTTTACAGGATTGTTATGGCAATTTAGCTCAGAATGTAAAAGAAAAATACAATACGGAAATAACGCAGTTAGCAGCCATCGGCTTCAGCGCCATGATGCACGGCTACCTGGCTTTTGACAAAGAAGACCGGCTGCTGGTTCCTTTCCGTACCTGGCGGAACGGCATTACCGGGCAGGCTTCTGCAGAACTGACGGAATTATTCCACTTTAATATTCCGCAGCGCTGGAGTATTGCGCATTTGTATCAGGCAGTACTAAACAGGGAAGAACACGTAAAAGACATTTCTTTCCTGACCACACTGGCCGGCTACATTCACTGGCAACTGACCGGAGAAAAAGTACTTGGCGTTGGAGATGCCTCGGGTATGTTCCCCATCAGTGCCAAAACCGGTCAATATGATGCCGAAATGCTGGCAAAATTTGACGCTTTAATGGAACCGTACCATTATTCCTGGAAATTAGAAGACCTCCTTCCCACGGCCCTGAATGCCGGGGAGCCGGCGGGCGTTCTGACCGAAGCCGGAGCAAAATTACTGGATCCCACCGGAAAATTGCATGCGGGTTGCCCGCTGGCTCCTCCGGAAGGAGACGCCGGAACCGGTATGGTGGCAACCAACAGCGTAGCACGGCGGACGGGCAATGTTTCTGCCGGTACCTCCATTTTTGGAATGGTTGTTCTGGAGGATGCGTTGCAGGATGTGTATCCTGAAATTGACATGGTTGCAACGCCGGACGGAGCGCCGGTTGCCATGGTACACGCAAACAACTGTACGTCGGATTTGGACGCCTGGGTAAACCTGTTCCAGGATTGTCTGGAAAGCTTTGGCGTATCAGTTAAGAAGAGTCAGGTGTATGACACCCTGTACTATAAAGCACTGGAAGGAGACGCAGATTGCGGCGGCCTTCTTTCCTACGGATATCTGTCCGGAGAAAACATTACGGATGTGGAAGAGGGAAGACCCCTTCTGGTCCGGACCCCAAAGAGCAATTTCAACCTTGCCAATCTGATGCGAGCCACGCTCTTCTCCACCTTAGGAGCTTTAAAAATTGGCATGGACATCCTTCTGAAAAAAGAAAAGGTCCAGATTGATACGGTATTCGGACATGGCGGACTGTTCAAAACAGAAGGCGTTGGCCAGAACTTCCTGGCGGCTGCCATTCATGCCCCGGTTTCTGTTATGGAAACCGCCGGAGAAGGCGGCCCATGGGGAATGGCGCTGCTTGCTTCCTATATGGTACATAAGCAGGAGGGCGAATCTCTTCAGAATTATTTAGTAGAGCAGGTCTTTGCTGACAGCAAATGCCTGACGGTAGAACCCACACAAAAAGATATAGATGGCATGGAAGCCTTCATTGAACGGTATCAGAACGGACTTCCTATGGAACGGCTTGCCGGTTCCTGCCTTGCCTAAAGGAGAAACCGTATGTTAGAAGAACTGAAAGAGCAGGTATTAAAAGCAAATTTAGATCTCCCGAAACTGGGTTTGGTAACCTTTACCTGGGGAAATGTCAGCGGTATTGACAGAGAAGCCGGTTTGTTTGTTATTAAACCCAGCGGAGTTCCTTATGAAACCATGACCATAGAAGATATGGTAGTGGTAGATTTGGAAGGAAATGTAGTGGAAGGAACCTGCAATCCTTCATCAGATACCGCAACCCATGTGGTTTTGTATAACCGTTTCCCGGAAGTGGGCGGCATTGTACATACCCATTCCACCTGGGCCACCTCTTGGGCACAGGCGGGCAAGGATATTCCCTGTTACGGAACCACCCACGCGGACTACATTTACGGCCCGGTGCCGTGTGCCCGTAACATTACCGGAGAAGAAATTGACGCCGGCTATGAAAAAAATACCGGTGTTGTCATTGCGGACCTGTTTCAGGAACGTAATTTGGATTGCATGGCAGTTCCTGCCGTGCTCTGCAGAAATCATGGTCCGTTTGCCTGGGGCAAAGATGCGGACCAGGCGGTATACAATGCCGCCGTGCTGGAAGAAGTGGCTAAAATGGCCGTGCTTTCCAGAATGATTAATCCGGACATTGAACCGGCTCCGCAGGTACTGCAGGATAAACATTATTTCCGAAAGCACGGCGCAAATGCGTATTACGGCCAGCCGAAGAAATAAGAAAGGCTGCATCGCACAAACAAAACAAGGTCATAACAACACAGCAGAACGAGGGCTGTGTGTTGAAAAATAATGAAGGAGGATCATTATATGAAGAAAAGAATTATCAGCTTGGTTCTGGCTCTGGCTATGATCGCTGCCCTGTTCGCAGGCTGCGGCACCGGATCCAAATCATCGGGAGACAAGATCAAAATCGGGGTATCCATCTGGAGCTCCACAGACGTTCTTGGTGCACAGTGCAAAAAGATGCTTGATGCAGCAGCAGACGCTTTGGGCGTAGAACTGCAGTATGTTGACCAGGGTCACGTATCCGAAAAGGTTACCGCTTCTGTTGAAACATTAGCAGCTGCCGGTTGCCAGGGCATCATCATCTGCAACTCTTCCGACACGGAAATGGCTTCCGCCATTAAGACCTGTGACTCCAACGGAATTTATCTTGCACAGTTCTTCCGTGTTATTTCTCAGGAAAACAGCGCTGACATTTATGCACAGGCTAAGGCTTCCAAGTACTACATGGGCGCCGTTCATGAGAACGAAGTAGAAAACGGTAAGAAACTGGTTCAGATGCTGATTGACAAGGGTGACCGCAACATCGGCCTCATCGGCTGGGAACAGGGCGACGCTACCTGGCTTGGCCGTTGGCAGGGCTATCAGGAAGGTGTAAAGGCTTGGAACGCAGCCAACCCGAATGATCAGGTTAAACTGTCCGACCCGCAGTATGCCGGTACTTCTGCTGAAGGCGGCACAAAGGCTGCAAACGCTCTGATGAGCGCTGACAAGACCCTGGATGCTATCATTCCGGCCGGCGGCGGCGGAGAACCTCTGCTTGGCGCCATTTCTGCAATTGAAGCTGCAGGAAAGACCAAAGACATTGACGTTGTTTCCACTGACTTCCTGGATGACCTCGGCACCAGACTTGACAATGGTTCCATGGCTGGCGAATCCGGCGGCCATTACTGTGACCCGCTGTTTGCTTTCATGATGGTATACAACGCCATTAAGGGCAACTACACTGACATTGAAAACAACTTTGTTGACATTGAATTCCCGTATCTGTTCGTATCTTCTTCCGAAGACTACGCAAACTATGAGAAATACTTTGTAAACCAGCTTCCGTACACCAGCGACGAACTGGTTGAAATGTCCAAACTTTCCCTTACTGATCTGGCTGCCAAAGCTGCTTCCCTGTCCATTGAGGATGCCGCTACCCGTTCTGCAGCTAAATAAACGGATGTAATGACAAAGGCTTGGCCGGTATCTGTTACTGGATGCCGGCCATTTTTAAAGGAGTCCTAATATGAGTTCTGCAAAGACGTTAACGGCAGGGAAGAAACCAAGCGGCAAGGTACTCGGCTATCTGATGCTGATTGCTTTGGTTCTGGCTTCCTGGATCGTTTTTAAACTTCTTGCCGGAGACAAGTTCGGCACAGATACCCTGCTGAGCGCATTTGAGGCCAGCTTAATGGCTTCCGTTGGTGCGGTAGGTTTTTATTTCGTTCTGGTTATGGGTATGTTTGACTTCTCCATTGGAGCCAATATTATCCTGTCCGCCATTGTCGGCTGTCAGCTGGCAAATACATTTGGCCTGGGCTACTTCGGCCTGATTATCGGCGCTGTTCTTACCGGCGCACTGGTTGGTCTGTGCAACGGCATGTTCTATGTTAAACTGCGCATCCCGTCCATGATTGTTACCACCGGCCTGGCCTTAATTTATGAGTCCCTGGCAAACATTGTTGCCGGCGGCTATTCCCAGAAACTCCCATCCGATCTCCGCGCATTCGGTAAAATGCCGGGCAACCTGATTCTGGCAGTCATTGCCTTCGTTCTTGCCTGGTTAATCCTGAACTACACTAAGATTGGTACCTATACCTATGCTATCGGTTCTGATGAATTCGTTACCAAAAACATGGGTATTAAAGTAGACAAATTCAAGGTAATTGCGTTCCTGATCTCCGGCGCCTTCTTCGGACTGATGGCAGTATTAACCATTAGTTACGGATCTTCTATTTTGGCAGAAACCGGAATGGCTTCCATGAGCCGGAACTTCATTCCGACCATGGGCTGCTTCTTTGGCGTTGCCTTTAAGAAATACGGCATTCCGCTGCAGGCCATCATCATTGGTGAATTCTTCATCAATATCATTTTCTATGGCTTTGTTGCACTGGGTGCTCCTACCGCAATTCAGGACGTTATCACCGGTCTTGCCTTGTTAGTAATTATCGTTTTAACCTCGAAACCGGTTAAGGGCGAAATCGTGAAGTAAGGAGGAGACAAGCATGAGTGAAGTTAGATTACAGGTTCAGCACATGACGAAATCCTTCGGTATTACGAAAGCGCTGAAAGATGTTTCTTTTAACATTAACAAGGGCGAGGTACATGCCCTCATTGGCGAAAACGGATCCGGTAAATCCACACTGACCAATATGCTGACAGGAATTTACCAGATTGAAAGCGGTACCTTTATTCTGGATGGAGAAGAAGTTCATCCGAAGAACCAGGTAGAAGCCAATAAGCAGGGAATCTCCATTATTGTACAGGAACTTGGTACTTTGTCCGGTCTGACCGTTGCAGAGAACATTTTCCTTGGACATGAAGAGGCTTTCGTTAAATTCGGTATTAAAAATACCAATGCCATGAACCGGAAAGCAACCGAATTGCTGAAGGAATATGGTTTTGACCGGATTAAGGCTTCTGCACAAATTGACGATTACAATTTTGAAGACAGAAAGCTGGTTGAAATTGTAAAAGCAACCTACTTCCATCCGAAAATTGTCGTCATTGACGAAACCACCACGGCACTGTCCCAGGAAGGCCGTGAAGAACTGTATAAGCACATGAACCGCATTCGGGAAGAGGGAAATACCGTTATCTTTATTTCCCATGACCTTCCGGAAGTTCTGGACAAATCAGACACCATTACCATTCTGCGGGACGGTGTGTACATTGACACCGTAAAAAGTGCTGATGTAACAGAAGATGACCTGAAACGCTTAATGGTTGGCCGTGAAGTAACCGGTAACTATTACCGTCCAGATTACGGTGAACCGATTTCTGATGAAGTGGTTCTTTCCGTAAGAGACGTTACCGTACCGGGACAGATTGAAGACATTTCCTTTGATCTGCATAAAGGCGAAATCCTTGGTTTCGGCGGCTTGTCGGAATCCGGTATGCACGAAGTAGGAAAGGCCGTCTTCGGCGCTTCCTATAACAGACAGGGAACCGTAACCCTGGCAGACGGAACCGCAATCAACAATATTCCGACTGCCATTAAACACGGACTTGCTTACACATCCAAGGACCGGGACAACGAATCCGTTGTTATGAACCAGTCCATTTGCGAAAATATCTGCCTTCCGTCCCTTGGAGACCTGTCCAACAAGATTGGTCTGTTAAGTGACCGCAAGCTGCACGCTTTTGCGGAGCGGGAAGCAGAAAACATGTCGGTTAAGATGCAGAACGTAGACCAGTTTGTATCAGACCTGTCCGGTGGTAACAAACAGAAAGTAGTTGTTGCCCGCTGGATTGGAAAAGACTCGGATCTGGTAGTTTTTGACTCGCCGACCAGAGGCATAGACATTAAAGTAAAACAGGATATTTACCAGCTGATGGATCAGATGCGCAAAAACGGCAAGTCCATCATCATGATTTCGGAAGAACTCATGGAGCTGATTGGTATGTGTGACCGGATCCTGATTATGAAAGACGGGAAGCTGAACGGTGAGGTTCTCAGAAATGAAGAACTGACCGAAAACGACCTGATTGAGAAAATGGTATAAGGAGGGAATGAATATGTCTGAAAAAGCCGCAACCTTAGTGAAGGCACCAAAGCCGGAGCTGAGTCCGGAACAGTTAAAGGCAAAACGCATGAATTTAGTGCGCACTTTCCTTCCTGTAGCCGGGTTATTAGTAGTCTTTATTGTATTTAACCTGCTGACCGATGGCCGGATGATTACCTCTTACAACCTGCTGTTATCCCAGTTGTATGTGGTTATGATTTCCTCTATTGGCGTGTTCTTTATTATGAGCATGGGCGGTCTGGATTTCTCCCAGGGCTCTATTCTGGGTATGGCATCCCTTGTGGTATGTCTGCTTTCCAGCAAGAGCATTCCGCTGGCCATTCTTGGCGGTATTGCTACCGGCGCTGCCATTGGCGCCATCAACGGTTTCTTCTATGTAAACCGGAAAATCAAATCCTTCATTGTAACAATTTGTACCATGTTCCTGTTCCGCGGACTGATTAAGTACTTTACTTCCAAAGCCCCGGTTGCAGCAGACATGAAGGTATACAACTACGATGACATCAGCATCAAGCTGCCAATCCTTGTGGTAGTACTTGCCATTGCATTTGTTGTATTCCGTTATACGAAGTTCGGCATTTATCTGAAGGCTATTGGTGCCGGAGAAAAGGCCGCGTCCTTTGCCGGTATCCGTACAGACCGGATGAAATTCCTGATTTATGTACTGGCCGGTGCCATTACCGGATTTGCTGCATTCATCAGTGTTACCAAAAACGGATCGGTTACTGCCAACGCCGGTAACCAGCTGGAAACCCAGATCCTGATTGCCCTGGTTCTTGGCGGTATGCCAATTTCCGGTGGCGCCAAGGTTCGTTTCTCCAACATTATTGTTGGTGCAACCCTGTATGTTATCCTGTCCAACGGCCTGACCATGATTGGCATGACACCGGAAGAAGGACAGCTGATCCAGGGCATTATCTTCCTGATCTTCGTAGCCATTTTTGCCGACAGACAGGCACTGAAGGTAATTAAGTAAAGAGGTGCTGTGAAATGAAAAAACTGTATTTTGTTCCCGGCAGCCAGGACCTGTATGGCGAAGAATGTCTGAAACAGGTTGCTGCTGACTGTCAGGAAATGGTAGACTTTTTAAATACCAAAGTAGGCGATTTAGTCACCATTGAATTGCTTCCTACCGTAGAAACTTCCCCTATCTGCGTGGAAGATATGAAAAAGGTGGTTTGTGACGACGACTGCGTCGGCGTCATTACCTGGATGCACACCTTTTCTCCGGCCAAAATGTGGATTAAGGGACTGCAGCTGTTAAACAAACCGCTGCTGCACCTGCACACACAGGCCAATGAAAAGCTGCCCTATGCCACCATTGACATGGACTTTATGAACCTGAACCAGGCCGCCCATGGGGACCGGGAATTCGGATTCATTCTTGCCAAACTGGGTATCCCGCACGAAGTAGTAGCTGGCTATTATAAGCACGATGACTTCATTGCCGGAGTCCGCCGGTTTGCTTCCGTTGCCAAAGCCATTGATTATTCCAGGCACACCCGCATTGCCACCTTCGGTAACAATATGCGTGATGTTGCTGTTACTGACGGTAACCGTCTGGAATGCGAAATCAAATATGGCTGGGAAGTAAAATACTGGGGTATTGGCGAAATTGCAGAGCGTGCTGACGCAGCAACTGATGCTGAAGTAGACGCCAAGATGCAGGAATATCTGGCCGCCTATGAAATGGATACCGACAATACGGAAGCAGTTCGGGAACAGGCTAAATATGAAGTGGCATTTGAAAAGTTCTTTGCCGAAAATGAAATTACTGCCTTTACGGACAACTTCCAGGATCTTCACGGTATGAAGCAGCTGCCCGGTCTGGCCGCCCAAAACCTGATGGGAAAGGGTGTTGGCTTCGGACCGGAAGGAGATTACAAAATTTCCGCCTTCTCCGCTGTCTTAATGAAGATGGCAGAAGGAAAAACAGGTGCAACCGGCTTCATAGAGGACTATACTTATGATTTGACAAGCGGAGAAGAGCTGGAACTGGCTTCTCATATGCTGGAAGTTCCGGTTTCCTTTGCCGCAACAAAACCAAAAATCCAGGTACATCCGCTGGGCATTGGCGGCAAGGAAGACCCGGCCCGTCTGGTTTTTGACGGCGTGACCGGGGACGGTATCCAGGTAACCCTGATTGACCTTGGAGACCACTTCCGCATTATCTGCGCAGACATTGAACTGGTTGCGCAGCCGGAGCCTATGCCGAATTTGCCGGTGGCCAGAATTATGTATCGCCACAAGCCGGATTATGCCATTGGCACAGCGGCCTGGTGTTACGCCGGTGGTGCACACCACTCCGTAGTTTCCACAGCGCTGACTCGCAAAGACATTGCCATGTTTGCCCGTCTGACCGGTACGGAGCTGGTTACCATCGGAGACGATACCACAGAAGCAGATTTGCAGAAATTCTTTACAAAATAAAGGTTTAACAAGCCAAAAGGAAGTGATACACGGTGAATCAGTATACAGGAACTCCGAAGTACGCCATGATTGTTGAAACGGTGAAAGAGAATCTGAAGAGCCGTGTATGGAAAGCCGGGGATAAGCTCCCAACGGAAAAAGAACTGGCAGCACAGTTCTCTGTCAGCCGGCAAACCGTGCGCAGGGCACTGGAAGAATTAACAAGGGATGGCGTAATTGCAAGCGTACAGGGCAGTGGCTCTTACATTCAGTCCACTGCATCATTGTCCCGCGGGTTGCGGGTCAGTCATAAAAACATTGCAGTTATCAGTACCTTTGTAGACAACTACATTTTCCCGGCCACCCTGCGGGGAATTCAGACTGTTTTGACGGAAGCAGAATATACCATGCAACTGGCATTTACGGATGACAGTATTTCCAGAGAGCGTACCATCCTGACCAATCTGCTGGAACAGGATAACGTGGACGGCATTATTGTGGAGCCTGCCAAATCGGCTCTGCCAAACCCGAATCTGTACCTGTATCGGGAACTGATGACCCAGGGAATCCCCATCATCTTCTTTAATGCGTATCATCGGGACATCCCGCTTCCCTGTATGCGGATGGATGACTTTGATACCGCGCGGCGAGCTACCGAACTTCTGATTGAACGGGGTCATACCAATATTGCAGGGATTTTCCACCCGGAAGACGGACAGGGCCATTTGCGGTATGCCGGCTTTTTGAAAGCACTGTGGGATCACGACCTGCAGGCCTGCTCCCAAAATGTAGTCTGGCGTGCCAAAACCATTGACTTTGCCATGCTGAACAAAGGTGTTACCGGCGTAGTCTGCTACAATGACGAAGTGGCATACAAGTTAATTGTAGATGCGCAGAAACACGGGGTTCGTGTTCCGGAAGATCTTTCCGTTGTCGGAATTGACGATTCTGACATTGCCAGCCTTTGCTCGGTACCAATTACGTCTTTTATCCACCCCAAGGAAATCCTGGGCAGGGATGTAGCAAAGAGTATGCTGACTCTGATTCAGAACCCGGATTATGATGCAAATCGTATTTATTATGCAGAACTTGTAGAACGCTCCTCGGTAGCATTCCACAAGTAAAGGAAAGGCGCAGCCGCCCCGGCTGCGCCTTTTTATGCCCTTTTGCTTTTTATAAAACGTCCAGCGGAACTTTGTGCGTAGGTGCCGGAAAATGGCTGTTTAACAGAGCAAGATCCTCTGCACTGAGGCGGATATCGGCGGCAGCACGGTTGTCCTGCGTATGGCTGAGCCGGCTGCTGCGTGGGATGGCAAATATGCCATCCTGCGCCAGGACAAAGGCAAGCAAAACCTGGATTGGCGTACAGCTGTATTTTTCTGCAACGGAAAGGACAGCGGCGTCCGTCAGCAGGGAGCGGCGGACGCGTCCTGCCTGTGCCAGTGGAGTATAAGCCATAAGCGGGATGCCGTGCTGCCGCAGAAACGGAAGCAGATCATATTCCGTGCCACGACTGCCTAAGTGGTACAGATCCTGTACCACGGCGCAGCCGTGGCCGCCTTTTACATGGAAGAGTTCTTCCATGTCGTCTTTGTCAAAGTTGGAAACGCCCCAGCGCCGAATCTTACCCTGGGCTTTCAGCTGCTCCATGCAGGAAACAGTTTCCTGGAGTGGAATGCTGCCTCGCCAGTGAAGAAGATACAAATCCAGGTAATCTGTTCCCAACCGGTCCAGACTGTTTTGACAGGAATCAAAAATCTGGTTTTTTCCGGCGTTCCAGGGATAAACCTTGCTGACTAAAAAGAGTTTATCTCTTTGGAAGGGGCGGATTGCTTCTCCAACCAATTCTTCGCTTGCGCCTTCGCCGTACATTTCGGCAGTGTCAATTAAGGTTAATCCATTTTCCACACCCCACTGCAGCGCTTCTATTTCGGAAGCTCTTTTTCCGGGATCTTCTCCAAGGTACCAGGTACCCTGACCGACTTTTGGAATTTGGGTGCCGTCTGGTAATAAGATTGTGTTCATTGGGATAAACTCCTTTGCTTTGCAATTTTGCAATGTTTATGTTACATTCGTTTCAGAATATGAAATGCGGAGGTTGCTGGTATGGCAAAAATAGCGGTTTTGGTTCCCAGACAGGAAATGCAGGTGATGGCAGAACAGCTGGTAGGCTCCTATAAAAATCTGACACCGATTTGTCTGGAGTTTGTAAAAACCATGGATGTGGCCCGGCGTGCCACGGAACTGGAAGCGGAAGGCTGTGACCTGATTATGGCCCGCGGCTTTCAGGCTACCATTATTAAACAGACCGTGCAACTGCCTGTGGTAAATATTATTGTTACAACCCAGGAACTGGGCATTCTGGCTTTGCAACTGAAAAATGAACTGGGTGTATTGCACCCGAAAATCGGGCTGATTGGCTTTGAAAATATGTTCAGCGACACAGCCCGCTTTGAAGACTTATTTGACGTGGAAATTGTGCGTTATACTCTTCCGGAAACAGAAACGCAGGATACACAGAAAAAACTGGCGGATTTTGTCAGCCGGGCAGAACGGGAAGGCTGTCATGCCGTACTTGGGGGCGATGTAGTTTGTGCTCAGGCAGAGGCACAGGCTCTGCCGTATCGCTTCTTTGCCTCTACTCTGGAAAGTATGCGAAATGCTTTTGCTATGGCAGAGCGAATGGCCTATGCCATTGATCTGGAAAAGCAAAGCAGCTCGGAAATGAATACCATGCTGGATTTTACATTCAGCGGGATTATGCAGATTGATGCCGGTGGAATTATCCGGCGCGGGAACCGGGTACTTTATAATCTGCTTGGTTTGCAACCGGCAGAAATGCTGGAACGGCCCATTCAGGAAGTCCTGCCGCAAATCCGGTCAGATTTGCTGGCAAGAGTACTGCAGGAGGGGGACGAAAGCTACGCCAGCCTTCTGCCAATTGAAGACCGTGCGGTAGTTGTTAATGCTGCACCCATTCTGATTGAAAACCGTATTTGTGGTGCCATTCTGACGTTTCAGGAAAGCAACCGGATTACCCAGATTAACAGTGAACTGCGTGCAGAACTGTATCAGCGCGGCTTTGTGGCCCGATATCGCTTTGACCGCATCCCGGTGCAGGATGCGGGTATGAAAAAATTAATTAGCAGCGCACGGAGGGTGGCCCGTTTTACAGCACCTATTTTGCTGAAAGGGGAACATGGCACAGGTACTACGGTAATGGCCCAGTGCTTACATAATGAAAGCCTGGTCAGCACCAATGCTTTTGTTGATGTAGACTGTGCGGCATTTCCATCAGAAGTACTGGATACCATGCTGTTTGGAAATTATTCCACCCGTGCAGACAGCCCTGCCGGCCTTGCGGAAACGGCTCAAAACGGAACCCTGTTTTTATCCCATATTGATGCTCTTTCCATGGAATTGCAATACAAGGTTCTGCAATTGCTGCGTGGAAAACTGCTGCGCAACGGGGCAAGCCGTCCAATTTCTTCCGAAGTACGGGTTATTGCTTCTACTACCAACAATTTAATTGCCGCTGTAGAGCGGGATGACTTCCGTAATGATTTATATTATGAACTGAGTGTAATTTCTTTGGAACTGCCACCGCTTCGGAACCGAAGAGATGATATTCTGCCATGGGTTAATTTCTATTTGGAGCAGGCGCAGAATCAGCACAAGCGGTATGTTTCCTTAACCAAAGGAGCGGAAGAATATTTAAGAAGTTATGACTGGCCCGGCAATCTGGATCAGCTTCGTGGTATTTGCGAACGTACCGTGCTGACCGCAGAACGCCGTACGGTGGATGAAGTTTTTCTTCGCCGCGAGTTAGAACAACTGGCACCGCGAATTGATGCAGAAACACAGCAGGTGGTTGTGGTCAAAGATCCGAAGGCACTGGAAATAGCAGAACTATTGAAAAAGCACGGCGGAGACAGACAAAAGGTGGCAGATGAGCTGGGTGTCAGCAAAACAACCCTTTGGCGCTATATGAAAAAATATGGAATCGGGCAGGATTTTTCCTGTTAAATTTTGCAAACCAGTCGGGCAGACTTCCTTGCGGAAGCAGCCCGGCTGGTTTGCTTTAAGAGAGGTTATGTAATAGGTGCAGGATTGAAGATGCACATATCATTATGGAATCCGTACTGGTCACTGTAAGGCTCTTTAATGCCACTGGCCACATCCAAAATCATGTTGAAGATTTCGGTTCCGACTTCGGCAATTGTGGCATCTCCGGTGGCAACTCCGCCGGCAGAAATGTCAATCAGATCAAACCAGTGATCTTTCATTTCGTTCCGGCTGCATACCTTAATGACGGGGGCAATGTCCAAGCCGTACGGTGTGCCACGACCGGTCATGAAAACCTGTAAGCCAATGCCGGAGGCTACCTGGGACGGTCCGCAGACAATGTCGGAGGCCGGAGTGGCAGCATAAATCAGACCGTGCTTGGTTGGCTTTTCTGCAGGAGAAAGAACTTCTACAATAGGGCTTGTACCGCTTTTTGCAATGGAACCCATAGCCTTTTCAACAATGTTAGCCAACCCTCCCTGCTTGTTGCCTGGAGTGGGATTGGCGTCGCGGTCTACTCCGCCGGCTTCCAGGTAGTCGTCATACCACTTCATTTCTTCAGCCAGACGGTCTCTTGTATAAGCATCCGGGCAGCGGGCGGCCAGCATTTGTACACCGTCACGCACTTCGGTTACTTCGCTGAACATGACGGTACCTCCGCCGCGAACTAACATGTCGGCAGCATAGCCGGCACTTGGATTGGCGGTTATTCCGGAAAATGCATCGCTTCCACCGCATTGCATGCCGATAAGAAGCTCGCTTAAAGGCAATTTTTCACGGGTTCGGCGATTTAGCTTTTTCAGCTTTTGCTCTGCCATATCCAGGATGGCCTGCATCATGGCATCGTGTCCTTTCCAGTCCTGCAGGGTTAAGCAGTTTTCCGGAGTGATGTCTTCCGGCGGAAGGACACGGTCATAGGTTAACTTTTCACATCCCAAGCCGACTACCATAATTTCACCACCAAAATTGGGGTGGCGGATTACGTTGGTAATGGCACGAATGGGAATGGGCGCTAACGGAGCATTGATTGCCACTCCGCATCCGTAAGGATGGGTGACAGCAACCACGCCGTCTACATTCGGATACTTTGGCAGCAATTCTTTTTTGATGCGTTCTACTGCAACCTTCAGTACGCCTGCCGCACACTGTACTGTTGTAACAATGCCCAACAGGTTTCGTGTGCCGGCAGGGCCGGTTGCGTTGCGATACCCCATCCACGTAGTGCGGGGTGGCATGGGAAGGTCTTCCGCTTTTACCAAGTTGGTGCCATAGGGAAGATTCTCTACACTGGGGCTTTCCGGCAGATCCAGCATGTGCTCGTTAATCCAGCTGCCGGCCGGGATGTCGTCTTTGGCATATCCCAGTACAACGCCATAACGGATAATTTCTTTTCCTTTTGGAATATCCTGTAAGGCAATCTTATGCGCCTGTGGGATGGAGTCCAGCGTAACAACGCCGGACTCTGTTTTTGCGTTTGCAGGTAAATCGTGAACGGCAACGGCTACGTTGTCCTGTTCCTTGATTTGTATGGTTAATCTGCTATCCATAGTAAGCTCTCTTTTCCAAGATTAGATAAACAAACTGCAAATGAGCAGTTCAACAATGCCGACACCGGCCATGATCAGGGATACTGCAGTCTTACAACGCAGCTGGTCTTTCAGCTCTGTTACACCAAACATACCGTTCCATACCCAGAAACCGGAATCGTTGAAGTAAGAGAAGGAGATTGCGCCAACGCAGCAGGACAGCGCCATCAGCAATGGGCTAACGTTCAGAACGGCCAGCAACGGTGCGGACAGGTTGGCAGCAGTGGTAATTGCAACGGTGGCAGAGCCAAGGGCAATACGCATAAGTGCAGCAATTGCAAATGGAATCAAAACAGCTGGTAACGGGCTCTTAACAACTACCTCGCCAAGGGCATCACCGATACCGGAGTCTTTAATGATCTGACCAAGGGACCCGCCGGCACCGGTAATCAGCATGATAATGCCGGTGCTCTTAATGGCGTCATCCATGTACTTTAGAACTTCTTTGGTTGGCTTCTTTCTGGCAAGACCATAGATGGCAAGCAGGGTGCCGATGCCAAGTGCAACAATCGGGGAACCGATGAGGTCAACAAAAGAGTTGCTGACATCTGCAAAATCAAGGACGGTTTTAAGAAGAATCAGAACAATGGGAACAATGATCGGGGCAATGGACGGAAGAAGCTTCGGCAGATCTTTCTGGCCGATGATTTCATCCAGGTTGTCCATGGTCTTAATGTATTCTTCTTTGTAGGCCATGCGGTCATATCCGCCCTGGTCGTTTGGAACTTGGTAGATCTTTTTGCCCAATGGTTTTACATAGAACATAACCACAATCAGCATTGGAATGCTGACAATGGTGCCGGCCAGGATCATTTGACCTACATCTACACCCAAAGTAGTGGCTGCGGTCAGAGGTCCCGGGGTTGGCGGTACCAGACAGTGGGTCAGCTGCAGACCACAGGCCAAAGCCAGGGACAGACTGATGATGGATTTGCCGGTAACGCGGGACATTGCTTTACAAAGTGGTGCAAAGATAACAATGGCGGAATCGGCGAAAACCGGAATGGAAATGAACCAGCCGGTGATGGCCAGCGCCCATTCTTCGTGCTTCTTGCCGACAGCCTTAATAAAGGAATAGGCCATTCGTTCGGCACCACCGGAGGCTTCCAGGATACCGCCCATCATAACACCAAGGCCGATGATGATACCGGTGCTTTTCAGCGTGTTCCCGAATCCGTTCTGAATGGAAGAAATGATGCCGGTTACGGTTTCACCGTTGATTACGGTATCTGTAATCGGCATTCCTCCGATTAAACCGGTAACGATAGCGGCCGCAAGTAAGGCGATAAAGGTGTGTACTTTTGTTTTGCTGACCAGCACGATCATCATGATAATGCCGATGGCCAGACCAAGTAACATGCGGATTGATTCATCCATAGTGATAACTCCTTTTGCTAATCAGATTTCTCTTAATCCGTTTTTTTCTGCGGTTGACTTCAAGAGAAACGCTTTCTGCGACCATGGCCATTGTAACAAGCGGAACCGTGCTCTGGGAATTCGCAAAATACCCCAAGTTAATTGTGAAAAATCTGACAAGAGCAACAAGCGTTCATTTTTTGCAAAAAATATTTCACTTGTGAATGAAATATTTCAAATCGCACAAATGAAGCAATGATGAAACAATCCAGAAAGAAAGATTTCAATTTTTGAAAGCTTAGCTTCTTTGCTTAAAAATCAGACCGTTCTTTCGGCTTTCTGTCAATTGCGGCAGGGGGGAACCACTCCTATACTGGACTTGACTTCAAGAGACGCCTCTGCAAAGAGCGTAAAGCCATACATTATTATTAAAGAGCAATTACGAAAAGTGAGGACAAAACAATGAAGATTGGTTTTATTGGCCTGGGTATCATGGGCAAGCCGATGGCAAAGAACATGCTGAAAAAGGGATATACGGATCTGCTGGTTTATGACCGCACCCAGTCCCAGGTAGACGAAGTGGTTGCCTGTGGCGCCAAAGCAGCAAGCTATCAGGAAATCGGAGAACAGTGCGATGTAGTTATTACCATGCTTCCGAATTCTCCGCACGTAAAAAGCGTTATGTTAGAAGACGGAAAGGTTGCCGACTATATGAAAGCCGGATCTACCTTTATTGACTGCAGTTCCATTAACCCGGTTGCTTCCAAGGAAATTTATGCTGAACTGGAAAAGAAGGGCATTCAAATGCTGGATGCTCCGGTATCCGGTGGGGAACCCAAAGCAATTGACGGCTCCTTAAGCTTCATGGTAGGCGGAAAAGAAGAGGTATTTAATGAATTTAAACCATTGCTGGAAACCATGGGTGCTTCTGTTGTCCGCTGTGGCGAGGTAGGTGCCGGCAATACCACAAAGCTTGCTAACCAGATTATTGTAGCCTGCAATATTCAGGCTCTTGCTGAAGCACTGACCCTGGCACAAAAAGCCGGTGTTGACCCGGAACTGGTGTTCCAGGCCATCAAGGGCGGTCTGGCCGGTTCTACTGTTATGAATGCCAAAGCACCAATGATGATTGAGGGCAATGACAAACCGGGCTTTAAAATTGATCTTCATATTAAGGATTTGAACAATGCACTGGATTGTGCCCACTCTGTTGGTGCTCCGGTTCCTATGACCGCAGAAGTACAGGAAATTTTGCAGTGGTTGCACAATCACGATGGCGGACAGAAAGACCACAGTGCCATTGCTCAGTATTATGAATATCTGACCGACCTGAAACTCGGTCGTTAAGGAGACTGAAAAATGAACACGGATTTCATTAAGGGCGTAGTAGTTCCCATTCTGACCATTGCAGATGAAAATGAAAAAATAGACGAAGCAAAGCAGCGTGCCCAGGTGGATTACGTTATTGAAGGCGGTGTGGCCGGTATTCTGGCCTTCGGCTCCAACGGCGAATTCTATATGTTGGAAGAGGACGAAATGGAACGTGGTCTGCAGATCATGATTGATCAGGCTGCGGGACGGGTCCCGGTTTATTTCGGCATTGGCGCTATCAGCACCAAAAAGTGTTGCCGCCTGGCACAGATGGCAGTAAGAAACGGCGCTGACGCGGTCAGCGTGTTGCAACCAATGTTTCTGAAACCCACCTATGATGAGCTGTATCAGCACTTTAAAACCATTGCGGAAAGTATTCCGGAAACACCAATGCTGCTTTACAACAACCCTGGCCGTGTGGGATATGGTATGTCTACCAAATTAGTCGGCGCACTGGCACATGATGTACCCAACATTGTTGGTATGAAAGACAGTAGCGGAGACATGACCCTGACAGCCGAGTTTATCCGGCTTGGCCGGGATGTTGACTTTAAAGTCTTCGGCGGAAAGGATACGCTCCTTTACGGCAGTCTTTGTCACGGGGCTGTAGGCGGCGTTTGCACAGCGGCAAACTTTATGCCGGAACTGATTACTGACATTTACAACAAGTTTGCTGCCGGTGACGTTGCCGGTAGTCTGGAGGCACAGTTTAAGCTGAATCCGGTTCGTCTTTCCATGGATGCGGCCAGCTTCCCGGTAGCTTCCAAAGATATGGCAACCTTACGTGGCCGTGACGTAGGTGTACCGTATCTTCCGTCCCTTCCAACGCCGGAAGGCTCTGCCAAAAACGGCTTTGTCAGCACGATGACCGAAGCTGGTTTGTTATAAGAAGGGAGCAGAAAATGGCAATTCCAACTGTTGCAAAAATGGAAATTTATCCGGTAGCCGGACACGACTGCATGGAATTGAATTTATCCGGTGCCCACGCACCGTACTTTACCCGCAACATTGTTATCCTGACGGATTCGAATGGGGTAGAAGGAGTGGGAGAAGTACCGGGCGGTGAAAAAATTACCAACGCCCTGGAAAGTGTAAAAGAGCTGGTTCTTGGCACCAGCATTGCAGATTATAAACAGACTTTAAATAAGGTCCGTGCCTGGTTAAATGCCAATATTAAAGATGATGTCCGCGGCTTACAGACCTTTGACCTGCGGACCGGGGTTCATGTTGTAACCGCTATTGAAGCACCGCTTCTTGACCTGCTTGGCAAGTTTTTAAACGTGCCGGCCGCAGCACTGATGGGCGACGGCATTCAGCGGGAACGGGTTCAGTTCCTGAGTTATCTGTTCTACGTTGGAGACCGCAAAAAGACAGATCTTGAATATCTGGGCGAAGAAGATTCCGACTGTGAATGGTACCGCCTGCGCCACGAAGAGGCGCTGACGCCGGAGGCTATTGTGGCCATGGCCAAAGCAACGCATGAAAAATACGGCTTTGTTGACTTTAAACTGAAGGGCGGCGTTCTTTCTGCCAAAGAGGAACTGAAAGCGGTACAGGCCATTCATGAAGCATTTCCGGAAGCCCGTGTAGATCTGGATCCGAATGGCTGCTGGAGCCTGGAAGAAGCTTTGGAAATTGGTCCGGAGTTAAAGGAATGCCTGGCTTACTGTGAAGATCCGTGCGGTGCCGAAAACGGCTTCTCCGGACGGGAAATCATGGCGGAGTTCCGCCAGGCCACAGGGATGCCGACGGCAACCAATATGATTAATACAGACTGGCGGCAAATGTATCACTGCCTTGCTTTAAGAAGCGTGGACATTCCGCTTGCCGACCCGCATTTCTGGACCATGAACGGTTCTGTCCGCGTTGGCCAGATGTGTAATGATTTTGGCATGATGTGGGGCTGTCACTCTAACAACCATTTTGATATCTCTTTGGCTATGGTGGTGCAGTGCGCTGCTGCCATTCCGGGCAAAATGAACGGCATTGATACCCACTGGATCTGGCAGGAGGGCATTGACCGCCTGACCAAGCAGCCAATGCAGATTGTAGACGGTTGCATTGACCTGCCAAAGGTTGGCGGCCTTGGCATTGAAGTAGATCGCGAACAGGTAAGAAAAGCCCATCAGCTTTATATGGATAAATGCTACGGCAAAGGCGCCAGAAATGACGCTGTTGGTATGCAGTATCTGATTCCGGGCTGGACCTTTGATAATAAGAAACCTTGCCTGGTTCGCTGAGGAAAGGAAGAATATTACCATGAATGAGCTGCGCCAGATAGCGGACCGGATTGTGGCAGACAGCATACAGGCTGTTTTGCCGGATGAGGCAGTCCGGCGTGCCCTGCAGGACTTTCATCCAACCGGCAGAACTTTTTTAGTGGCCGTTGGTAAGGCAGCCTGGCAAATGGCGCAGGCGGCCGTCATTCTGCTTGGAACAGTAGATGACGGTGTGGTAATTACCAAATATGACCATGTAAAAGGTGAAATTCCCGGTGTGACCTGTTATGAAGCAGGTCATCCGGTTCCGGATGGGAATGGCTTTGCTGCAACGCAGAAAGCACTTGACATGGTAAGCAGCTTACATCCGGAAGACACCGTTTTATTCCTGCTTTCCGGCGGCGGTAGTGCTCTTTTTGAACAGCCGCTGATTTCCGGAGAAGAATTGCAGGATATTACTTCGCAATTGCTGGCAAGCGGTGCGGATATTGTGGAAATGAACACCATTCGAAAACGATTATCTGCTGTGAAAGGCGGTCGCTTTGCGCAGGCGTGTTCTCCGGCCCTGGTATACAGTATTGTACTGAGTGATATACTGGGGGACCCGCTGGATATGATTGCCAGTGGGCCGGCCGTGCCGGATACGTCTACTTCCGAACAGGCACTTGCAATTGTGGAAAAATACCAGCTAAAGCTTTCCGCCACTGCCCTTCTCCTATTAAAAGAAGAAACTCCGCACATTTTGAACAATGCACACACAAAAATTACGGGCAGTGTGCGGGAACTTTGCACTGCTGCCGCAGAAGCGTGCAGAAAGCAGGGCTATGAGCCGGTTCTTCTGACCGACCAGCTTTGCTGCCAGGCACGGGAAGCAGGAAGCTTCCTTGGATCTGTTGTCCGCACCCATGCGGGCCACGGAAAAAAGCTGGCCTTTCTTGCGGGCGGCGAAACGATAGTCCACCTGACCGGAAGCGGCCTGGGCGGTCGGAACCAGGAACTGGCCCTTGCCGCTGCGCCGGCCCTTGCAGATCTGCCGGATTGCTGTGTCTTTTCGGTTGGCAGTGATGGCACGGACGGCCCTACAGATGCCGCCGGTGGTTATGTGGATGGTGCAACGCAGGCCTCACTTGGCATGGCGGGCATCTCTGTTTTTGAAACCCTTTTAAACAATGATGCCTACCATGCTCTCAAATTAACAGATGGCCTGATTTTTACCGGCGCTACCGGTACCAACGTCAATGATATTGCCGTTGCCCTGGTGGAATAAAAGACCCCTACAGAAACAAAAAAGCAAAAGCCCCAAGGCACAGACTGCTGTGCTTTGGGGCTGCTTTTTTGGAAAGGCCGAAGGAAACTGACTCGCCGGAAATTCATAAACTTTGTAAATTTATTTATATAAAATGGTTGACAATTTATATAAGTAAGACTACAATTTCATCAGACGTGAAGGAGGGGTCAAAATGAAAAAGAGCGTTTACTCCGTAGTGCTCGGAGATGATGTCATTGCTGAGGTGGACCGTCTGGCTTACCTGAACAGCACCAACCGTTCCAATATGATTAATCAGATCTTGGCGGAATATGTATCTCTGACTACACCGGAAAAACGGATCAGCAGCATTTTTGACGAACTGGCACGTCATCTGTATGCCGGGGAAACCTTTACAGAATGGGCTCCGCCCACTTCCTCGGTTATGTCTTTACGGACGGCATTAAGCTACAAGTACAATCCAACCGTAAAATATGCCATTGAACTGTTTCGGGATCCGGAGGCGCTGGAACAGGGACAAATTAAGGTCTCTACCAGAACCACTAATCCAACGCTTCTGTCCAAAATGCTTTCCTTTTATAACTTCTGGGCAGAATTGGAGCAGGCCTATGGCTTTGAAGGAACGGACAGCTTTGAAAACGGCGTTTTCAAACGGCCCATTATGCATCGCCAGAATAGAAAAGCGGCTGGAAATGCCAAAAGCGGATTGTCTGCCGGGGAATTGATTGCAGACTACATTGTTTTATTTGATGGAGCCATGAAGCTTTACTTCTCCGGAAATGCGGATGCCATTCAGCCGAATTATGAAGACTATATTTACAGTAACACCGAAATTATTTAGGAGATGAGTTTATGAATGCAGATAAATTCACACAAAAAACCATGGAAGCTTTCCGGGACGCGCAGGCCATTGCCCAGGAAAACGGAAATAACAATGTGGGTGAAGAGCATCTGTTGGTGGCATTGCTCTCTCAAGCCGATGGCCTGACCGGAGAAATTATCACCAGCTTAGGTGCTTCTCCGGAACGTTTACGTTCTAAAGCAGAAGAGGAAATTTCCCGTTTGCCGAAAATCAGCGGCAACGGATATGACCCGAATAATATTTACGTATCACCGGAGCTGAATAAAGCCCTGACCGCTGCCGAAAAGCAGGCACAAAAAATGCAGGATGACTACGTTTCGGTAGAACACCTGCTCTTGGGCTTGCTGAAGTACCCGAATCCGGCTCTGAAACGGATTTTTGGGGAAGAAAACATTACGGAAGCACGGGTTCTGGATGCCCTGAAGAGTATTCGCGGTAACCAGAAGGTAAAAACAGATAACCCGGAAGATACCTATGATGTGCTGAAAAAGTACGGCACAGACCTGGTACAACGTGCACGGGAACATAAGCTGGATCCGGTCATTGGCCGGGATGAAGAAATCCGGAATGTCATTCGTATTTTGTCCAGAAAGACCAAGAATAACCCCTGCCTGATTGGTGAACCGGGCGTTGGTAAAACTGCCATTGCAGAAGGCCTTGCCCTGCGTATTGTCAGCGGGGACGTGCCGGATAACCTGAAGGACCACACCATTTTCTCTCTGGACCTGGGTTCCCTGATTGCGGGCGCCAAGTTCCGCGGGGAATTTGAAGAACGTCTGAAGGCTGTTCTGAACGAAGTAAAATCTTCTGACGGCAAAATTATCCTGTTTATTGATGAACTGCACACCATTGTCGGTGCCGGTAAAACGGATGGCGCCCTGGATGCAGGCAACATCTTAAAACCGCTTCTTGCCCGCGGCGAGTTACACTGCATTGGTGCCACAACGCTAAACGAATACCGGCAGTATATTGAAAAAGATGCCGCACTGGAACGGCGGTTCCAGCCGGTTATGGTAGAAGAACCCACGGTGGAGGATACCATTGCCATTTTGCGTGGCCTGAAAGAGCGGTATGAGGTTTACCATGGCGTTAAAATCATGGACAAAGCCATTATTGCCGCAGCTACACTGTCTAACCGTTACATTCAGGACCGGTTCCTGCCGGATAAGGCCATTGACCTGATTGATGAAGCCTGTGCCCTGATTAAGACGGAAATGTATTCCATGCCGACGGAAATGGATGAAATTTCCCACAAGATCATGCAACTGGAAATTGAAGAGGAAGCCTTGTCTAAGGAAACAGATAAGCTGACCCTGGCCCATTTGGATGAAATTAGGACCGAACTTTCCGAGTTGCGGGAACAGTTCAAGGCCATGAAGGCAAAGCTGGAAAACGAAAAGCATGGCATTGAAAAGGTTCAGAAGATCCGTTCTGAAATAGAGGATATTAACCACCAGATTGAAAAAGCCAAGGAAGAATATAATCTGACCAAGGCTGCCGAACTGCAATATGGTAAATTGCCGCAGTTGCAGAAGGAGCTGGAGGAAGAAGAAAAGCAGAGCGAAAAGAAGAATAATACGCTGCTTAGAGACCGCGTCACGGACGAAGAAATTGCCAAGATTGTGTCCCGTTGGACCGGAATTCCGGTTTCCAAGCTGGTAGAAAGCGAGCGTAGCAAGCTCTTAAATATGGAAGACATTCTGCACAAGAGAGTCATTGGGCAGGAGGAAGCTGTTCATACGGTTAGCGATGCTATCCTGCGTTCCCGTGCAGGCATTAAAGATCCAAATCGCCCGGTAGGTTCGTTCCTGTTCCTGGGCCCGACCGGTGTCGGTAAAACGGAGCTGGCAAAAGCCCTGACAACTGCCCTGTTTGATGACGAAAAGAGCCTGATCCGGATTGATATGAGTGAGTACATGGAGAAATACTCTGTGTCCCGTCTGATTGGTGCGCCTCCGGGATATGTTGGTTATGACGAGGGCGGTCAGCTGACCGAAGCCGTACGGAGGAAGCCGTATTCCGTTGTCCTGTTTGATGAAATTGAAAAGGCCCACCCGGACTTCTTCAACATTCTGCTGCAGGTACTGGATGACGGCCGGATTACCGACAGCCACGGCAAGACCGTAGATTTCAAGAATACCATCATTATTCTGACGTCCAACCTGGGATCTGACATTATCCTGGACGGCATTAATGAAAAGGGTGAAATCAGCGAAGATGCCCGCGCTAAAGTAGAGGAATTGCTGAAGCGCAGCTTCCGTCCGGAGTTCCTGAACCGGCTGGATGAAATTATCTTCTATCGTCCGCTGACCAAGGAGAATATCCGCGGTATTGTGGACCTGAAGATGCAGGAAGTGGCAGATCGTCTGAAGGAACAGCGCATCAATATTACGGTAACACCGGACGCCAAGAATCAGATTATTGAACAGGCCTTTGATCCGATTTACGGTGCCCGTCCTATCAAGCGGTTCATTCAGTCCCGTATTGAAACGCTGATTGCGCGGAAACTGGTACAGAATGACCTTGCGCCGGACTCCACCATGAGCGTGGATTACCGGGACGGTGACTTTGTCATTGACGTCTCCGAGCCGGCAGAAGAAGCGTAGTGTAAGGCATGTTCGGACAAATCTCATGTGTGATTTTTGCTCCCTTTTCGGCGAGGCAGTCTTGCACAACGTGGTGTAGGATACTATGATTGTTATAAAGTTAACAAACTTTATAACGGCTGAAAATCCCTATTTACAGTCGCTTGTGAAAGCAAAGGAGAGACTATTATGGCAAACAGAGTTGTACTTAACACAGTATCCTACCACGGCAAAGGCGCAATTGCTGAAATCCCCGGCATTGCGGAGCGGGAAGGATTCAAAAAAGTATTTGTATGTACGGACCCGGATCTTGTAAAATTCGGCGTGGCCGGAAAAGTAACTGCCCTTCTGGATCAGGCCGGCATTGCCTATTCTCTGTATTCCGATATTAAACCCAATCCTACCATTGAAAATGTACAGAATGGCGTAAAGGCGTATCAGGATGCCGGCGCAGATTCCATTATTACCATTGGTGGCGGTTCCTCAATGGATACCGCAAAGGCCATCGGCATTATTATTACCAATCCGGAATTTGCGGATGTCCGTTCTTTGGAAGGGGTTGCCCCAACCAGAAACCATGCGGTAAAGACCATTGCCGTTCCAACCACCGCAGGAACCGCTGCAGAAGTTACCATCAACTACGTTATTACAGATGTGGAAAAGATGCGGAAGTTTGTCTGTGTAGATGAACATGATATTCCGGCCTACGCCGTAGTAGATCCGGAAATGATGTTCTCTATGCCGAAGGGCCTGACTGCGGCAACCGGCATGGACGCCTTAACCCACGCCATTGAAGGATATACCACCAAGGCTGCCTGGGAACTGACAGATATGTTCCATTATGAAGCCATTAAGCTGATTTCCGAAAACCTGCGTGCCGCAGTGGAAAATGATCCGGCTGGCCGGGAAGGCATGGCTCTGGCACAGTATGTTGCCGGTATGGGCTTCTCCAATGTTGGCCTCGGTATTGACCACGCAATGGCGCATACGCTGTCCGCGCATTATGACACACCGCACGGTGTTGCCTGCGCCATGTTCCTGCCAATTTCTATGGAATTCAACCAGGAATATACCGGCGAACGGCTTCGGGAAGTGGCCAGAGCCATGGGCGTCAAAGGCGTAGATGCCATGACACAGGAAGAATACCGTAAGGCTGCCATTGACGCAGTAAAACAGCTTTCCAAGGATGTTGGTATTCCGGAAACCCTGGATAAAATTAAGGAAGAAGACCTGGATCAGCTGGCCACAGATGCATTAAATGATGCCTGTTATCCGGGCAACCCAAGAGAAGCCACCAAGGAACAGGTAATTGAAATGTTCCGCAAGCTGATGGTGAAATAATCTATTAAAAAGAAGGGGACCCCCGCATTGTATGCGGGGGTCCTTTAAGTTATGTAGTTAATCAGAATATCAGCTCGGTCCTATTTTTGCGCGGAGTGCTTCCTGTTAATGATTGCATGTGCAATAAGTCCGGCAATGCTTAAAATGGCAACCGCCAGGAAGGAATACAATACAACAAGACTAAAAGAGAAGTCAGATGTAAGTTGGTTGGTTCTCAACACCGCAAAGATACCAAAAGTGATAATCAATGAGATTTGAATATTCTGTGGCTTGTCTAAAGCCTTAAGTGGAAGGAATGTTTCAATGAGCATAACAATGCTGAAAACAAGACAAACAAATGCAATATCGTGGATGTTATTAACAGGCATCCTATATTTCCAAATAGAGGAAATAAGAAGAATAAGCAAAAAGAAAACTGCTGTGATTGGCCATACTCTTTTGGAATTAAAGGTATGAACTGAACCTGCAGATAGTTCGCTTATGCGGTCTTTTGCAATATCACAAGGTCTACCTTGCTTGGCAACAGCTTCTTCTTCGCTTAGGCCGGCTTCCATCATAGCATCAATGCGCTTAGAATAGTCATCAACGCAAATCTCTATCTTGCTGGCTGAAGCATCATGAAGTTCTTTCTTTAATTCACTCAAAAACAGTTCTTTTGTCATTTTATTCACTCCCGTTTTAGGCTTCCGTATCCTGCTGATCAAAGGCAGTGTAGACGGCTTCGCAGCTGCGCATGGCAAGGATGGTGCGCTCAATTAGTTCATCCAGCGTCCAGCCAAGCATGTCGGCACCGCGTTCAATAACTTCCCTGGAGCAGCCGGCGGCAAACTTGGCGTTTTTGTATTTCTTCTTGACGGACTTCAGCTCCAGGTCCGAAACACTCCTGGAGGGACGCATCAGGGCAACGGCCCCAATCAGCCCTGACAGTTCGTCTGTGGCATATAATACCTTTTCCATTTCATGTTCCGGTTGAATGTCTACGGTCAGGGCGTAGCCGTGGCTGGCCGTTGCATGGATTATGCGCTCGTCTATGCCGCATTCCCGCATAATTTCCTGTTCCTTAATGCAATGCTGCTCCGGATACTGTTCAAAATCCAGGTCATGCAGCATGCCGACAATGCCCCAGAAGTCTGCTTCGTCAGCATAGCCAAGCTCTTCGGCAAAGTAACGCATAATGCCTTCTACCGTTAATGCGTGCTTAAGATGAAAATGATCTTTGTTGTATTCGTTCAGCAGCTCCCAGGCTGCTTCTCTGGTGGGTACTTCTGCCACAGGTCAGGCCTTCTTTCTGAATTTGACATTCTGGAATTGATACCAACTATCATAACACTGGGAATTTTTCGTGCAAGGTATTTTCCCGTAGTTCGGCAGAGAAAATAGAGTGGTATTTCGGTGCCGGTTGTGGCAAGATGGTAACAGTAAAATACAAAGGAGACAGACAAAATGGCAAACTGGAATCCGGATCAGTATTTAAAGTTTTCTAAGGAGCGGGCGCAGCCGGCAGAAGATTTGCTGTGCCGCCTGGATGCGCTGCAGCCAGGCCGGGTTTTGGACATTGGCTGCGGCCCCGGGAATAGCACGTTCGCTTTGAAACAGCATTTTCCTAATGCAGATATTCTGGGCGTGGATGCCTCCGGCTCTATGTTGCAAAAAGCAAAAAAAGACCATCCGGAGCTCTGCTTTCAGGAATGTTTCCTGCCGCAGGGCCTGGATGCTCTGTCTGGTCCCTATGATTTGATTTTTTCCAATGCCTGTATCCATTGGATTCCGGAGCAGGAAGCTCTGTTAAAAGCAATCTTTGACAAGATTTCCGATGGCGGCACGCTGGCGGTGCAGATTCCTTATATTCAGGCGGCTCCGTTTTACAAATTGTTGCATGCGCTGGTGGAAGAATCGTGGCCAGAACTGCAGTCTGTTCATAACTTTTATAACTTACAGCCGGAAGAGTATTATGATGTGCTTTCTTCCCTGACGCATGACTTTGCAATTTGGCAAACCAACTATTTTCATGTGGTCTCCTGTCCGGAAGGTGTAATTGACTGGTACCGGGGGAGCGGGTTGCGGCCTTATCTGGAAAAACTGTCTGCAGAAGAGCAGAAACAGTTTCTTGCGCAATTGCTTTCCTTAATAAAAGAAAATTATCCGATACAAAAGAATGGCACCGTAATTCTGAAGATGCCGCGGATCTTTTTTACTGCCACAAAAGAGGCGTGAACCTGACAGCTCTTTTCTTAGCGGTTGCTGTGCTTTTGGCGGTATTCCCGGGGAAGCATATGATAGTATTCTTTGAAGGCGGCACCAAAGCGGCTTTGGCTGTCGTATCCAACCGCCTGTGCAATTTCGGCAATGCTTTTGTCAGTGCTTTTTAAATATTCTGCCGCCTGCTCCATCCGGTGTTTTTTCATATGCGCTGCAATGGACGTGCCATAAACGGATTTGAAGACCGCCTTTAATGTGGTTGGATTCATTAAATGCTGGTGGGACAATTCTTCAATGGTAATCCGCTGATCCAAATGCTGCATGAGCTGATCATGAATCTTTCGAATGGTTTCTTCCTGGTCTGTTAAGTGTGCTCCGTCTGTTAAAAGGGCTTCTTCTGACAGGCGAGTCAGTAACTCGACAAAGGCAGAAGGTGTAAGGAAAAGAGCAAAGCCTTCACACGTGTCTGCTGAAGAAAGAAACGCTCCGGGAACGCAGGTAGCTGCAGGAAGCAAGACGGATTCCCCGGCAGATAAGCTATGTTCCGTACCTTTTGCATCTACCCAGGAAACAGTACCGCTTTGGCAGTAATACAGGATAAGACTGTCTTCAGAAAACAAGGGCTGCTCCGGTGTGGCGGTAATGCCAAACTGAATTGGTGCAATGGAAAGTCCCTCCATTAACGGAAGTGCTAATGGCAGGGATTCTTCTTTTTTCGGATTGCATGGGCACTCCATTGAAAAGCTCCTTTCCATTTAGTTTGGACAGGCAATTTCCATTACCTGTTCTATCATGGTGTGCAGCAGGCGGGCCTGTTCGGTATCGGCGGCTTTGTAGTAGACTTCCTTCCCATCCCGGCGACTGACAATTAAGCCACTGTTGCGCAGTGGGCGCAGATGGTGAGACACTGCCGGGCTGGACATGGTAAGCATGTCTGCAATATCGGCTACACATTCTTCCTGATGACAAAGAATCCAGAAAATACGAACACGGGTTGGGTCACCCAATTGTTTGAAGACTTCGGCAATGGCTTGAAAATCTTCGGTTTTGGTGACCTGTTTTTGAATGGCGGAACGCTCTGCGTGGCCGTCATTTTCATGTGGCAGATTATGAATTGCCATAGTAAAGCTCCTTCGTTTTCGCCTGATTGGAAATCCTTTTCGCCAAAACGGACAGGAGTTTCCAAAGGCTATTGACGCTGTTTGTTATCGGAATTATACTGCAGTCAGAACAATTAAACAAGTGCTTAACCGTGGAATTGAACAGGTTCCCGGTTCAGAGGAAAGGACAATCCTTATGAAAAAGACTTACAATATTGAAGTGGACTGCGCCAACTGTGCTAATTTAATGGAAGAAGCCACCAACAAGATTGATGGTGTTGCTTCTGCTACCGTTAATTTTATGACCCAGAAAATGATTGTGGATTTTGCAGAAGGCCAGGATCCAAAGAAGGTCATGAAAGCAGTGGTAAAGGCCTGCAAAAAAGTAGAGCCGGACTGTGAAATTGAATTATAAAAAGGGCTTTTTGATCTGCACCCCGGATGCCACGGGCGAAGGGGTGCAACCTTAACTCCAACAATTAAACAAACACTTAATTGTTAGCAGAAGAATGGGACTAAATCGCAGAAAAGAGGAACGCAGATATGACAAAGAAACAGAAAAAAATGCTGATCCGCATTCTGGTTGCCACGGCGCTGATGATTGCCTTGTATTTTATCCCGGTTACGGGGGTGCTGCAGTTATGCCTTTATCTGGTGCCGTATCTGGTGGTCGGGTATGATATTTTGCGCAAGGCCGGAAGAGGCATCCTGAACGGCCGTGTGTTTGACGAAAACTTCCTGATGGCGGTTGCCACCCTGGGCGCATTTGGCCTGGCCATTTATGAAAAGAGCGGGGATTACACGGAAGCCATTGCGGTTATGCTGTTTTATCAGGTCGGCGAGCTGTTCCAAAGCTATGCTGTGGGAAAAAGCCGCCGGAATATCAGCGCATTAATGGATATCCGTCCGGACTATGCCAACATAGAGCAGGACGGGGAACTGATGCAGGTGGACCCGGAAGAGGTTGCCGTTGGATCCGTTATTGTGATCCAACCGGGAGAAAAAGTGCCGCTGGACGGCGTTATTTTAGAGGGAACCTCCAGCCTGAATACCAGCGCACTGACCGGAGAAAGTGTGCCGCGTGACGCTTCTGTCGGCGACGAAATTATCAGCGGTTGCATTAATATGACCGGTGTTTTAAAGGTTCGCACTACCAAAGAGTTTGGGGAATCCACGGTTTCCAAGATTTTGGAACTGGTGGAAAATTCCAGCTCCAGAAAATCCAGGTCGGAAAACTTTATTTCTAAATTTGCCCGCGTTTATACCCCGGCAGTTTGTTATAGCGCATTGGCGTTAGCCGTTTTGCCGCCGCTGATCCGGTTACTGTTTATGGATGTCAGCCCGGATTGGGGTACCTGGATTTACCGGGCGCTGACCTTCCTGGTTATCAGTTGTCCGTGTGCCCTGGTTATCAGTATTCCGCTTAGCTTCTTTGCCGGAATTGGCGGTGCCAGCAAGGAAGGCATTCTGGTAAAAGGCTCCAATTATTTGGAAGCATTGTCTCAGGCAAAATATGTTGTATTTGATAAGACCGGTACGCTGACCAAGGGTGTTTTTGAGGTTAGTGCCATTCACCATAGCGTTATGGCGGAAGAAAAGCTGCTGGAATATGCTGCTTTAGCCGAATGTGCTTCTTCCCATCCAATTAGTAAAAGTCTGCAGGCGGCGTATGGAAAAGAAATTGACCGGGATCGGGTAACCGATATACAGGAAATCAGTGGTCATGGCATTACTGCTAAAGTGGACGGCGTATCCGTGGCGGCCGGAAACGGCAAGCTGATGAAACAACTGGGCCTGGCGTATCCGGAATGCCACAGCGTCGGAACCATTATCCATGTGGCCATTGACGGCGCGTATGCAGGACACATTGTTATTTCAGACGTGGTAAAACCACATTCCAAAGAAGCAATTGCATCTCTTCGGAAAGCAGGCGTAAAGAAAACCGTTATGCTGACCGGGGACGCCTCCAAAGTAGCAGATAAGGTTGCAAATGAACTTGGGTTAGATGAGGCTTACAGCGAACTGCTTCCTGCAGATAAAGTAGCTAAAGTAGAAGAACTGCTTTCCAAGAAAGACAAGAACGAAAAGCTGGCTTTTGTTGGAGACGGCATTAATGATGCACCGGTACTGACCCGCGCCGACATTGGCATTGCCATGGGTGCCCTGGGCTCCGACGCGGCAATTGAAGCGGCGGACGTTGTCCTGATGGACGACGATCCGAAGCAAATTGCCAAAGCCATTAAAATTTCCCGCAAGTGCCTTGGCATTGTTTATCAGAATATTACCTTTGCCCTGGTTGTTAAGGCAGCCTGCCTGATTCTTGGCGCTCTTGGCGTGGCCAATATGTGGGCCGCCATCTTTGCCGATGTCGGCGTCATGATCCTGGCAGTCTTAAACGCCATTCGCGCCCTCCGTGTTCACAATCTGTAAGGCGGAGATAGTTATTCGGATTTTGTCAGGTCTGCAAAGTTCAGCCGCAGGATTTTTGACAGGTCCGCTACAGGAACTTTGACCTGATGACCTACCTTGCCGGCACTAAAGTAAATTTCAGAAAAGCCTTTTGCACTTTCGTCAAAAAAAGTGGGAAAGGCTTTTTTCATGCCAATGGGGGAACAGCCACCGTGTACATAGCCGGTCAGTGGCAGCAGGTCTTTCTGCTTCAGCATTTCAATAGACTTTTCGCCGGCGGCCTTAGCGGCCTTTTTCAAATCCAGTTCAGCGTTGACAGGAATAACAAAGACATAGTGACCGCCTTTCTTTCCTGTGGTAACCAGCGTTTTGAAGGCCTGCGCGGGATTTTCCCCGGTGATAGCGGCAATTTCAGTTCCGCTGAGTCCCTCCGCGCTGTCCAGTGTTACCATTTCATAAGGAATCTTTTTCTGTTCCAGCAACCGGACCACATTGGTTTTTTCTTCCTTTTTCCCCATAAAGAATCCTCCTCAGAAGTGTTGGTAAGAAATGCTTATAACGAAAGTTATTATAGCTATCGCCGGTCTAAAAAGGAATAAAATTTACAAAATGCCCAAAAGTGATTTTTTTCGTTGACAGGACAGGAGAGGAGTGCTTAAATGAGGGAAGCCAAAACTGTATTTTTGAAGGAGACATGATAAATGGAACGTTTAAAAAAGAGTTTTAAATACGCATTTAGAGGAATTTTTCATACCGTAAAAATGGAACGGAACATCAAAATTGAGCTTTGGGCTATCTTTTTTGTTGTTATGTCCGGTTGTATTTTAGGCGGTAAAGCCTGGCAGTGGGCCATCCTGGTTAACTGCTTTGGCGTTGTTATTCCGTTGGAATTAATGAACTCTGCTATTGAAAAGCTGGCAGACGGTGTTACCAAGGAATACAATGAAGCCATTGGCTATGCCAAGGATGCAGCGGCCGGAGCCGTTTTATTTGCTTCTATTATTTCTTTGGTTCTGCTGGCAATTGTACTGTCTTCCGATGGCATGTATATCCGCCTGGGCTGGTCCCTGGTTCATGAATGGTACCTGTGGGTAATTAACTTTGGTGTCAGCCTGACCGGTATGGGAATTGCAACGGTTAAGCATGCAAAGGCCCCAAGCCCCAATGAAGAAACCGCCGCTGCAGAAAAGAAGGACGAGGAAGACGACGTTATCTAATATGTTGTTGTGTTGCATTTGATATAATTTTGTCGATGACAGCTTTTTCGCGAAAAAAGTCCCGTAGCCCGCTCTACAAGCGGATTGCGGGACTTTTATTAATTGATAATTATGATATCATATGGTATATTTTATTCAGAAACGTTTTATTAAAAACAATTTTATTAAAAATGGTTTAAATGAAAGGACGTGTGCCATATGTTTATTGGACGAGAACGAGAGTTAGCGTCATTAAAAGAATTTTATGATAAAGATGGAATAGGCATGACGGTTATATATGGCCGCAGAAGAATTGGAAAGTCTACGCTTATCAATGAATTTGTCAAAGATAAAAAAACGATATTTTATACCGCAACCAAAATTGGTAAAAATAGAAATTTGGAATTGTTTTCAAACCAGGTGGTAGATTTATTAATGCCTGATGTTGGGGAAATCCATTTTAACACAGTAGAATCGGTTTTCGATTTTATCAACCAAAATATGGGACCTGATAAGCTGATCCTTGTAATAGATGAGTTGCCATACTGGGCAGAAAAAGATGATTCCTTATTGTCTATATTACAGAAATATATAGATACTATCTGGAATGATAAAAATTTGAAAATTATTTTATGTGGTTCCGCTTTAAGCTTTATGGAGAAAAAGGTACTCAGTGAGAAAAGCCCGCTGTTTGGAAGGCGTGATTCGCAAATAAAACTGGAAGCATTCAATTATTTAGATGCTGCAAAATTTGTTCCTGATTACTCCAACGAGGATAAAGCAATCTGCTATGGAATTACCGGAGGCGTTGCAAAGTATCTGGCAATGATAGATCCGTCTAAAAGTATGGATGAAAATATTATACGGCTTTTTTTTAGAACAGATGGATATTTATACGATGAAACAAGAAACTTGCTGACACAGGAATTTACAGATATCTCATTAGTTAATAATATTGTTGAGCGAATCGCATATGGCGATAATACGCTTAATACAATTGCCGGTAAAATAAGAGAAAAAGAGCCTACGGTATTGTATTCCTTGGAAAAATTAATAAATGTTGGGCTGGTTGAAAAAAAGAAATGTATAACTGACGAAAAAAACAGAAAGAAAACGCAGTATGTATTAAAGGATTATATGTTTAAGTTTTGGTATGAATTTATTCCCAAAGCAACCAGTGTAATTGAAATGGGCCAGGGAGAAAGTTATTACCAAAAGGTGGTTAAACCGGCGTTGCATTCGTTCATGGGTTCCGTATTTGAGGAAATGTGCAGATACTATACTCTAAAGCAGGGGATATTGGGAGATTATGACTGCTTTGTTACTTCTGTAGGAACCTGGTGGGGTGTAGAGAATGTGGCAGATGCGGATGGTAATATAAGAGCACAGTCAGCAGATATAGACGTTGTGGCGTTATCAGAGATAGATAAAAAAGCCATTATTGGGGAATGTAAGTTCAAAAACGAAAAAATTGACAAAGGTATTTATGAAACGCTGATCAGAAGGGGAAAACTGATATCTTCTAAATATAAGATTGCAAAATATATTTTCTTTTCGCTGTCGGGTTATACAGACTGGTTTAATAACCTGGAAGATGAGGATGTTTTACTTTTTACCTTAGATACACTTTACAAATAATAAGATTTAAGACCTTTTGTCACTGTGGTATAATGTCCAGTAAGGAGGGTAAACTCATGAAAAAGATCCTGATTAGTATTTCATTGCTTTTAGTTATGCTTTTGGCTTTCAGCAGTTGCGCCTGCAGTGAAGCAACAGAAGATGACTATGGTGCAGACGAAGACAGCACCACTGCCGGCAACGTTACCATGGTTGGCGGATGGAGCAACAATACTTCTTCCAATGCCGCTCTGTTTGAAAAAGCACAAAAAGCATTAAATAAAGCACAGCAGGATGCCAACGGTATTACCTTTACGGCAAAAGAACTGATTGCCACACAGGTGGTATCCGGCACCAATTACAAACTCCTTTGCGATGGAGAAACCACAGATGCGCAAGGGAACACCAAAGAATATTACGTCATTGTTTATGAAGACTTGGACGGCAACTGTGAAATTACAGATATCATTGACGTCGAGTAATTGGTTAACAGTGCAGCTTATAAGTGCAAATGGAAAGGGGACAGACTTCGGTCTGTCCCCTGTTTCTTTGCTGTGTCAGGCAGCAGCTTTTGTGGTGCTTTCTGCAGTGGAACTGTCAGCAGCGTTGTCCTTGGAGTTGTCCTTGGAGCCGTCTACCTTTTTCGGTTTGGCCTTGGCGGTCTTTTCGTCAAAGGCCTTGGCGGCGTCATTCCAGCTTTCGTAATTGCTGTCTTTCCGCTTGTCCGTAAACAGCTTGGTGTCCTTCAGGTAGGAACTAATGTAGTCTGTTACCTTGGAGGCACCAAAGTAATTTAAGTGGTCACCCTTGTCCCTGGTGTCCGTGGACCAGTCAATATTGAGGTTATCTTCCGTGTTTAAATCCAGATAAGTAATTCCAAGATCTTCTGCGCTGGAAGCAACGGCGTTATGACGTTTTGTATTCCAGTTCTTGGTACTTGGTGTGCTGACCAGAACCAACTCTGCACCGTTTTCCTTACAAAGCTTGGCAATCCGCTTTAAGTAGGTTTTGCATCTTGGCGGAATGCTCTGCTTTTCGGTGGATGCCTTCATATATTGAGAGGTATCTGCTGAGCCTCTGTTTTTGGTGTTGTATTTGTATCCTTTGGTTTCACTGAAATAGGTATACGTTGGTTCCGTATCAAAGTCATCTTTATTTAAACTTTTCCAACGGTTGTGATAACGAAATACCGGGAAAATCTCTTCTGCTGTAATATCTACTACATCCGTAAAGGAGATGTTCCGGAAAATGGCATTTGTTTCCAGTACAATGACTTTTGGAGACTGGTTCTTAAATGCCGTTTTCAAAAACTCATAGGAATAAGTAAGGCGCTGAGCCGAAGTGGAACAAACATAGGAGCTGATGCCGGTATCTTCCCAAATGTGAAGTGGAATAAATGCGGAGTAGCATTCGCTGTCACCAACAAAGAGCACATCAATGGTGTCTTTTGGCTCTGCAAGAAAGCCGTTGGCACGGGCGTCTACCATGCCGCTGTCTTCAGAATTGTTTTTTGGAAGCAGGATATTGGAAGCCAGAAGCAGCAGGCAACAGAGGAGGCAGAGAAAACCAAGCAGTTTTCCGCCATTTTTTAATTTGCTTACCATTCTTTCTCTCCTTAAAAGTTTGCATACATTGGATCTACCGGTACGTAACCGACACCGTAAGCTCCAAAGATAACAATGTACATAATCAGGGCCAGCATAACAACCCAACGGATGGCAATGTTATGGGTCCAGAGCCATTCCCGTACGGAGTGGCCTTTTTCATTCAGGATACTGATGACAAAGACAATGATAACGGTAACCAGAACAATGGCAATGTCCTTGGTGTCTATGGACAGGGTTTGCAGGGTATCCGCATTCAAGGTGGTAAAGTGGAAATCGGTTACCATTTTCTTGAACATGGCAAGTCCGGCACGGAGTCCCGGAGCGCGGAAGAATAACTCGCCAATGACAACCAGAATGCTGGTGCGAATCATCTGGAAACAACGGTAGGGGAACCAGTTTGGATTAATATGCAATTTGGAGTTGGTCCATCTTACCGCAGGTTCTATGATGTTGCCGCAAAGAATTAAAACAAAGTGGTACATGCCAAAGAAGATATAACTCCAGGCGGATCCATGCCACAGGCCGTTTGCCAGCCAGACACAGAATAAGGCAATGCTGCCGGCAATCAGAGGACCAAAGTGGTTCCCAAGCTTCTTGCGCGCTTTCATGGTCAGTTTCTTCATGGGGCCGGACATGGAAACCGGGTAAAAGATGTAGTCCCGGAACCAGGCACCAAGGGTAACGTGCCAGCGCTTCCAGAATTCGGAAATGGTCTTAGAAAAGAACGGGCGCTGGAAGTTTTCGGGCATGGTAACCCCGAAAATCTGACCAATGCCGCAAACGGCATCCATGGAGCCGGAGAAGTCCATGTACAACTGCAGGGTGTAGCAGACTGCACCGATGGCAATAATGCCGCCTTCATGCGTTGCGCCATCTGTAAAGATGTTGGCTACCATGGTGTTTAACCGGTCTGCAATAACAACCTTCTTTAACAGGCCGTACAGAATCCGCTGCCCGCCAAGGATCAGGTCTTCGTATTTGACCTGCTTGACATTCCACAGCTGCTCTGCAGTCTGTTCGTAGCGGCAGAACGGACCTTCTACAATTTGTGGGAAGAAGGTCAGCCAGAGTGCCAGGCGGGTCAGATTGTCGTCTGCTTTTGTAGCACCCCGATAGACATCAAAGATATAGGACAGGGCCTGCAAAGAGAAGAACGAAATGCCGATGGGCATAATGAACTTTGGTATGGCAATGGCTGTGCTGATTCCTATGCGAGCCAGCACTAAGTTAACATTGTCCAGGAAAAAGCCGGAGTACTTGACCACCAGCAATGCTCCAATGTGAACGAAAACGGCCAGAGTCAGAACGCCCTGCATCCGATGCTGGTATTGCTTTTTTACGGCTTTCTTCTGTTCTTTTTCAGTTGCCTTTAGCGCGGCTTTTTTCTGCGTCTGGAGCCGATCCAGCCACAGCCCGAAATAATGAATGGACAGGGTGGCCAGAAGGATAAAGTAGATCAGCTCGCCGCTAATGAACCAAAAGAACAGGTAACTGGCAATCAGAAGCCAGTACCGCTTGGCCTTCTGCGGAAGCAGAACATAAACCAGAAGCGTAATTGGTAAAAAGCCTGCCAGAAATACTACGGAAAAGCTGGAAGTCAGATTGGGAAACTTTCCGGCTTTTAGCAGGTCGAATAACTCCATTTAATTTAGCCTTCCTCTTGTAAGCGTTGAATCATTTCCCACATGGCAGCGGCGGAATTAAAGTTCTTCGGTACAATTTCAACGGCGGGAATAGTAATGTCAAAAGCGTCTTCCAACTCGCCGATCAGGGAGATAATGGACAGAGAGTCCAGGTGGTGACCGTCAATCAGGTCCGTGCAGGTGCTGTAGTCTACGTCCGGTTGGATTTCTTCCAAGATTTCAATTAATTCATCCATTTCAAATACCTTCCTTTTTCTTAAATAATTATGAGTTCAGCAAATGTGTGGACATGGATGGACGCACACACTTGTAGTTGCCATTTTCTTCCTTTAAATAAATGGTAGGAAGATCCCGGGACAGGAAGAGCGCAATGCCTTCCGTCATGCAATAGGCACCGGTGTTTTCAAAGCAGATGGTATCTCCGATTTCCATGGTGGGAAGCGATACCTGCTTGACTAAGATGTCATTCATGGAGCAAAGTGCACCACAAATATTATAACTGTCAGCGGGCTCCTGTGTTTCCTTTCCGCAGACGGAAAGGAAAGGCTGGCGCATGGCCATGTGCTGGCCAAAGTAAACCAGATGGTGCATGCCGCCATCGGTAATCAGGTAATTCTGACCGCCATTTTGTTTTTTGTCAACTACATGGGTGTAATACGTTCCGCAGCAGGCGGCAATGCTGCGCCCCAGTTCAATATACATGGCCGGCTTGTTGACCATGCGCCCAATGCTGGCGGAGAACTGGCGGAGAAGCTCCTCTTCGTCAAAACTTTCGTCTTTGAAGTAGGCTACCGGGAATCCGGTGCCGTATTCCAGCTCTTCGGCAACGTAGTTGTATTTTTCTTTTAAGTCACTTAGTAACTGATCCAGCTTCCGGAGTTCCCTGTCCAGCTTCTTATAAGAAGTTTTTTGCGTGCCGGAGAAAAACTGGATGCCCTGGATGTACAGATAAGGGTATTGATTGCGGTTTTCAATAATGGATTCAATTTCATCGGCACGGATTCCGAACTGGCTGTCATTGGTCAGACGAAGCAGCAGCGGGAGCTTCCGCCGGTATTTCTCCGCCAGCCCGGACAGCAGTTGAAACTGGGTCATGGATTCAATGGTGTAAATCCGTCCGTCAAAGTTCTTTACCATGTCGTCCATGACATGAGGATCTTTGTAGACGCCGGAAATAACCATGTGGTCTTCCGGAACACCGGCTTTTTCGCAAATGAGTGCTTCGCCGGGAGAACAGATTTCCATACGGCCCACCATGTTCTGGATGTCAGGAACAAGAAAAGTGTTGGCTTTGACTGCGTAGCAAAGTTGCAGATTTTCCGGAAGATGTGCTTCCAGGTATGCAATCCGGTTTCTAAGCTTTGCAATATCAAAAACATAAAATGCAGTGGAAGTTTGCTCTTGTAAATTCATCATGCTTTTTTCCCACCTGTCAATTCCTTTAATTTGGCTCTGTCGGTTTTTCCGTTTTTGTTCAGGGGCATCTGGTCTAACTGACGCAGAATGCCCGGAACCATGTATCCCGGCAGATCCTGCTTCATTTTAGCATGTAAGTCTTCTTTGGCAATGGTGCCAACATAAAAGCCTTTCAGACGGGAACGCTTTTCGTCAAAGAGGCAGCAGCATTGGCTGACACCGTCAATTTTTAACATTTCCCGTTCAATTTCTTCTAATTCAATGCGATGTCCCATGTACTTAATTTGGAAATCCTTCCGACCGGAGAACATCAGATTGCCGTCGGGAAGGTAACGGGCTAAATCGCCGGTACGATAAATGGTTTCCGGATATTCCGGACGGAGGGGATTCTGTACAAAGCTTTTGGCGTTGTGTTCTTCCGAGCAGTAATAACCAAGGGCTAGGGCAGTGCCTCTGACGCAGACTTCACCGGGAACATCCGGTTCGGTAACTAACTGGTTGGCTTCATTCAACAGGAATACGTCTTCGTTCGGGAAGGCGTGTCCCATGGGAATGCCGTCTTCATAAGTCAGCTCCGGTTGCAGAATGTAGTAGGTGCAGTTGCAGGTAATTTCTGTAGGCCCATACAGGTTGACGTACATGGCGTCCGGCAAATGCTGGCGGAAGTTGCGCAGTGTCTTGAACGGCATGACTTCACCGCTGAAGAGAATTTTATTTACCGTAGTGGGCGTTTTGTATTCCAATGCATGGAAGGTGCTGATTAAGCTAAGTGCGGAAACCGCCCAGATCATGGTGGTGGCACGGTGCTCACAAAGGAAGTCAATCAGCTGCATAGGCTGGGAGAACAGGTGGCGCGGCACAATCAGCAAAGTGGCGCCAACCTTTAAAGCGGAATAAATATCTTTGACGGAAACGTCAAAATCAAACGGGGCCTGGTTGGCTACTACGTCTTCTTCTGTAATGTGAAAAAGATCCGTAAAGCAATCTATGAAATCAAATACGCTGCGATGGCAGACCACAATCCCCTTTGGCGTTCCGGTAGAGCCGGAGGTGAAATTAATATACATAGGATCCGTGTCTATGCTGTGCTGCCGGATCAGATCCAGGGCCGCACGGTTAACGTCATGCCGCAACAGATCCTCTACCAGGATTACCTTGCTGTCCGCAAAGATTTCCTCTGCCTGTGCTTTCAGGTCCTGGCAGGTAATAATTACAGCCGGCTTTAATACAGAAACAATCTGCTGCAGGCGCGGAGCGGGCAATTCGGTATTTAAGGTGGTGTAGTAGCAGCCTGCATATAATGCGCCAAGCATGGAACAAAGGGCGTCAATGCTTTTGGTCAGGTAAACGCCAACGCCATTTCCGGGGCTGGTAACTTCTGCCAATGCGGAACCGGCTGCCTGGCAGGAGTCCAGTAACCCGGCATAAGTAAGCCGCTTGGTTTCATCAATAACAGCTACTTTATGCGGATATGTTATGGTACTGGATTCCAAATACTGTAATACACTTTGACGCATTTTCTTACTTCCTTTGTTTCTTCTCTTTTTTTTGATGCTGTTTTTGATTGCAGGGGATGGTTATTTCAAAGACGGCGCCCACATCATTAAAAGCGGTAATTTTTCCTTTATGTAACTGGATAAATTCCTTAGCCAGTGCCAGCCCGATGCCGGTGTTTCCGTTTTTGCCGGTAAAGAACCGATCAAAAACATGGGGAAGATCTTCCTGCGCAAGGCCGGGCCCGTCATCCTTGATCTGAACAACGGCATTATTCCCGTCCTGTTTGCAGGTAATAACAACCGTTTGTTTGCTGTGGGAAATGCCATTTAATAAAACGTTTTTAAATACGCGAGTCAGCTTTTCTTCGTCTCCGTAAACCAAAATCGGTGTATCGGGGAACAGATGGGTAATTTGGATGTTCTTTTCTTTCTGGATGGGTTCCAAATCCAGCATACAGTCATATAAAAGGTCCCGTATGTCACAATTGTTGCAATTTAACTGGTATGCGTGGGCGTCCAGTTTGGAAATGGTCAGCAGCTCTTCTACCAAAAGAGACATTTTGTCACTTTCCTGGAGAATGACCTCTGCACCGTCCGAGGCGTCTGTGATACCGGTGGAAATTCCTTCTGCGTATCCTTGGATAGCCATCAGCGGAGTTTTTAATTCATGGGAAGAATTTTGGAAGAAATGTTGTTTTTCTTCCTGCTCTTTTTCTACTCTTCTGCCCAAAATCCATCCAAGAACGGACATGCCAAGGGCAACGACAAGAAAAACAATGCTGACAATGACAATCAGATAATTTAGATATTGGAGCAGAGGAGCAATGTTTACATACATTAGCGTGCCAATGTAATCATCGGAGGAAAACAAAGTTTCACGGTAATACGTGATGGCATAATATCCGGTTTTTGTATGGAGTGAACGGAACTGACCGACAGGAATGGGATTTTCCTGATGGTACTGCCGGACTTCCTTGTCAGAAACCTCTTTGGAAACACGGTAGCCGTTTCCTTGGTCATAGGAACTGCCATACGTATAAACGGTTAAATTGGCATCTGAGTCTGTATCTGCGTTTTCGTCTGAACTGGCGCTTGCGGCGGAGCTGACATAGGGAAGGGAGTCATCTTCCTGGGAGGATCCTTCGGCAAATAAATCTATGTAATTGATGTTGCCGCTAAAATAAGAACCTTCATACTCCGGATAGTTGTCATAATTGTTTTCACTGGCGGCCTTGGCACAGGCTGACATATAACTGATTTCATATTCCAACGCTTTTTCTGCTTCTGTTATGAAATGTCTTGGCATGACAATCAGCATGGAGGCTAGGAATGCACTGTATACCAGAAGAAGGGAAAGCAGAATAATGCTGACAACCCTGACATGAAGTGTTTTCATGTGGCAGACGCCTCCGTTTTTAAGCAGTAACCAAAGCCCCATAATGTTTCAATCCGGACATTGCTGTCTGCAGCAGAAAGCTTTTTGCGTATTTTACGGACCGCTTCGTCCGTAACACGCGTTTCTACTGCGCTGTTAAAGTCCCAGATTTCATTTAGCAGTTCTTCCCGGGAGTAGGACTTTTCTGTGTTCCGCATCATGTGCGTCAGAAGCTTTAGCTCGGTAGGAGTTAAATGAAGGGGCTCTCCTTTGCAGGTGATTTCATTTTTGATTTGATTGAAGGCTAAATCGCCGAGGGAAAGGTTACCGGATCCCTGGACCGAAACGTCTGTTTTGTCTAGTTCCGTCCGGCGCAGCAAAGCACGGACCCGCATTAAGAGCGAGGTAGGGCGGAAGGGCTTGGTCAGGTAGTCGTCACTGCCGAGGGTGATGCCGCGCACATAATCAAATTCAGAGTCTTTGGCAGTCAGCATGATAATGGGGACAGTGGTAATTTCCCGTAATTTTTGGCAGATGGTCATGCCGTCTGTTCCCGGCATCATGATGTCCAGAATAACCAGGTCAGCGGGTGCAAGAAGAAATTCCGAATACAGGTCGTCTCCTGTACGGAATGCTTTGACGGTGTAACCGTCACTTTCCAGAAATGTCCGAATTAGTTCCCGGATGTTGTCTTCATCATCCGCAATGTAGATGGTATAACTCATAGAAACCTCCTATTCACGGTCTTTATTGTACTTGGAGTTTCTTAAGAAATATCCACGAATTTGCATCAAAATTGTCACGAAACTGTCACAATGTCAGGCGAGGCAGTGGACAGAAAATAACGCAGGAAAGCCACCACGGAAGTGGCTGCTTTCCTGCGCCCGTAAGCAGACGTTAAAAAGCGCCCGGCACCTTGATTTTCAGGTAGCCGATGACGCTGTCCGACAGTTGGTCAAAGGAAAGGCCGGTGCTGTTGACGGTCAGATCATAGGTAGAGGCTTCGCCCCATTTTGTGTCAGCGTAATAGTCATGGTAATTCCGACGCTGTTTGTCTACGGCCTGCATTTTTTTGAGTGCTTTTTTTGGAGTTAAACCTTCTTTTTCCACAAGCCGCTGTACTTTGGCCTCCTGGTCGGCGTGAACAAAAACGGTAACCAGGCCCGGGCAGTCCTTCAAAACGGCATCAGCGGCGCGGCCGGTGATGACAAAGGAGTGCCCTGCTGCCGCTTCCATGCGTAAAAACTGGAAGGTGAGCGCGGCCGCCATCTGTTCCTGCGTGGAATTAAAATTGTTCTGCTTTTTGGGAGAGAAAAAACGAATGCGTTGTTCGTCCCATTCATTGGCCGCGCCCTGCAGCGTCAGTCCGGTCTTTTCAATAAAACTCCGGATAACGGCGGTGTCATACAGCTCTACTCCCAGTTTTTCCGCCAGGGAAGCGGCCAGTTCGTGACCGCCGGAGCCGTTTTCGCGGCCGAGTGCAACAATGAGTTGATCTTTCATGGAATGCTCCTTTCGGTCTGCGCTTTTGTCCGCAACTTAAAAGGCAGACGGAACTTTTAGCTTTAAATAAGGCAGAATGGCATCGGCCAGATCCGGTAATTCTATGCCACTGCTGTTAATACATAAATCATAATAACGGGAGTCTCCCCAGGTGGTTTCCGCAAAGTAATTGTGATAAGACTTCCGCTGCCGGTCTACACTGTGCATGCGCTTTTTGGCGTCTTTTTCCGAAAGACCGTAGGATTCCCGGATGCGGGCCAGTTTGTCCGCTTCCTGTCCGCAGATGAAAAGCCGTACCAGGTTGGGATTTCCCCGTAGAACGTAGTCTGCGGCACGACCGACAATGACAAAGGATTCCCCGCTTTCTGCTTTCTTTAAAAGAAATTCAAATGTTTTTGCTGCAACCGTGTCTTCCAGGGAATTAATATACGTTCCGCGGCTGGATGCTGCAAAAAAGCTTCTGCGCTTTTCGTCCGCGCGCTTCATAACTTCCGGATGAATGCCTTCTTCTGCCAATACGTTTTGAATGGATTCGGTATCAAACAGTTGAATTTGTAATTTGTCTGCCAGAATGGCGGCCAGTTCGTGTCCTCCGGAACCGTGTTCCCGTCCAATGGAAAGAATCAGCTGACTGGTCATATAAACACCTCGGTTTCTACATTAAAAGGACTTGAAAAAGCCCTTTATATTACTATCATTATAGCTTTTTCTGACTTGGAAAGGAAGTTACAAACCTGTAATAGTGTTGCTGTCATTTTGCTGTGGGCGGTGTTACAATACCACTGAAAAGAGCAGTGAAAGGAGGCACGTTTTCGTGTCTGATATGTTTGATTATTTAACGTGGAGAGGTGACCTTCCCCTTTCTGATGCGGTTCCGCTGAATGAAGTGGACGGTATGATTTTAGCCAGGGTGGCCTATTTCCCGTTTGAATTGTTTAACTGGTCCTCGGACTATGCCTTTCCGGAACTGTGTCAGAAAGTTTCAGACCTTCCGGAAGACACCCTGAAACTGCCGGGAGATCTGGAACTGCGCAAAGTATTGTCTTCTTCTCCGCGATTCAGCTCCTGTTCGTTTTCTGACTATCAAAAGAATTTTGACAGCAAGTCTACAGAACAGTTTGCTGCCATTACCATTCACCTGAATGAACAGGAAATGTGTCTTGCCTTTTGCGGAACAGACGCTACCCTGGTAGGCTGGAAAGAAGACCTGAACATGTCGTTCATGGTCTGCGTGCCAAGCCAGGGCCGTGCACTGCAATATGCGGAAGAAATCATGATTAAGTATCCTAAGAAAAAGGTTTACATGGTTGGTCATTCCAAGGGCGGCAACCTGGCTTGTTATGCGGCGGCTTTCCTGCCAAACGGACTAACGCAGCGGGTGCTTCGGGTCTACAGTTATGACGGTCCTGGTTTCTCGGACACCGTCATCCAGGACCCGAAAATGGTCCACGTGCGCAGCAAAGTACAACTATTTATGCCCCAGGACTCCATTGTGGGGCGCATTATGAATCAGATTGTGGAACCGGTTATTATCCACAGTACCAATGAATCCATTTACCAGCACGATGTGTATTCCTGGGAGGTCCTGGGGCCAAAGCTGGTGCTTTCCCCGGACGGGGCAACGGATTTCAGCACTGCCACTGGCGAAGCCATCAAACGCGTGCTGTCCATGACCGACCCCGTACAACGGAAGGCGGTCATAGACATAGTGTTTGATTTCCTTGGCAGTTCCAATGCCCATACCGTTGCCGAGGTCCGGGAAACCATGAGCAAAAATATGCTGTTCTATTTGAAAGCACTGCAGGGCCTGTCCGGCAAGCAGGTTGGCGAAGTCATGGAAGTGGTTTCGTTCTTCATTAATGCCTATGCCTCTATCTTCGCCAAGCGCACCACGGATCAGGCCAAACAGAGTGCCAAAACCTTTTGGGAACAGAATGTACCGGAAGGAGCCCGTAATGTAGTAGAAGCGGCCATTGATGTTGCGTCTACCATTCCCATTTTCCAACCGAAGGAGTCGGAGAGCTCTTCTGAGGATGCCTCTGACAAAGCGGACTCCAAAGAAACCGGTGCAGAATTTATAGGAGAAACACCACCGGAATTTACCCCTGCTGATGCCGCTGAAGATGAGCCTGCGGATGCATGCCCGGAAGACCAGGATCAGGAAGCGCCGGCCAAACATGAAGTCCATAAGCTGGCCTCCGAACTACTGTCCCATCTAAGTAAACCTGAAAATGCAGAAGACAGCGAAGATACCGCCTCTGAATTCAAAAAAACGCTGACAGAATTGTTTGAAAAACTGCGGGAAACTTTGGGCAAAGATGACGGTCAGAAGGATTCTGCAGAGTCAGAGGGCACTGCAACGCCAGAGTATGCTACATCGCCAGAAGGTACGAAAGAATAAGAACAGGAAAGGACTGGGATTATGCCAGAAACAGTGAAAGAAAGAGCAGAGCTGGAGGAACAGTTCAAATGGGACCTCAGCAGCTTATATCAGGATGATGCAGCTTTTGAGGCAGACCTGGCCTCCCTGGATGAACTGACAGAAGCGGCGGCGTCCTTCCAGGGAAAGCTGAACAGTGCCAAAGCCATTCGGGATTACATGGACGCGGAAACCGCTTTGGACAGAAAACTGTCAAATTTGTTCTGCTATGCCAATCTGCGACGGAGCGAGGATACCCGTGCAGAAGCGGCCCAGAGCATGTACATGCGGATTTACAGTGCCTATGTGCAGGCACTTACCAAAATTGCTTTTGCAACGCCGGAAATTTTAAGCCTGCCGGCAGAAACGTTGGAAGAATTTCAGAAGGACGAAGTGCTTGTACCGTATGCATTCAGCATGGATAACCTGTTGCGTCGCAAACCGCATACACTGAGCGCTGCGGAGGAAACATTGCTGGCCCGCTTCGGCGAAGTACTTGGAGCTCCGTCAGAAATTGCTGACAATTTGCAGGATGCAGATATGGTCTTTGACCCAGTCAGGGACAGTGCCGGAGAAGAACATGAAGTAACCGGATCTAATTACATCCTGCTGCAGACCAGTTCGGACCGCACGCTGCGGGAAAATGCCTTCCGCAGTTTTTACAAAGGTTATCGGGAACACAACAACACCTTTGCCGCAACCTATTCTGCTAATGTAAAAAATGCGGTTGCCGAAGCAGAGGTCAGAACGTATTCCTCTTCCAGAAATATGTATATGTCCGGAGAAAATATTCCGGAATCGGTTTATGACAATTTGATTGAAACAGTGCGGAAACATCTGCCAACCATGTATCGCTATGTGGATTTTCGCAAGCAGATGTTAGGTCTTTCCGATCTGCATTATTATGATGTTTACGCACCTTTGGTGGCAGAGTCTACTAAGAAATATACTTATGAAGAGGCGCAGCAGATGGTACTGGATGTCATTGCTCCTTTAGGTGCCGATTATGTAGCTACCGTAAAAGGTGCCTATGCAGACCGCTGGATTGATGTTTATCCAAACAAGGGAAAATCCGGTGGCGCCTTCTCCAGCGGAACGTATGATTCCAATCCTTACATTCTGACCAATTTTACCGGCACCTTGGATTCGGTTTCCACCATTGCCCATGAAATGGGCCATTCCATGCATACGTATTACAGCAACCACAATCAGCCGTTGCAATATGCACAGTACACTATTTTTGTGGCCGAGGTGGCATCCACGGTCAACGAAAATCTGCTGATTACGCAATTGCTGGGGAAAACAACGGATCCAAAGGAAAAGCTGGCTTTGTTAAACCAGTATTTGGAAAACTTCAAAGGCACCGTATTCCGCCAAACCATGTTTGCCGAATTTGAACGGGATGCCCATGCCATGGCGGAACGCGGTGAAGCGCTGACGCCGGATGCGTTAAATCAGCTGTATTACGGATTGGTAAAAGACTATTTTGGAGACGGACTGACCATGGATGAGGAAATTGGTCTGGAGTGGTCCCGTATTCCCCATTTCTACCGTCCGTTCTACGTTTACAAATATGCCACTTCCTATTGTGCCGCCATGGCTATTTCCGAGGCCATCCTTGCCGGCAAACCGGGGGCCGTGGAAGCCTACCGGAAGTTCCTGACATTGGGCGGTTCCCAATATCCGCTGGAGGAACTGAATGTGGCCGGTGTAGACCTGACTTCCCCGGCCCCGCTGGATGCGGCGCTTCGGAAGTTTGCTTCCGTCCTTGACGAAGCAACTGCCCTTGCTGCAACCCTTGACGCCGCCCCTTGACACCACCCCCCCTTGAACGCCACCCATTGACGGCCAGGTTAAAAGTAACATGCCGTTATAAATTATTCCGTTACAAAAATGGCCTGCTACAGATTTTTCTGTAGCAGGCCATTTTATGTGGATTTTCTGTTCCATGGATTTTCTACTTTATAGATTTTTTGCTTCGTGGATTTTCTGTTTCGCTTTTTCTTAAACTCGTTTTTTAAACAGCCCATGATGATTGCAATACCAATACAGTGTTCCATGTCCCCGACTGAAAAAGCGCACTTCAATACTGCTTTCCGGATAAAGCTTTACACATTCAAAGCGTTCGCCGGTGCAGTACGCCACAAATGAAATATAGTGTTCTTTCGTCATTGGATGCTGCATGGATAGGAACAATTCATCTTCTGTTTTTTCACAGCTTATCTGATGCTCTTCGTCGGATGGCTCGGCTTCTAACGGTGGCAGTGTAACGCCACAGCACGAAATCATGGCGGATCCCGCAGAGTGAAAAATATTTCCACAAATAGGGCAGACATAAAGATTGGATTTCAACATATTTGCGGAACGATTGGTGTTGATGATTTGCTCTCCGGATAACAGCTCCGGTATGGATACCTGTAACACATTTGCTAAAGGCTCAATTAATGAAATGTCGGGAAAGCCTTTTCCGGTTTCCCATTTTGAGATGGCTTTGCTGCTGACACACAATTTTTCAGCCAGCTGCTGCTGTGTCAGGCAGTTTTTTTCCCTCAGTGTCCGGATGGTAGCTCCGGTAATATAATTATTCATTTTTAACATCTCTCCTTTGCCTGCGCTTCCTTTGTCTGCTCTTAAGATAACATTTTCTTTGCCAGTATAAAACCTACGCATCGTAGAGTAGATAAAGCAGGGGTATAAAGCTGCATCGCCCGGGAAAAAGATCCGGAATGACGGGGTGCAATTGTGCATATGGCGTTACTTGTTGAGGTGTAAATGGGTGGGCAAAGGGCATGCAAATTGGCTGCAAACAGTTCTTCGTTTCATAAATTTGGAATGAACGGTAGAAAATCCGGGCAATGGCTACCGCTCATACTTTTTTGTGGTTCTTTTGCTGCTTTTTCCGGTGGCCTTCGGTACACTGGCTTAAGGGAATGGCGGCTCAAGAATGCCATGATGATGCGAAAAGGATGGGTAGCAATCGGATTTTGGCAAATCCCCACCCTGCTTTAGGGCTTGAAAAATCCTTAAATAGGTCGTTTGGGGTGGGTATTGTCCAACTTTTGACTTACCACCATCATTTTTTGGGGAAGGAAGAGCTGTAAATTAAGGCTTTAGGGGTGGGGATTGATTCACTTTTTAAGGATACCCATCATTATATGGCAGATGTAAGGACCGTCGTGCCCTGAAAAAGGGTGGGTAAAGACTGAAAATGGAGAGATACCCATCATTAATGTGCTTGGTTTGAGATGAAAAAGCCAGATTTTGGGGTGGTGGCTTGCCCATTTTTAAAGAATAACCATGATTTTTTGAATCATCCATAATTTTGGGAGTGCATTTTAATGCGGAAAATCAAATGCAGAAAATCAGTAATGTAAGCGGAAGAGAAAGGAGTAACGCATGGGAAAAATGAAAAAGAAGGATGCTATATCTTACAAGAATCGGAATCAGTTGGGCGAGGACACACAGAGACTATTACAATCAACGGCATTTATTTCTGCTGCTCGGATAGAGAACATCATAAATAGCCGGCTTGTAGAACTGGAGAAAAATAAAAAGAAGGTTCTGGCATCTATTGAAAAAGTTCCGAAATCACTCCAGGATAAATGGTTGGAAATCCAGCATAGGGATGGGAAAATCCGATTTTATCAAGCAAATTATGACCCGGCTCGAAGACAATTTAATCGGGTGTATCTTGCAAAGGCAGACCAGTCCAAGGTAACTCTCTTGGCACAGCAAAGTTATGATCAAAAAGTCCTTCGTTCTATCAGAAAAGAAGAAAATGCGCTGATGGCATGTCTGGCGAAGTATCGAAAGATGGCGGTTCCTTATGAAAATGTCTATTTTACTTTGGATAAAGACCGCCAAAAACTGGTAACGCCAATTATCCCAACCGCAGAGCAAAAGGTGAAAGCGTGGCTGGCGGAACCGCATCCGTCCATGTCAAAGTATGCGGAATCGGCAAGTTACCTGACAGAGCAGGGTGAGTATGTGCGTTCCAAATCGGAGCTGATGATTGCAGACCGGCTGTATCACGCAGGAATTCCGTATAAATACGAGCGCCCGCTGGAACTGCATGCGGAGTCAGGGTCTAGGGGCAAAAAGTTTTACCCGGACTTCACCATTTATCTTCCGGAGCAGGGAAAGGAGCTGTACTGGGAACATTTCGGCCTGATGAGTGACGCGGACTACCTTGTCCATGCCCTTTCCAAATTGTCTTTTTATCAGCGAGTCGGTCTTTTACAATCCGGGCAGCTGATTTTAACCTTTGAAGCCCAATCAACCAACCTTGATCCAAAGGAGATAACGGAAATTATTGAAAGGATAAGGAATTAAAAAGGTGAGGAACGTAATTAAGAACTGCAGACAAGAAACGCGGGTAAGGAAAGCGGTTAAAAAGTGGCTGGAGAAAACGTGAAAATACAGGGCAGAAGGGGCAATCTGTTTGTTTTTTGGCTGTGGTTGGTGGTATCATCAAACAGCAAGCAAAGAGCAACCGTAAGTAAAGTAGTTATGGAAAGAGGCAGAGTTTAAATGGACAAGCAAAAAGGAACAAAAGCAAAAGTAGCAGAAACAACGGCAGACAGCATGCCGGGTTTGGCGGAAATCCAAAAAATGTTTGCGGATGATAAGTTTGCCACGGAGGCGGCCGCGGCCGTTATAACGGAAGCCGGCGTGCGCCACGCAAAGTGTGAAATGGAGCTGAAACCGGTGCATTTAAATGCAAGAGGTGCCGTGATGGGTGGCGCCCTGTTTACCCTGGCCGACTTTACGGCGGCCGTGGCCGCAGAAGGCTATAAGGCGGAATTAGACAGCGTATCCCTGGATGCCAATATTACGTATTTTGCTCCAGCTAAAGGAAATAAAATTATTGCAGAAGCCACCTGCATTAAGCCCGGAAATACCGTCAGTTACTATGAAGTGCAGCTGACGGATAATGTAGGAACCAATGTTGCCAAGTTCAGCTGCAACATGTTTACAATCAGAAAGAAATCATAGAAAGAGGAACTAAATTAAATATTGAAATAGGGTGTTTTGGCAAAAGGCGTAGAAGTACTGTGCTTTAAACCGGCATTGCAAAATTTAGCTACTGTTTTTCCGGATATGAATATGGCAGAATATAAGAAAGCATGCAATATGGATGAACGGAATTACTGGAACGAGGGTGGACAGCTGCATTGTACAAAAACCCTGGCTCAGGGAGATGAGTGCTGCAACTTTCACGTTACCCGAATTGTAAAATAGGAGATGAACTGATGGAGGCTTTAAAGAAAATAACCCATTTTGTCAGCAAATACATGGCACTGATTGTGATTGCGGTTGCGGCACTTGCACTATTTGCACCCAATACGGTCAGCTTTATCAAAACCAGTTACGTCAACACCCTGCTTGGCATTGTTATGTTTGGCATGGGGCTGACCCTGAAACCGCAGGATTTCAAGGTGGTATTCAGCCGCCCGAAGGACGTTGTTATTGGCTGTGTTGCGCAGTTTACGGTAATGCCGCTGCTGGCGTTTCTGCTGACAAAGGCGTTTAACCTGTCACCGGAACTGGCCATTGGCGTTATCCTGGTTGGTACGTGCCCCGGCGGAACGTCGTCCAACGTCATGACCTACCTTTCCAAGGGCGATGTAGCTTTATCCGTCGGAATGACAGCCGTTTCCACTATTTTAGCTCCGGTTCTGACGCCGCTTCTGACCTATTTGTATGCCGGTCAGAAGGTAGACGTAAACCTGTTAAGCATGTTCCTTTCCATTGTAAAAGTGGTTATTGTACCTATTTTGCTTGGCTTTGTGATTAACCATTTCTTTAAGAAGTTTACGGAAGCCGTAGTGGAAATTCTTCCGTTAATTTCTACTACCGCCATTGTGGCCATTGTGGCAGCGGTTGTCTCTGCCAACTCGGCTAAGCTGTTGACCAGCGGACTGATTATTGTTGTGGTTGTTATCCTGCATAACGTACTTGGTTATGCACTTGGATATGCCATTGGCAAGGTTTTGAAACTGGATACGACCAAATGCCGGGCTATTTCCATTGAAGTAGGAATGCAAAACTCCGGACTGGCAACCTCGCTGGCAACCACCCATTTTGCCGCGTATCCGCTAGCCACGATTCCAGGCGCTGTTTTTAGCGTATGGCATAATATATCCGGCGCCATTCTTGCTAATATCTTTGCAAGAACGGCGGACATAAAAGGAAAGCAGCCTGCAGAGGAGAAGGAGTCTCCGGTGCGGGAAGATAGTGCGGAATAAAATAGTAATACCCCAAAATAGAAAAATTGAATGAAGGAAAAGAGGTAACGGAAATGGGACTGATTAAGGCAGGCGCAGGCGCGCTGGGCGGAACATTGGCAGATCAGTGGAAAGAATTTTTCAGCTGTAATGCTTTAGACAAAGAAGTATTGGTGGCCAGGGGCGTCAAGCAGACGACCGGGCGGTCCTCCAATACGAAGGGAAATGACAATGTTATTTCCAACGGCTCCGGAATTGCTGTAGCCGATGGGCAGTGCATGATCATTGTAGAGCAGGGCAAAATAGTAGAGTTTTGCGCCGAGCCGGGCCAGTTTACCTGGGATGCTTCCACGGAGCCAAGCCTTTTCACCGGCAAACTGGGGGACTCTTTAAAAGAAACCTTCCGTGTAATTGGGAAGCGGTTTACCTTTGGTGGTGACACGGGAAAGGATCAGCGGGTATATTACTTCAATACAAAAGAAATTGTAGATAACAAGTTTGGTACGGCCAATCCGTTTTTGTTTACGGTGGTAAACAAAAAGATTGGAATGGACCGGACCGTCAGTGTTCGGTGTAACGGCGTTTACTCTTATAAAATTACGGATCCGCTGCTCTTTTATAAAGAAGTTTGCGGCAACGTGGAGCGGGAATATACCCGGGAGGAACTGGATGGCCAGCTGAAGACGGAATTTGTCAGTGCACTGCAGCCGGCGTTTGCAAAGCTGTCTGAGCTTGAGCTTCGCCCGGCCCAGATTCCGGCCCACACGGCGGAACTGAAAGATGCCATGAATGCGGCACTGAAAACCGAGTGGACGGATCGCCGAGGAATTACGGTAGAGTCCATTGCCTTAAATCCGATTACGTTGACGGAAGAAGACCTGAAAAAGGTACAGCAGATGGAAGATGCTGCCGCATATGGCAACAGTCCGTCCATGATGGCCGGAAGAATGGGCGAAGCCACGGCCAGCGCCATGGAAACGGCGGCCGCCAACCAGGGCGGGGCCATGAATGGCTTTGTAGGCATGGGCATGGCCATGAACGCCGGTGGCGCCGGTACCGTACAGAATCTGTACGCCATGGGTCAACAGCAGGCTACAGCAGGACAGCAAACGCCGGCAACTCCGGCCGCACCTGCAGCTGCCGGCTGGAACTGCGCCTGCGGAGCACAGGGCAATACCGGCAATTTCTGCCAGAACTGCGGTGCACCGCGCCCGGCTCCGGCAGCCTGGACCTGCAGCTGCGGCACCACTAACACCGGAAACTTCTGCTCCAATTGTGGAAAACCCAAGCAGTAAAAACCAAATCGCCAGGGGTGAAAAGTATGTCAGAACTGATTGAATATAAGTGCCCCAATTGTGGCGGCGCACTGGAATTTAATGCAGATTTGCAGAAGATGAAATGTCCTTTCTGCGATTCGGAATTTGACGTTGCCACACTGGAAGCTTTAGATAATGCACTTCATGCTACGGAAAAGGAAGATGAACTTCATTGGGACGAAACTTCCGGGCAGGAGTGGGATCCTGCAGAAGTAGAGCATATCCGGCATTATGTGTGTAAGTCCTGTGGCGGTGAAATTATCGGCGATGAAACAACCGGCGCTACCACCTGCCCGTTTTGCGGAAATCCGGTTACCATATCGGAACAATTTGCAGGCGGGTTGCGCCCGGATAAAATTATTCCGTTTAAAGTAAATAAGGATGAAGCAAAAGCGGCTCTTGCCCGGCATTTGAAGGGAAAGCGTTTGCTGCCGAAAGTGTTTCAGTCGCAGAATCATATTGATGAAATTAAAGGGATTTACGTGCCGTTTTGGATTTTTGATGCCGAAGCAGACGGGAAAGTAACCTACGAAGGCACCCGGGTACGGCACTGGTCGGACAGGGACTATGACTATACGGAAACCAGTCATTTCAGCATTTACCGGGAGGGCACCGTTGACTTTGCCAATATTCCGGCAGATGCGTCTGCCAAAATGGCAGATGATTTAATGGATTCCCTGGAACCCTTTGATTTTTCCGAAGCGGTGGATTTTCAGACCGCCTATTTTGCAGGCTACCTGGCGGATAAATATGATGTGTCCCGCAAAGACTGTGAACCACGCATAAACGCACGGGTAAAGCAGTCCACGGAAGACGTGCTCCGCTCTACCATTACGCAGCCTTATGACAGCATTATGCCTACCGGTTCCTGCGTACAGGTAACCAACGGCAAAGTCAGATATGCGCTCCTTCCGGTCTGGCTGCTGAATACCAGCTGGAACGGACAGCAATATACCTTTGCCATGAACGGACAGACCGGAAAGTTTGTCGGTAACCTGCCGACAGATAAAAAACGATTGGCTCTGTACACGGCAGTTTCCTTCTTTGGCTCTGCGGCAGTCGGAACAGGTCTTGGATTCCTGATTAATTATTTCTTTCTGTAAGGAGGGGCTACTATGAAAAGCAAACTGTTTAAGATGCATTTTATGGCAGTGCTTCTGCTGTCTTTGCTGTTCCTCCTGCCGGCCGGCACCGTAATTTCCTTTGCGGAAAATTCCGGTTCCACGCATGACTACATTGTGGACCAGGCCGGTGTCTTATCTGATACAGACCGGGAAGACTTAAATACCAGGCTGCAGAACTTCAGGGAAGAAAATCAATTTGACCTGGTTGTTGTTACCACTACCGGACTGGATCCGGATGACCGGCAAACCTATGCGGATGATTTTTATGATTACAATGGCTATGGTTATGGCGCTGAGCGGGATGGCATTCTGCTCCTGGTCAACGTAAATACGGATGGCAGTTACGAAAGCGGTAACAGCTGGATTTCTACGTGTGGTTCCGGCATTACGCTGTTCCCATACAGTACCATTCAGGAAATGGGCCGGGTGCTGACACCGTATCTGACAGCAGGTAATTACACCACTGCCTTTCAGCAGTTTGTTACCTTGTCAAAAGCGCAATATAACAGCGGCTCATCCGAAGATAACAGTTGGGATGACTGGGATGACGACTGGGACGAAGATACCGCGTTCTCCGTTGGTTCCTCCGGTTGGGACGTCAAAGTCATTGCTATTACCGCTTTGGTGGTCGGCATTATGGGAACCGTAGTGGTAGTCCTGATTCTAAAACGGCAGCTGATTTCTGTCAGACCCGCCAGAGATGCCGGACGTTATGTTGTGGATGGCAGTTTGCAACTGCGTGGCAGTCATGATATGTTCCTGTACTCCCATGTAACCCAGACCCGCAGGCCACAACAGGATGACAACTCCGGTCCCGGTGGCGGAATCCACACTTCTTCTTCCGGCTCCAGCCACGGTGGCGGGGGATTCTAAAATCAGGATGAAGCGAAAAGACTATGGTATTTTTCAGGTTGCTGTATTAAAATACTGCATTGAAAAAAACTATAGAAAGAACGTGAAGAAATGAACGTACCTTATACACCTTGTAAAATTATGCTGGTAACCGGTTATCTGGGCGCGGGCAAGACCACGCTGCTGAACCAGATCCTGACAGATCCGGGAAAGCATAAGGTTGCCGTTATTGTAAATGACATTGGCGAAGTCAACATTGACGCCCGCCTGATTGCCAAAAACGGCGGCTCCGTATCGGAACAGACCGGAGACTTAGTTCCTTTAACCAACGGTTGTATTTGCTGCACACTGTCGGAAGACCTTGCAAAACAGCTTTCTGATCTGGCCTGCAGCAAAAAGTATGACTACATTGTGATTGAAGCTTCCGGTATCTGTGAACCCATTCCCATTGCCCAGACCATTACCATGATGGCGGAATCTACTAAGCAAAGAAAGATGCCGCCGATTGTAGAACTGGACAACGTAGTTTGTGTTGTTGACGCCGCCCGCATTAAGGACGAATTTGGCTGTGGTCAGGATCTGCTGACCAAGGCAGAAGAAATGCACGCTTCCGATGATGACGAAGACGAAGAGGATGAAGAAATTGCATCCTTACTGGTTCAGCAGTTGGAATTTGTTAATACGGTTATCCTGAACAAGACCGACCTTGTTACCGAAGATGAAAAGGGTCTGGTCCGCGCCATGATTAAAGCCTTTGCTCCAAAGGCCGAAATTGTAGAAACCAGCTACGGAAAAGTGCCGTATGAACAGGTCTTTGACACCGGACGTTTTGACTATGAAAGCGCTATTATGTCTGCCGGCTGGATTGAAGCCATTGAACATCCGGAAGAACATGAAGAAGGCGAGTTATACGAATACGGTATTGAAACCTTCGTCTTTGAACGCCGGGAACCGTTCTTTATGCAGCAGCTGCAGTCTGTTTTTGAACAGTGGCCAACCAATATTATCCGTACCAAAGGATATATCTGGTTTAATGAAAATCCGGATGCCGCCTTCATTCTGGAACAGGCCGGACGCCAGGTAACCATTCAGCCGGATGGTATGTGGCTGGCATCTGCTCCGGAAAAGGAACGGAAAAAAGCCTTTAAGGAATATCCGGATTTGGAAAAAGACTGGGATTCCTACTATGGAGACCGTGTCAACCGTCTGGTTATCATTGGCCAGGACATTGACAAGGAAGCGGTTACCAGAGCATTGAACGCCGCTATTGACGAAGATTTCAAACTGTAAGTTTTCAAATAGCATACAGAAAAATTTTAAAAGCTGACGAACTCACCGCAAAGGCTGGATTCGCCAGCTTTTTTAATATATTAGCCGCTGCAGATTCAAACCTAAAAAACAGTTAAAAGTTTGAAGCAAACCGGAAGAGCCGAATCGCCAAAAAGAAGGGAAAAAGGAAGATAAAATTTGTTCAATTGCATGATATTGATTGCTAGCTATTGAATTTACTTTTTTAACTTTCTATAATACTGACAACATGGTAAGAGAGGAGGATTTTATGAGGTGTGAAAGCCACATCTGTAAAGAAATTAAGTTTATTTCCATTCAGATTGGAAGAAAAGTAGATGCCTGCATGAAAGCGGATGGAATTACGTCCTCGCAGGGGATGCTGCTGAAAACATTGCAGATTCATGGTGCGTCTTCCCTGAAAGATCTGGAAAAATGGCTTCGCCTGTCACAACCCACCGTGGTGGGACTGGTACATCGCTGCGAAGCAAAAGACTTTGTAAGAATGTTTGGCCGTGCAGAAGACCGCCGTATCAAAATGGTGGAATTAACGGAGCACGGGCAAAAGCACTGCCAGGAGGCAGATGAAAAATTTAACCAGGTTGAGCAGGAATTAACTTCCGTATTGTCTTCGGAAGAAAAGGAAACGCTGCTTCATCTGTTACAGAAAATCAGCGGCCAGTTTAAGGAATATCAGGAGGGCTGCTGCGCAAAGACTATGATAGAAGAGGAGGAGACACATGCTTAAAAAACTGCTTGCCCATGTAAAGCAATTTAAAAAACAAAGTATTCTGGCTCCAATCTTGACAGCGCTGGAAGTGCTGATGGAAATTTTAATTCCCTATGTTACTGCCGTTATCATTGACGATGGTATTCAGGCCGGAAACTTGTCCGTTGTTTATAAATACGGCGGCTTAATGCTTGCTCTGGCATTTTTGGGATTGCTGTTTGGCGCCCTAGCTGCAAAGGCGGCTTCTGTGGCGGCTACCGGACTTGGAAAAAACCTGCGGGAGGCAATGTACGCTAACATTCAGACCTTCAGCTTTTCCAATATTGACCGGTTTAGCACAGCAGGACTGGTAACTCGCATGACAACAGACGTTACCAATATCCAGAATGCGTATCAGATGACCATGCGGCTTGCCATTCGGGCACCGCTCAACTTCATTTTCAGCATTATTATGTGCTTCTTTATTAATGCGCATATTTCTGCCATCTTTGTGGTATCCCTGCTGTTCATTGCCATTATTGCCGTCCTGATTATGCGGAAGGTAACGGGCATGTTCCAGCGGGTATTCCGCCGGTATGACGAGTTAAATGCTTCCGTTCAGGAAAATGTTTCGGCCATTCGGGTAGTAAAAGCCTTTGTTCGGGAAAAGTTTGAAAAACGGAAATTCGGCAAGGCCTCGGACAACATCTACAAGCTGTTCCTGCAGGTAGAAATGATTATGTCCGGCATGATGCCTCTTATGATGATTGCCATTTATGGTGTCCTGATTGTCATCATGTGGAAATCCGCACACTTTATTGTTGGCGGTACCATGGCGGTTGGCGAACTGACCTCGCTGCTGTCTTACCTGATCAGCGGACTGATGTCCCTGATTATGCTGGTCATGGTCTTCATGATGCTGGTTATGTCCGTGGCTTCCGGCAGGCGTATCTGCCAGGTGCTGGATGAAACCCCGGACATTGTAGATCCGGAAAATCCGATTCGGGAAGTGCCGGATGGGTCCATTGATTTTGACCAGGTACAGTTTTCTTATCCACACAGCCAGGTTTATGCCGACAAGGAGGATTCAATTCCGCCAAATGTTGGTATGACAGACGAAGAAAAAGAATATTACAGGACGCTGGATAAAGACGCTAAGAAAGCCTATCAGAAGGAATTTAAAGAGCGGAAAAAGAAAGAATTTGAAGCTTACAAGGAAGCCAAAAAGGCGGCCAGGAACGGTGGCCTTTCCGAAGAGAAGGATGAACCGGTACCGGTACTGTATGACATTGATCTGCACATCCATTCCGGCGAAACCATCGGTTTGATTGGATCCACCGGCTGCGGCAAATCTTCCTTTGTCAGCCTGATTTCCCGTCTGTATGACGTGACGGAAGGATCGGTTTCCGTTGGCGGGCACAACGTCAAGGAATATGGGCTGGAAGAACTGCGCGATGCAGTTTCCGTTGTCCTGCAAAAGAACGTTCTGTTCAGCGGCACTATTCTGGACAACCTGCGCTGGGGTAATCCGGATGCTACAGAAGAGGAATGTCAGGCAGCCTGCAAGCTAGCTTGTGCAGATGATTTTATTCAGTCCTTCCCGGATGGATACAACACCTATATTGAACAGGGTGGCACCAACGTTTCCGGCGGCCAGAAGCAACGGCTTTGCATTGCCCGTGCGTTACTGAAGAATCCAAAGATCTTAATTCTGGATGACTCAACTTCTGCCGTTGACACGGCTACCGATGCTTCTATCCGGAGGTCTTTCAAGGAATCCCTGCCGGATGTTACCAAAATTATTGTCTCCCAGCGAATTTCCTCTATTCAGGAAGCCGACCGTATCATTGTTATGGATAGGGGACGGATTAACGGCTTTGCCAGCCACGAGGAACTGCTGAAGACCAATACCTTTTATCAGGAGCTCTACGAAACCCAGCAAAAGGGTTCCGGAGACTTTGATGAGGCTAACTAAAGAAGGAGGATGATACTATGCCAGGTCCAGGACCAGGAAACCGCGCACCGGCTCCTAAAGTAAAACACCCAATGAAGCTGTTCGGGCGGGTTGTAAAATATGTATATGGGCATTACAAACTCCAACTGGTTGGCGTTTTAGTTGGAATTGTCATTTCTGCTATTTCCATGGTTATGCTGATGATGGGAATGCAGAGCTTGGTAGATAACTACATTATGCCTTTAATGCAAGAAGCCGTTCCGGATTACGGACCCCTTGCCAGCTTAATGAAAATGGCCGCGCTGGTTGCTTTAGGCGGCGTGGTGGGAAGCTTCCTGTATTCCTTTATTAACGCTTTTATTACCCAGGGAACCTTGCGAAAACTACGGTTAGACCTGTTTAGCAAAATGGAGTCCCTGCCCATTAAATATTTTGATCAGCACACCCACGGAGACATTATGTCCGTGTATACGAATGACGTAGATACCCTGCGTCAGCTGATTTCCCAGAGTTTACCAAACCTGATTTCGGATTTGTTTACACTGGTTGTCACCTTTATCAGTATGCTGGTGCTGTCGGTACCGCTAACACTGGTTTCGGTTGTCATGATTGCCATCATGCTCCTGATTTCCTTTAAGTTGTCCAGCCTGTCCGGAAGTTACTTTTCCAAGCAGCAGAAGAAACTGGGCGATGTAAATGGTTACGTAGAAGAAATGATGACCGGACAAAAAGTGGTCAAGATTTTCAACCACGAAGAAAAGAGCAAGGAAGAATTTGCAGTAAAGAACGAGGAACTGTTTGATGCTTCTTCCAAAGCACAAACCATTTCCAGTATTATGATGCCGATCAACGGTAACTTAAGTAATATTTCCTATGTTCTGTGCGCTGTGATTGGTTGTATTCTGGCTCTGAGCGGGAACTATGCGCTGACAGTCGGCACCTTAATTTCTTTCCTGACACTGAACAAGAGCTTTTCGGCTCCTATCAGCCAGCTGTCTTCCCAGATGAACTCCATTATGATGGGCCTGGCCGGTGCAGAACGTATCTTTGAACTTCTGGATCAGGAACCGGAACAGGATAACGGATATGTAGAACTGGTTAATGCAGCAGACGACGGCCATGGCGGTCTGATAGAAAGTGAAGAACGTACCGGCACCTGGGCCTGGAAGCATCCGCACCAGGACGGCACCGTTACGCTGGACCCGATGAAGGGCAACGTTGTCTTTGATGACGTAGACTTTGGTTACACGGAAGATAAGATTGTATTGCACCACATCAGCATGTTTGCCGAACCGGGACAGAAGATTGCATTTGTTGGTTCCACCGGTGCCGGTAAAACCACCATTACCAATCTGATTAACCGCTTTTATGATATTCAGGATGGCAAGATCCGCTATGACAATATTAATATCAACAAGATCAGGAAATCTGATCTGCGCCGGTCTTTAGGTATGGTATTGCAGGATACGCATCTGTTTACGGATACCATTATGGAAAATATTCGTTACGGAAGACTGGATGCCACGGATGAAGAGTGTATTGCGGCTGCCACGCTGGCCAATGCGGACGAATTTATCCGCGCGCTGCCGGATGGCTATCAGACCAGGCTGATCAATGACGGGTCCAACCTGTCACAAGGACAGCGCCAGCTGATTGCCATTGCCCGCGCCGCGGTAGCAGATCCGCCGGTTCTGATTCTGGACGAAGCCACTTCGTCCATTGACAGCCGAACCGAAAAACTGGTACAGCAGGGTATGGATGCCCTTATGTATGGCCGTACCACCTTTGTTATTGCGCACCGCCTTAGCACCGTTCAAAACTCTGACTGCATCATGGTTTTGGAAAACGGCAGCATTATTGAGCGGGGCAGCCATGATGACCTGATTGCCGCAAAGGGCCGTTACTATCAGCTGTATACCGGCAATAAACCGGGAAGCCCGGACGAAGAAGCGGATGCTGTAGAAACAGAAACCGCTGGAACTTCTGCAGATGCTACTTCCGGTAAGAAGTTATTGCAGGCCATCAGCCAAAAGGCTGATCAGGCAAAGGAATGGATTGCGCATCGGAAAGACTAAGATGTTGCAGTGTAGAATGAGGCTTTGACTATGCGTAGTCAGAGCCTTTTTTTCTGCGTTCAAAAACTTCGTCAGACTGTTTGGCACTTACTAGCAAATGCAATAGGATGATAGCATGGGTGGAAAATCGATGAGATTTGAACGCTGACTTAAGCGATTTGCTATTATAGAACCAAAATACTTGACATATGGTTCTATAAATGATATTATTCAATACAAAGAAGCAGGAGGCGCATATTATGGATAAAGCATTTAATGCTGAATTATTACCTCTTAAAACTGATGCCATTGATCAAACATATTTTATTAATGAGTTAATTGATGCATCTACAAAGCTAGAGGTATATAAAGAAAAAATTAAAGACAGTAAACTTGACAGTTCATGGTTTATGCCTACGCTTCAGCAAAAGGAAGCACTTGCCTCTTCAATGCTTGAGGGAACACAAGCTACCTTAGACGGCGTTCTTGTAAACCAAGTTGCTCCAAACGATAAAGATAAGAACCTTAATGAAGTTAACAATTACTATATAGCTACAGCGCAAGGTTATGACATGTTAAAGAGAAGTAATTTCTCGAATCAATTTTTCTTTGACATTCATAAAGCTTTAATGATTGGCAATGTAAGAAAGCCGGAGTTAATCGGTGTATACAGAACGGGTCAGAACTATATCGGAAAAAATGATAAATCCCACTCTATTACATTTGTTCCACCTGTGGCCGAGAAAGTTCCTGATTTGATGAATAATCTTATAAATTATATCAACAATCCAACCGATAATTTCCGTCCGCTTGTCAGAACTGCGATTATTCATGCACAGTTTGAGACAATACATCCATTTATGGATGGAAACGGTCGTGTAGGCAGAATACTGATACCGATGTATTTGTTTTATCAGAACCAAATTGAACTTCCTTGCTTTTTTATAAGTGAAGCTTTGGAGCATGATAAAATCCGTTATTACAATTTGCTTAATAACATCAGAACTCAGAGCGATTGGAATGAATGGATAAGGTTCTTCTTGTCTACTGTAGTGAAGCAATGCGATAAGTATATTAAAATAATTACTGCAATAAACAATCTTTACAGCAAGCATTTGGAAGTTGCTTGCAATTTATCACGTTCTTCGAATATGGTTGAGGTTATAAACGCATTGTATAGGTTCCCTGTTGTTACGGCAAAACAAATATCTGAGACAACATCCGTTCCGACTACAACGGTAAACAGGTATTTAAATCTTTTGGTTGAAAACAGAATATTATATACGGACAATAAAAAAAAGAATCGAACATATTACTATGCCGATTTGCTTGAAATTATCCGTAATTGATATTGAATTTTATGAAAGGATGTGGTGCAAATTGATTGTAAAAGTAAAAAGCATTTCATAAGTTGCTGGCACAACCAATGAAATGCTCTCTAGTCTGTCGGATATGCTAAGATATCGACTTACCATGTTCGTCCATTTTAGCATATCCTTTTCGGTTTGTCCAATTGGCAAGTCGAATTCTAAAACAACATTGTTAATAGAATTTCCATCACTAAGATGGAGAAAGGAGCTTGCTATGACAAGCGAAGAAATGCGGGCAAACCCGCTGTTTATGAGAAACACATTCCCTACTGTCGGAAAATGGGGAATGCCGATTATAAAAAAACAAGAGCTTCCGACAAGCGACATACAACTGTTATCAAGTGCTGATGCACGGTCTAATGACAGTGCAAAAAACAAGAATAAAGGTGTACATTTTTTCGTTGACGATTACCGCTTTACAGGAATTTACAATAATCCTGAACGCTCTTTGCAAAAATATTCACAGTATAAATTTTTGCTAACACCTGATTTCTCTACATATGCAGAAATGGATTTGTGGAGACAAATGGAGAGCATTGCTCACGGCAGATGGGTTGGAGCATATTGGCAGAGCAAAGGTTTAACGGTTATTCCGACGGTAAGCTGGAGTACGCCGAGAAGCTTTGAGTTTTGCTTTGATGGAATTGAAAAAGGCAGTATTGTTGCAGTTGGTACTTTGGGTTGTAAGAAAAGCAAGAGAAATTTTATGTGTGGGTACAATGAAATGCGGGAACGGATAGAGCCAAGTAAAATTATTGTATTTGACAAACCATTCGATGAAATGACGGGCGATATCATATATGTCGATTATTTGTCTTCTAGAAAGGAGGCAAATTAAATGGGAGGACGAGGCACCTTTGCAGCGGGAAATCCTGTTGCATATAGTTATGAGGTAGATACCACTTTTTCGGAAGACGGGAAAATCAATGGCGTGAAGATCTTAAAAGGCGTTGAAGGAAGTGGAAAGCATGGATTGCCTGAGTCTTCTCATTCAAGTAATGCTTACATCAAACTAAAGCCAGATGGTACTTTTCACGAAATGCGGATATATGACAATAGTCATACATTGAAAATGGAAATTGCTTATCATCCTGAAAAATCGCTTACTGGAAACAACCATACTCCTGTTTTGCATTATCATACATATGATGAACGATTTAGTAAGAATGCGACAGGCCCTTTCACACGTTCACCTGCAAAGCTACTGTCGGATGAAATGAAAAGGAAATACAAGAAATACTTAAGGGGGATTGAACTATGATTAATGGAAATCCTAATGAGTTCATAGAAACTATATATACCTGCCAGGATATTGTTTTTGTTTATGATAAGGTTAAATACTGGTTTCAGGGGTATGTTATTGAGGGTAAAGTACATATGGAAGTATTTCAATGTGAACCTGCAAAGGATTCTGATGTTTGGGAATACAATGGACGGTCTCTTAGCGAAGGACAAGAAGAGTTTCAGAAAGCTCCTATCTTTAATGGAAAAACTTTTTGGCAAGTTGAGCAAGAAATTGAATGGGTAGATTGTTAATAAACAGCTTGCAATTCACTGTAAGTTACTTATGAGTGCCGCAAATTGCGGCACTTTTCTTAAAAAAGACAAGAAATGAAAAGGTACAACCTATGTGTTGCAACCGGAAGATAATGACGGTAAATAAAGGAATGTTGGTCCTCCCCTCTATTCGAGATTACGCCAACATTCCTTAAATACTGTCTTATTCGACCGTGGCAGCAACGGCAGCTTCTATTTCTGCGCGCTCTTTACACATCTGCGCCCAGGAGGGAAGCGTGTTCAGACGGGCAGTTAAGTCTTCCAGTACGGTAGGAATGTCTATATTCTGCGGACAAAGATGCGTGCAGGAGCGGCAACCGATACAGGCGGATGGCTGCTTGTCTTCCGGCATAGAGTCAATAGACATTCTAAGGGTAAAGTTTTTATGGAAGCAGATGTCATTGTATGCGATCATCAGACGGGGAATATCCAATTGCAGTGGGCATTCCGATGTACAGTAACGACAGCCGGTGCAGGGAACGGTGTTCTGGAACTTTTTGCTGAATTCTTCCAGTAATTCATGTTCTTTTGCGTTCAATGGCTTTTCTTCGGAAAAGATTTTTAAATTATCTTTGACCTGCTCTTCTGTGCTCATGCCGGAAAGGATGACTTTAACATTTTCCTTTTCCATGAGCCAGTGGAAGGACCATGCTGCCGGACTTTCTTCCGGCCGCAGGGCTTTCAGCCTGGCTTCTTCTTCCGGTTCATAGGCAGCCAATCTGCCACCGCGTAAGCCTTCCATTACTATGATGGGCAGTCCCCGTTCGGTCAGAATGCGATATTTTTCGTTTGCGTCCTGCAGGGTCCAGTCCACATAATTTAACTGCATCTGGCAAAAGTCAAAGGTGCCGTTTTCAAAGTGGTCTAAGAATTTTAACAGTGTGGAATTTTGCGCATGGGTGGAAAAGCCCAGGTGCTTAATTCTGCCCATTTTTTTCTGCTCTAAGAAGTAGTCTACAATATGCCATTTGTCACTGACGTAGGTGGCATAACTTTCTTCGTAGACATTGTGCAGCAGGTAGTAGTCAAAGTACTCTACCTGACACTTCTTTAACTGCTTTTCAAAAATGTCTTCCGGGTGGTATTCTTCGGCAATCTGGTGTCCCGGATATTTGTCGGCAAGAAAGAAGCTGTCCCTGGGATACTCTTTTAATACCTTGCCAAGAATGGTTTCGGACTGACCGTTCATATACGGCCAGGCAGTATCAAAGTAATTGACGCCGGCTTCTATGGCTTCCCGAATCATGCGTTCTGTTTGCACTACGTCAATGTCGCCATTTTCCAAAAGCGGGTAACGCATGCATCCGAAGCCCAAGCGGCTGACCTGATTCCCTAAAAAATCATTGGTTAACATACACATGCCTCATTTACAAATTTCTTTTAAATCATCCAGTGTTAAGGCAAAGGGGGCGGTTTGCAGCTTTGCCTTGTTTTCTGCCAAATGGGCCAGGTCCATTTCCAAAAGCTCCTGGGAAACGGAAATTGGACCGCAGGTGGTATGAATAAAGTCAAGTAAGGTATCCGGTGTAAATTCGCTGGCTTTCAGTAGGTCGTCCACATCTTTGGAAATGGACGGACATCTGGCAGCCTGTGCAAGGTAACCGGGCAGGAACCAGCCGCAGGCCTGACCATGCGGAATGCCGGCATGGAAGGTGATTTCATAACTGATAGCGTGTGGAATGGATGTGCCGGTTTGCGCAATGGCAAGACCTGCATACATGCTGGCCATCAGTAAATTCTGATAGTCGTCTATATCCGGTTGCGCGGCTCCGGTTAAGAAATCCTTGGCTTTAATCCAGTAGGAAAGACCCTGCTTTACCAGCAGTTTGTTGTAATCAGCAGACTTGCTGTTCAGATAGGATTCATACATGTGAGCCAGTGCATCCACTGCCGTGTGGACTAACAGCGTGTGGTTTGCAAACATCAGATACTGCGGGTCCAGCAGTGCCAGTGTTGGATAAATTTTAAACGGAATGCTGGCTTTGGTTGCCTTGTCATAGCGAGTCAGCACCGACACTCCGGTGACTTCGGATCCGGTGCCGCAGGTGGTGGGAATGGCAACAACCGGCAGGGCGGTGTCGTTCCCGCCTTCGTAAAGGTATTCAATTCCGTGGCTGGGATGACGCATCATCAGGGCAATGGCTTTGGCAGCATCCAATGGGGAACCACCGCCGATGCCGATGACAAAATCAGCACCTTCGGCCAGGCCGAAGTCACGGCCCTTCATGACCGTTTCCCGACTGGGGTTTTCTTCTACTTCATTAAAAATAACGTATGGAATTTTCTGGCTTCGTAAAGCGTTGATAACGTCGTCAATAGCGCCGGTGGCTACCGCCGCATGGCGTCCGGTAACAATCAGTGCTTTTTTGCCAAGTGCCATTTTTTTGGCATTATGGCCAATGACAAACCAGCCTTCCTGCACTTCGGTCGGGAAACGCAAAGGAAGGGATTCCATCAGTCTGGCGGCCTGCTTTCTGTAATAATACTCCGCATTTGCCATAGAGTCTTCCGGGCTGTCGGCTAAGTCTGCCGTAGCGTAAACGGCGTCCAGGCCGGTATCAGCGTCTTCCTCTAAAGTGGAACTTTGGTCAATGCCCACCAGTGCTAAGCAGGGAACTTTCTGTTCTTTGCAGGCGCGGACAATACCGGAAATGACTTTGCCGTGCAAAGACTGATTGTCCAGCCTGCCTTCGCCGGTAATGCAGAAGGTGGCGCCGTGGAGCGTGTCCTGAAAATTGACCAAATCCAGGACGGTTTCAATACCGCTTTTCATGGTGCCGTTTAAGAACCCATATAATGCTGCGCCAAGGCCACCGGCAGCACCGGCGCCCGGAACAGAGGCAATGTCTTTTCCAAGATAAGAGCTGCAGAAGGCGGCATAGTGTTCCATGCCGGCTTCCAGTTGCGCCAGAGTGGCGGCATCCGCGCCCTTTTGCGGGCCGAACGTGTAAGTAGCTCCGAGCTCTCCCAAAAGGGGATTGGTAACATCACACATAATGGTGAAACGGGTGTCCATAATGGCTTTTCTTAAGTTAAATTCGGACGGAATATCCGTGTGTCCGTTGACATACAGATTGGCCATATCTACATAAACGACGCGCGCCACGGAATCAAGTTCACGGCCAAAGCCGTGCAGGTTGTTGCCGCGCTCGTCCTGAAACTGCCAACCCAGGGCCCGCAAAGCGCCCATGCCGCCATCATTGGTGGCGGAGCCGCCCAGGGCAACGCTGATGTCCCGGCAGCCCTGTAACAGCGCATCCGCAATCAGTTCGCCAAAGCCGAAAGAGGTGGTATCCAGCGGATTGCGTTCAGCTTCCGGGACCATGGGCAGACCACTGGCGGCTGCCATTTCAATAATGGCTTTGCCACTGGGCAACAGGCCGTATTCGGCCGTTACGGATTCCATCCGTGGGCCGTGTACGGCCACGCTCCGCAACTGTCCGCCGGCCGCTTTTACGACTGCCGCTACGGTGCCCTCGCCGCCGTCGGCTACGGGCACACCAACGCATTCCCAACCGGGCAGCTTTTCTGCTGCGGTTTCGGTCAGAATGGAAATAATTTCTTCCTGGCTCAGGGTTCCTTTAAAGGAGTCAGATGCAAAAACAAGTTTCATAATATCAATCCTTTCTTAGGATTCTTTTACGGCTTTTCCGGTCATATGCTCCGGAGTCAGCTCCAGGCAGCATACCTTTGGTGTGTGTTTGCGTAATTCTTTTGCAATATAGTCCTGGTCGTCTGTAAATTTCAATGCCAGATTGCTACAAATTTTTTGTACCTTTTCCGGATCCTCTACCACTTTTATGGTGCCGAAGAGAACTACACTTTTGATGTGAAGAGCCCAATCGCCCGGCTCCAGGTATCCTTTGTCATATACGCAATAGGAAACTTTGTTGCAGGCACGCAGTGCATCCAGCTTGTGGCCTTCCTGTGCACCGTGAAAATACAGATGCCCGTCTTCCGGACAATACCAGTGGTCCATCGGAATGCCATAAGGGTAACCGTCTTCTCCAATCAGGGACAGGACACCGCGTGGTTCCTGCTCCAGAATGGCAATGCATGCTTCTTCTGCTAACTGCTGCTTGCTTCGTCTCATGGGTCTGAACATAGTGGAATCTCCTTTTCTCTGTTGGTCTGATTTACTCCGTCCTTAATGCAATGACAGGATCTTTCCTGGCTGCTTTTTTGGCAGGAATCAGACCGCCAATTAAGGTCAGAAGGACAGAAAGTACAATCAGAATGATTGCATCATAGAATGGCAACGTGGCGGAAATGGAAACTTCTTCCAACAGGCTGTGCAGCAGGGCGTTGATTGGCAGGGTCAGCAGCTGTGCAATGACCACACCGATGACGCCGGCAAACAGCCCGACAAAGAAGGTTTCCGCGTTAAAGACGTTGCTGATGTTGCGCTTGGAGGCGCCCAGGGCGCGCAGAATACCAATTTCCTTGGTGCGCTCCAGCACGGAAATGTAAGTAATAATACCAATCATGATGGAGGATACAATTAAGGAAACTGCCACAAACGCAATCAGGACGTAAGAAATGGCATTTACAATTTTGGTAACCGAGCTGAGGAGCAGGCCCACCAGGTCCGTGTAAACAATCTGGTCATCCTCCGAAGCGGTGGCGTTGTAGTCGTCAATGCACTTGGTAATGCCGTCCTTGTCTTCAAAGGTGTCCACATAAATGTTGATTCCGCTGGGCGAGTCAGGGTCTACAACCCCAAAAGTGGACAGGTTGTCTTCGTAGCTGCTGGTCTGGGCAAAGGAGCTGTACAGGCTGGTTAAAGAGTCGTCTACCCCCAGAGCAGAGGCATAGGTGCTGAGCGAGTCAGTTTCTTCCTGCTCCGAAGCAAAGCTCTTGCCTGTCAGAACATTCGTGTCCGGGTCTGCTTTTTGTGCTTTTACAATGTTGCTGCTGTCCGTGTAGCTGATGATGTAATCGGACAGCGCCTTGGTATAACCGACGGCACCATCAATGGTAACATCTGCATTTTCGTGTGCTTTTACAACGCCGACAACCTTGACCTTGATTTCAGATTCCATCAGGGCGTCCAGCAACTTGCCGTTGTTGGCAATGTACCGATAGGTGCCATCAGACTGTAAGTGATACTGATCACAGGCCGGCATGATATAAAAGGTTTTATTCCGTAAGCTGTCATAGGATAAGGTATAGCTTGGAACGGAAATTTCTTCTTTGTTGTCAATCTGCTTCATCAGACTGGCATATTCTTCAGCGGGCAGATAGCCAAGAGAGTAAAGCTGGGTTAAGGACAATTCATTGTTATCATTTACAACCAGAACTACTTCATTGTAGGCGGTTGGCCAGGAACCGTAGACAACATCATACGAATCCATCAGGGCGCTGCTGACCAACTGGTCCCCACTGCCCGGAAGCATCTGACCGAAGTTTTCGGCCGCACTGCTCTGACCCAGCAAAGAAGAAAATGGGGAAGAGGTGGTCGGCTGTTCATCCTGGTCAATGTAAACGTCATCGGTGTCTACCAGAATGCCATTGGAATCATAGGCATAGGCTTTAAAGGAAACACCATAGTTGTAAACAATGCCGCCTTCTCCAACATATTGGTGAATTTCACTGTCGGGGTCATCCAGATACTTTTTAAATGCAGTCAGATTGTTCTGAGACATGCTAAGGTTCATGTTGGCCTGGCCTTCCAGGTCAGAACCGTTGGAATATAAATTTCCGTCATTGGGATGTTCTTCCTCTTTAGAGGACTCCGATCCGGATTTCATTAAACTGTTTACGTCTATGGATTCTGCTTCAATGCTGACCGGATAAGACATCATGGTGTCTTTTTGCAGCTTTGTAATGTAGTTGTTTACTCCGGTGGAGAAGGCCAGAATTAAGGCAATGCCGATGATTCCGATGGATCCTGCAAAGCTGGTCAGCGTGGTGCGGCCAATTTTGGTGCGCAGGTTTCCAATGGAAAGGGCCAGTGCCGTCAGGAAACCCATGGCGCTGTGCCCCATGTTTTCGTGACGGGCCGGAAGCTCTTCCGCTACTTCGTACGGATTGGAGTCATCCACAATCCTGCCGTCTTTTAAGCGAACAATCCGGTTGGCGTATTGGCTGGCCAGCTCCGGGTTATGGGTAACCATGACTACAAGACGGTCTTTGGCTACCTGCTTTAGCAATTCCATGACCTGAATACTGGTTTCGGAATCCAGCGCACCGGTAGGTTCATCTGCCAATAAAATCCGCGGATTGTTGACCAGTGCTCTGGCAATGGCCACCCGCTGCATCTGCCCACCGGACAGCTGATTCGGCTTCTTGTGTGCCTGCTCCTTCAGACCGACTTCGTTCAGGGCCTGAAGGGCACGCGTCTTGCGCTCTGCGGCACTGACCCCGCTGATGGTCAGTGCCAGTTCTACATTGGCAAGTACGCTTTGATGTGGAATTAAGTTGTAACTTTGAAATACAAAGCCGATGGTATGATTCCGATAGGAATCCCAGTCTCTGTCGTTATATTCCTTGGTGGAAATGCCATCAATAATCAGGTCTCCGGAATCATACCGGTCCAGACCGCCGATGACATTCAGCAAGGTGGTTTTACCAGATCCGGAAGGCCCCAGCACGGCCAGAAATTCGTTATCCCTTAAATTGAGGGAAACGCCGTCCAAAGCCTGCTGGACCAGGTCCCCGGTCCGGTATTCTTTTCTGATTTCCTTAATTTGCAACATACCTTTTGCCTTTCTGCTTTTAAAGGATGCCTTATTATACTACAAACTTTGCAGACTGTCTTTGGAATAAAACAAAAGTGAAAAGACCACAGGCAGCTAAAACAGAAATTAGCGTCTGTGGTCTTTTGTATGGTTAGATAAGCAGGCTTTCCGGGCGATGCAGTTAACGCTTTACGCGGGCAGAACCGCCGCCCATGAGGGCTTCTACTTCCGATTTGGACGCCATGGTGGTGTCTCCGGGAGTAGTCATGGCCAGCGCACCGTGCGCTGCGCCATAGTTAACAGCCAGTTCCGGATCTCCGGTGGTCATCAGGCCATAAATCAGGCCGGATGCGAAGGAGTCACCTCCGCCGACGCGGTCCAGAATTTCAAGGCCTTTGTAATCCTTGGCCTTATAGACGGTGCCGTCTGCCCAGCAAATGGCAGACCAGTCATTTACGGTTGCCGTTTTGACTTCCCGCAGGGTAGTGGCTACTGCCTTGAAATTCGGATAGGTCTTTGCGGCTTCATTAATCATTTTTTCATAACCGGCCAGGTTTAATTGCTTCAAGTCTTTGTCATTGCCTTCAATTTCAAAACCAAGGCAGGCGGTAAAGTCCTCTTCGTTGCCAATCATAACGTCTACATATCTGGCAATTTCCTGATTGACTTCCCTGGCTTTTTCCAGACCGCCGATGGCAGACCACATGGAGGGCCGGTAGTTTAGGTCATAGGAAACCACGGTGCCGTATTTTTTGGCAGTTTTAATAGCGGCCAGTACAGTTTCACAGGACTGCTCTGACAGGGCGGCGTAGATACCGCCGGTATGGAGCCAGCGGACGCCTAAGGTGCCGAAGATGTACTCAAAATCAAAGTCCTCCGGAGTAGCTTTGGAAATGGCCGTGTTGGCGCGGTCGGAACAGCCAACGGCACCCCGAACGCCGAATCCGCGTTCGGTAAAGTTCAGACCGTTGCGGCAAACGCGGCCAATGCCGTCCGTCGGCATCCATTTAATCAGGGCTGTGTCTACGCCGCCCTGCAAAATGAAATCCTCCATCAGTTTGCCCACTTCGTTGTCCGCAAAGGCGGTAATGCAGGCGGTCTTCAGACCGAAGCACCGCCGCAGGCCGCGGACCACGTTGTATTCGCCGCCGCCTTCCCAGGCGCGGAATTGTCTTGCAGTGCGAATCCGTCCCTCGCCCGGATCCAGACGTAGCATGATTTCCCCAAGGGAAACGGCATCATAAGTGTAAGTGTCACGTAACTTTAAATCCATAACTTCAGGTCCTTTCTTATGGTGTATGGCTTGTTTGCTGTGCCTGGTCCGCGGACAGCTGATCCGCATGGATCCGGTTTACCAGTTGCCGTGGAGAAAGATTGAATTCCTTCCGGCAAAGGCGGTAAAAGGTGGAATAATTTTCAAATCCATAATTCATTGCGGCTTCCGACAAAGAAGCCCCGCCTGCAATATCGTCAAGAGCCCGGTCCAGCTTTAACCGTAGCACATACTGGTGTACGGAAATGTCTAAATGTTCGCGGAAGACCCGGGAAATGTAACTGCGACTGACATAAAATTCCGAAGCCAAATCGTCCAGGCTTAGCGGTTTTTCAATGTTGTTGTGAATGTACCGTACCACCTCGGAATACAGATTCCTGGTGGGACTGTTTTTCTGGACGGTTTTCCGCGTATGGAGAATGCGGTTAATCTGGATCAGCAATTGGGAAAATAAGGTGCCCATATAAAATTCATAATCGGTACCCTGCTCTTCCTGCTCATGGGTCATTTCTTCCAAAATGGAGACAATGCGCTGCCGCGCTTCCGCACCGGGCCGGTAGTGGCAGGAACCGTTTTTGGCCACCGATTGCATAATGCTCTGCATGGTCTGGCTTACCGCTTCCAGTTCCTTTAAATAATCCGGGGAAACCCAGATAACCACACGCTCATACGGCCGGTTTGTGCCTTTGGAAAAGGCAATTTCCGGGAAGTGTAATTTTTCCGGTTCAATAATCAGAAAATCCCCTGGTTCCAGGTGAAACCGCTTGTTTCCAACGGTGTAGAATGCATCACCTGCAAGAAAAAAATAAAATTCATAATGCGTATGGGTATGCGGCTTTACCCGACCATAGGAAAGATCCCCTTTGTAGTGGAAAAATTCCATGGTGTTTCCTTCCATGTATTGTCGGTAAGAGAACTGGTTAATCAGCCCTTGCATGATAAAAGCCTCCGTTAGCATCTTATAAAAAACCGCTTTTAAAAAGCAATCCTTGTCTCCATTATGCAATGTTTTGTGTCCTGGATGCAATTCTTATTTTAAAAAGGAAAAAATAGAATGAAGTTGTAAGAGATTTTACTGTAATAAAGGAGAACAAGTATGAAATTATCATTCCGCTGGTATGGCCCCGGCGATGCAGTCACCCTTGAAAAAATCAGACAGATTCCCAATATGGACAGCGTTGTTACCGCCGTTTATGACGTTCCTGTAGGAGAGGTCTGGAGTCGGGAAAGTATTGCCGGTTTAAAGCAGCAGACGGAAGCGGCAGGCTTACATTTTGAAGTCATTGAAAGCATTCCGGTGCATGAAGACATTAAACTTGGAAAGCCAACCAGAGATCAACTGATTGAAAATTATTGTGAAAATATCCGCCGGGTGGCAGAAGCAGGCGTGAAATGTGTTTGCTATAACTTTATGCCGGTGTTTGACTGGACCCGCACCACGTTAAATCATGTGCTGCCGGATGGATCTACTTCTTTGGCTTATTACCAGGAAGAGGTAGATAAGGTAAATCCGCTAAACGGAGACAGTGACTTAACACTGCCGGGATGGGATGCCAGTTATACCAGGGAAGAACTGGCTGCAGTAGTGGCAGAATACCAGAAACTGACAGAGGAAGATCTGTGGGATAATCTGGCCTATTTCATTCACAAAATTATTCCGGTGGCGGCAGAATGTGACGTTAATATGGCAATTCATGAAGATGATCCGTGCTGGAGCATTTTTGGATTGCCACGGATTATTACGGATGAGCAGAACCTGGACCGGTTTCTGGCCCTGGAGGATGACCCGCATCACGGTCTGACACTGTGCACCGGTTCCCTTGGCTGCTCCGCCAAAAATGACGTGCCGCACATGGCTTATAAGTATGCCAAAATGGGGCGGATTCACTTTGCCCATTTGCGCAACGTTGCCATTTTGGAAAATGGGTTTGAAGAGCGGGGCCACTTAAGTAAGGAGGGCTCCCTTGATATGTTTGCCATTGTTAAGGCACTGCATGATGGCGGATTTGACGGCTACGTCAGACCGGACCACGGGCGCATGATCTGGGGCGAAACCGGCCGGGCAGGTTACGGTCTGTATGACCGTGCCCTGGGCGCCACTTACATTAACGGGCTCTTTGAAGCAGTAGAAAAAATGTCCTGAGGAGGAAGAACCATGAAAGATTACACTTTGGATATTAAAGATAAAGTAGCAGTAGTTACCGGCGCAGGCGGCGTACTGTGCAGTATGTTCTCTAAAACGCTGGCAGAGCAGGGGGCCAAGGTGGCGCTCCTGGACCTGAACGGCGCCGCGGTAGAGCAGGTGGCTAAGGAAATTCAGGAAGAGGGCTATATCGCCAAGGCATATACCGCCAACGTGCTGGACAAAGATTCTCTGGAGGCGGTTCATGCACAGGTGTTGCAGGACTTTGGCCCATGTGACATCCTTCTGAACGGCGCAGGCGGAAACAACGCCAGAGCCAACACCACCAAGGAATATTTATTCCCGGGCGATGAAGCCGCCAAGGATCTTGTTACGTTCTTTGATTTGGATCAGTCCGGCGTAGAATTTGTGTTCAATCTGAACTTCATTGGAACGCTGTTGCCAACGCAGGTGTTTGCCAGAGATATGCTGGGCCGGGAGCACTGCACCGTTATTAACATTTCGTCTATGAACGCGTTTACTCCGCTGACGAAAATACCGGCTTATTCCGGCGCAAAAGCGGCCATCAGCAACTTTACACAGTGGCTGGCCGTGCACTTCTCCAAGGTGGGAATCCGGGTTAATGCCATGGCACCGGGCTTCTTTGTAACCAAGCAGAACAAGGACCTGTTGTTTGACGCAGAAGGCAAAGCCACACCGCGGACGGAAAAGATTCTGGCCGCCACGCCGATGGGCCGCTTTGGCGATGCAGAAGAACTGAACGGAACCCTGTTATATCTGGTCAATGAAAAAATGTCCGGCTTTGTTACCGGCGCAGTCATTCCGATTGACGGCGGATTCAATGCATATTCGGGAGTATAAGCATGAAAGAATTTTTAGATCAGGACTTTCTGTTGGAAACGGAAACGGCCAAATTATTGTTTCACAAGTATGCGGAAAATAAACCGATTATTGATTTCCATAACCATTTAAATCCGCAGGAAATATATGAAGACGGTTGCTTTTCTAATTTAGGGCAGGCTTGGCTTGCAGGAGACCACTATAAGTGGCGCGCCATGCGGGCGGCCGGCGTGCCGGAAGAGCGGGTTACCGGTGCGGCAGAAGACAAGGAAAAGTATGATTCCTATGCTGCTATTCTGCCGCAACTGTTTGGCAATCCGCAGTATCATTGGACGCATTTGGAATTACAGCGGTACTTTGGAATTTGCACCCCGCTTTCCGCAGGCACGGCGGACGCCATTTATGCGCAGGCCACTGCGGCGCTGCAGACCGGGGACTATTCCGTCCGCAATCTGCTGGCCCGCATGAATGTAAAACAGCTTTGTACCACGGACGACCCGGCGGATGATTTGCACTATCATCAACTGCTGCAAAAAGAGGAATCCCGTTTCTTTGTGCGCCCAACGTTCCGCCCGGAGCGGGCAATGAAGATTGCGGCACCGGATTATCCTGACTATCTGCAGCGCCTGGGGGCCGCTGCGGGCCTGGAAATCCACACCTACCAGGATTTAAAAATGGCCCTGGCGGCCCGCATCCGATTCTTCCGGGAAACCGGCTGCAAAGCCAGTGACCATTCTTTGGAAGGCTGCATTTATGCCGCCACTTCAGAGGAAGAAGCGGATGCTGCTTTTGCAAAGCGGCTGGCAGGTTCTTCTCTGACCAAAGAGGAAGAGACCAAATTCCGCAGTGCGGTTATGGTATTCCTTGCAAAGGAATACCATAAAGCGGACTGGGTAATGCAATTGCATATTGGCGCACTGCGCAACAATTCCAGCCGCCGCTTTGCAAGCCTTGGGGCCGACTGCGGCTTTGACTCCGCTGATGATATCAGCTACGCCGCCCCGCTTGCGGCCCTGCTTAATGAAGCGGACAAAACCAATGAATTACCCAGGACAATCCTGTATAATCTAAATGGAAGAGATACGGAAATGCTGGCTTCCATGGCAGGCAATTTCTTTGACGGTACCACACCGGGCAAAGTGCAATTGGGCGCTGCCTGGTGGTTCTGTGACACCAAATCCGGCATGGAACGGCAGCTGAATGCGTATGCCGAAAGTGGCGCATTGGCGCAGTTTGTCGGAATGGTAACCGATTCCAGAAGCTTTTTGTCTTTCCCAAGACATGAATATTTCCGCCGTATCCTGTGTAACTGGATCGGCAACAAAGTAGAAAACGGGGAATATCCGTTTGACGAAGAACTTTTAGGCAATCTGGTAGAACGGATTTCCTATCAAAATGCACTGGACTTTTTCCAGATGAACTAAGGAAGGAGGAATACTATCATGAATGAAGTATTGGAACAGTTTGCCAGGTACGGAGTTGTCCCGGTTGTTGTCTTAGATGATGCCAAGGATGCGCTCCCCCTGGCAGATGCACTATTGGAGGGCGGTTTGCCACTTGCGGAGGTTACTTTCCGGACAGATGCCGCGGAAGAAAGCATCCGGCAGATGACCCAACAGCATCCGGAAATGCTGATTGGTGCCGGAACCGTTCTTTCTGCGGAACAGGCAAATCGCGCGGTATCCGCCGGAGCAAAATTCATTGTCAGCCCGGGAACCAATCCGGAAGTAGTGGAATTCTGTCTGGACAACCATATCCCGGTTACGCCGGGCGTTTGTACGCCGTCCGAAGTAGAAGCAGGTCTTGGCTTCGGCCTGGATGTATTGAAATTCTTCCCGGCAGAACAAGCCGGCGGAGTAGCCTTTATTAAAGCTATTTCAGCGCCTTACCGCAATGTAAAATTTATGCCAACCGGTGGCATCAGCCTTTCCAATCTGAAGGATTATCTGGCCTGCCCGGCAGTACTGGCCTGCGGCGGAAGCTGGATGGTCAAAGGACAATTAATCAAAGACGGCAATTTTGCAGAAATTACCCGCCTTTGTAAGGAAGCAAGGAGTTTAGTAAAAGAAATCAGAGGATAAAAAGAAACGGAGTAGACTGCTATGAAACAAGAACAGCAAATCCCCGCAACCCAAGTAAAACCTTTTGGTATCAAAGATAAAGTCGGCTACATGTTTGGCGACTGTGGCAATGACCTTACTTTTATTTTAGCCTCGTTCGTATTATTAAAGTTTTATACCGACGTAATGGGCGTTTCCAGTGCCCTGGTCGGCACCATGATGATGGTGGTAAAAATTCTGGATGCTTTTACAGATGTAACCATGGGACAGATTGTGGACCGCTCCAAGCCGACGGCCAAGGGGAAATTTTCCCCCTGGATCAAGCGGATGGCGGGACCGGTTGCACTGGCCAGCTTTCTGATGTATGCCAGCTGGTTTGCCAATATGCCCATGTGGTTTAAAATCATCTGGATGTTTGTTACGTATGCCCTTTGGGCCAGTGTTTGTTATACCGGCGTAAACATTCCATACGGGTCCATGGCTTCCGCCATCTCGCAGGATCCGAAGGACAGAGCCTCTTTGTCCACCTGGAGAAGTGCCGGAGCCGGTATCGCGGCCGGCCTGGTGTCGGTTATCATTCCGGTGGTTATTTATTACACGGATGACGCCGGAAACAAAGTGCTTTCTGCCAGCCGCGTTACGGTAGTGGCGGCAGTCTGCTCTGTCCTGGCCGTCGGCGCGTATCTGCTTTGCTACAGCCTGACTACCGAACGGTTTGTAGTACCGCAAAAAACCGAAAAGTTTGACCTGAAAGAACTGGTCAAAGGATGGCTTTCCAACCGTGCACTCCTGGGAATTATCTTAAGCACCTTCTTTATGCTGGTTTCCCAGAATGTAACTTCCGGACTGTCTTCCTATATTTTCCCAAACTACTTCCGCAATCCTGCGGCACAGTCCATCGCCACGATTGTGGCAGCCGTGCCTATGTTCTTCCTGGCCCCGTTCATGACTAAGTTGTCCATTAAGGTGGGACGGAAACGCCTGGGGATCATCGGCCTTTCCATCGGCACGTTTTTCTTCCTGCTGGCTTACTTCCTGAAGGTAACCAACGTTTGGATCTTTGTTGTCCTGTACGGCCTTGGTTACACCGGCGTCTTTGTAATTGGCCTGATTTGCTGGGCCATGATTACCGATGTTATTGACGACATGGAAGTGCAGACCGGAACCAGAGAAGATGGCAACGTGTATTCCGTTTATTCTTTCTCCCGCAAAATGGGGCAGGCTCTGGGCACCGGCCTTTGCGGCTGGACGCTGAGCGCCATCGGATATACACAGGCAACCCAGTTTGATGCGGATGTCACCCTTGGCATTTACAAGGCTACCTGCCTGCTGCCGGCCGTTGCCTTCGGCCTTAGCCTGATTTTCTTAATCTGGATGTATCCGTTAACCAGAGAAAAAGTAGAAGAAAATGCACGCACGCTGGCGGAACGCCGGGAACACCTTGCCGAAGCCGAACCGCTTCTGGAAGAAGTTGCCACTGAAGTAACAGATGTTATCGTAACCGAAGCTTCCCCGGAAGAACCCAAAGGAGACAATCAATGAGAAATATACAACTCTTGAATGACGGCTGGTCCTTTTCCAAATCAAATCTTTTGGAAAACCCGCAGCCGGCAGATGTAGAAGCTGTCACCCTGCCGCACACCTGGAATGCGGTGGATGGGCAGGACGGCGGAAATGACTATTACCGCGGCACCTGTTATTACAGAAAAGAGATGGACAGGACGGACCTGCCGGAAGGGCAGAAGGTTTACCTGGAATTCCGCGGTACCAACTCCAGCGCCACCCTTTATGTCAACGGCAAAAAGGTGGCGGAGCATGATGGAGGTTATTCCACCTGGCGAGCCAATATCACCGATTTTCTGGAAGACCACAACGTATTTGTAGTTGCGGTAGACAATGCCCCGAATAACCGGGTATATCCGCAGACGGCAGACTTTACCTTTTACGGTGGTATTTACCGGAATGTATATGCCATCGGCGTGCATCACGCCCATTTTGATTTGGATTATTACGGCGCGCCGGGAATTCAGGTTACGCCGGTTATCAAGGGCTCTGATGCCGAAGTAGAACTGAAAGCCTATGTTACGGCACCGAAGGATAGCCGCAAAGTAGTATTTACGGTTTCAGATGCAGAAGGAAATCCGGTTGGAACGGCAGAAACAGTTACTGAAAACTACGTAGCTACTGCAAAAATCAGCATTCCACAGGTGCATCTGTGGAACGGCCGTAAAGATCCATACCTTTACACTGCTTCTGCGGACTTAGTGTGCAATAAACATGGGGTTATTGATACGGTAAGCACACGTTTTGGCTGCCGTACTTTTGAAATTACCAAAAACGATGGCTTTTATCTGAATGGCCAGCCGTATCCGTTACATGGTGTGTCCCGGCACCAGGACCGCAAGGGCATGGGTAATGCCCTGCTGCCGGAACATCACCGGGAAGACATGGAGCTGATTAAGGAAGTCGGGGCCACTACCATTCGTCTGGCCCACTATCAGCATGATCCGTATTTTTATGATTTATGTGATGAAAACGGCCTGATTATCTGGGCGGAAATTCCCTACATTTCCAAACACATGGATACCGGATATGACAACACCATCTCTCAAATGACAGAGCTGGTGGCCCAAAACTATAATCATCCAAGTATTGTTGTCTGGGGCTTATCCAATGAAATTACCATGGGTACGGCCTCTGACTTCCTGATTCAGAACCATAAGGACTTAAATGACCTGTGTCATAAAATGGACCCGACACGGAAAACCACAATGGCAGTTCTGACCATGACAGCCAAAGACCACCCGTTACTGAAAATTCCGGATGTCCTTTCCTGGAACCACTACTTTGGCTGGTACGGCGGCACTACGGATATGAACGGTCCCTTCTTTGATGAGTACCACCAGCAGTATCCGGATATCCCGGTTGGAATTTCCGAATACGGCTGCGAAGCGTTGAACTGGCATACCAGTAAGCCAACGCAGGGGGATTATACGGAAGAGTATCAGGCGTATTATCATGAAGAACTGATTAAGCAGCTGTTTACCCGGAAGTATATCTGGGCATCTCACGTTTGGAATATGTTTGACTTCGGCGCCGACGCGCGTGCCGAGGGCGGTGAAAACGGGCAGAACCATAAGGGCCTTGTTACCTTTGACCGCACTTATAAGAAAGATGCCTTCTATGCCTATAAAGCCTGGCTGTCCGATGAACCGTTTGTCCACCTTTGTGGCAAACGCTACATTGATCGGACAGAAGAGGTCACCAGGGTAACGGTTTATTCCAATCAGCCAACTGTGGAACTGTTTGCCAACGGCAGGAGCCTCGGCGCCAAGACGGAACCGCAGCACTTCTTCTATTTTGAAGTGCCCAACGAAGGAGAAACCACTTTAAAGGCCACCGCGGGTGACTGCGTGGACGAAAGCCACATCCGCAAAGTATCGGAACCAAATCAGGATTACATTTTGCATGAGCAGGGTGCTGTTCTGAACTGGTTTGACATTACGGAAAAAGATGGTTATTACTCCTTAAACGATACCTTTGCGGATCTGTCCGGGAACCCTGCGGCCCTGGCCCTGGTTTTCAATCTCTTTGCCAAGAAAGGACTTCAACTGGTAAAAGACAAGAAAGCTGCTGGTAAGAACTCCTCTGCTGCAGACACGTCTACAGCAGAAGCTGCCTCCGCATCCGCAGGAACTTCCAAAAGCAATCCTCTTAAGAAAGTTTCCGGTATGAAAACCCTGGCCAGGGGCGCCTGGAACATGATGGGCGGCTTTACCGTCCTTCGCGCCACCCGCATGGCGGCCATGGCAGATATCAGCTTCACTAAGAAAGAGCTTTTAAGTCTGAACAAGAAGCTGAATCGCCTGAAGAAAAAAGAAAAATAAAAGTGGCTAAAAAACAAAATGCATACCTTTTCCGGGAAGACTCGGACTTGGTATGCATTTTCTTTTTATTAAAAATTTTTAACTAAAATCCGCCCTTAATAGCGTTGTCACAGAGGCGATAGATTAGGTTGGCTAAGGTATTCATAGGCATGCTAAAGTCAGATTCAATCCACTGTTGAATCATGGCCAGGGAACCCCGGAGAAGGAAGGTAAGAGCGTATTGCTCTTCCTGACTGCCGGAGGTCAGACCAATTCCTTCCCGCAAATAGACCAGAGATTCGTTGATGAAACGCTTCCGGAACGATTCCCGGTTAGGCTGACAAAGCGTAGTCTGAAACAAAACCCGATTAGTTTGTACGTGGCTTAAAAAGGTCATAATGAACTGCCTGGTGCTGGCATCCGGGCTAACGGAAGCAAAGCACTCCATGGTATCAGAAATGACCGTGTTTTCCACTGCGGTCAGCAGGTCATACTGGTCTGTGTAATGTAAATAAAAGGTGGAGCGATTCAGCTCTGCGTGTTCGCAGATTTCCTTGATGGTAATGTGCTCAATCGGCTTTTGCTGCATCCAGTAGAGGAGGCTGTCAGCCAGCATTTTTTTGGTAAGGCGTACTCGTTGATTTTCCATAATTTGACACCGGCTCAACAGATTTGTTTTATCTGTTGACTTCACAACTTTGTAAGAACAACTGTTGCTTGTAAAAACAACACTGTGTTGAATATTATAAAGGTGAAGAAGGGTCTTGTCAAAGTCCCGCTGAAGATTTATTTGAAAGGAGACTCATTATGAAAATATTTATGATTGGAGGAACCGGTCTTTTGGGATCGCAAGGAGCGAAGGAATTAATTGATCGTGGCCACTCCGTCATGACTTTGGCTTTGCCTCCGGTTCCTCCGGGAGCAGAACTGCCGCCGGAAATGGAAATTGAATTTGGCAACTATTTGGAAATGACTGATGAAGAAATCCTGGGGTATATGGCTGGGTGCGAAGGTTTCGTATTTGCTGCAGGCGTTGATGAACGTGTAGAAGGACCGGCCCCTATTTATGATCTTTATAAGAAATACAATATTGACCCGGTTAAGAGATTGCTGGCGCTTGCCAAAAAGGCGGGTATTAGGCACTCTGTTATTTGCGGATCTTATTTTGCTTATTTTGCCAAGACAAAACCGGATTTGCATTTACAGGCAAACCACCCTTATATCCGATCTCGAATTGACCAGGAAGAGGCTGCGATGGCCGCTGCAGAGCCGGATTTTGATGTAGCTGTTTTGGAACTGCCTTATATTTTTGGTACACAGCCGGGCAGAAAGCCGGTATGGGTTTTCCTGGCTAAAATGATTGAAGGTAAAATGCCGTTTGTATTTTACCCACAGGGCGGTTCTACTATGGTTACCGTTCAGCAGGTGGGCGAGGCAATTGCCGGTGGTATTGAGAAAAACAAAGGTGGCAACTGCTATCCAATTGGCTACTATAACTACAATTGGAAACAGTTGATTGATGTTAGTGCAAAGGCGATGGGTTATAAGCACAAAAAGGTCATTACCATTCCTAACTGGTTGTATACCGTAGGCTCTGTTTCCGTAGTCCTTGATTACAAGAAGAGAGGAATTCAGGGAGGCTTAAATCTGCTGAAGTTTACGGATATGCAGTGTGCCGAGCTCTTTATTGACAAAGAACTTGGTTGCGTACCGCTTGGCGTTCAGCCGGATGATATTGACGCTGCTATCGGCGACTCTATGAAACTAAGTCAGGCTATTCTACAGGGTAAGACCAGTGTCATTTCTATGAAAGGAGAATAAGTAATGAGTAAACCTATTATTTTCGTTACCGGCGCCACTGGTGGCATGGGTATGGAATCTTTAAAAGTAATGATTAAAGACGGATGGCTTTATAATATCCGCATTCTTGCCCGAGATTCTGAAAAAAACCATCGGGAACTGGAACCTTTCCAAAATAAGAAAAACCTGGAAATTGTCTGGGGCGATTTAACCAATTTTGAAGACTGTAAAAAGTGCGTCAAGGACGTAGCTGTGGTATTGCACATTGCCGCATTTGTGTCTCCGGCAGCGGATTATTACCCTAAAAAAGCAATGCAGGCCAATTATGGCGGCACCAGAAACTTAATTGAGGCAATTAAAGCCGTTGGCCAGCAGGATACCACCAAGTTTGTCTACATTGGCACCGTTGCTGAGACCGGGGACCGTATGCCGCCCATTCATTGGGGTCGCGTTGGCGATCCAATTAAGCCGTCCATGTTTGACTATTATGCGGTTTCTAAAGTTGCATCCGAACGTTATGTTATTGAATCCGGTTTGAAATATTGGGTTAGTCTGCGCCAGACGGGAATTATTGGACCGGCCATGTCTGAAATCAGAGATGCCATTCAGTTCCATAACTGCCTGAATAATGTGCTGGAATACTGCTCGGATTTGGATTCCGGTATTTGCATGAGAAATCTTGCCGTTTTTGAAACCCAGGGCACTTTGGATCAGAGCTTTTGGGGACATATTTACAATATTGGCGGTGGCCCCGCAGCCCGTACCGACACTTATAGTATGTATGAGTATCTGTATGGCGCACTTGGTATTACCGACTTGGGTCTTATTTTAAAACCACGTGAAATTGCAACGCGGAATTTCCATGGCCATTACTATGAAGATTCCAAGAAACTGGATGATTATCTTCATTTCCAGAATGACGGCATTCAATATTACTATGATTGCTACTTGAAGGGACTGGGCCCTGTAGGACCGGCGTTTAAAGCTATATGTAAGATGCCCGGTGGCCAGAAGTTAGTAGCCGGCCTCCTGAATATGACCTTTAAGAAATTTAAGACCAGCGAGCACGGTACGGTTCATTTCATTAAGGACAACGTAGAAGACCATATTGACGCTTACTGGGGCGGAAAGAAACGCTGGCAGGAACAGCCTGCAGAATTGAAGGACTTTAAGCGTTGGACAGATTGGGATACGGTTATTCACCTGGATCATGGTTATGATGAGAACAAACCGGAATCCGAGCTGAATTATGAGGATATGAAAAAGGCTGTGGAATTCCGTGGCGGCGAGTTAGTCTCTGAGTCTATGACTACCGGTGACTGGACTACACCGCTGACTTACAAATGTCAGTTTGGTCATACCTTTACCGGTAGCCCACGACTGATCTTGGAAGGTGGCCACTGGTGTGATGTCTGCGAACGCACATCCTGGAACTACGGTAACCGTGCCAAAGGCGACCCGTTCTTTGCTCAGGTATGGGATCCGCTTCACGGACCGGATGAAACCAGAGAGTATCCGAAGGAAGTTACGGAATTAGACGTATAAAAACAAACAGTAAAAGGGACCCTGCCGCTTGGCAGAGCCCCTTTTTGCAACGGGAAAGGTAGGAGATATCTGGGGAAATTCATTTAAAGAACAGTGACACAGCGCGGATGCTTTAAGCTGTCCGTTGCGCGGTACACGTCATAGTGGTCAGATTCGGAAAAGATAGAGGCAACCACAATCAGCGCTCCGGTGTCATATCTTTTTAATTGGTATACATGGTAATCCGTGGCACCATCGCAGTAGCCGATGAGCTCCATTTTGGCGTCGGCAGAAACGGTGCCGTAGGGTTCATATGTGGTGTCATTCAGCACAATGGAACTGCCGTCTTTGGAACGGTCAAACACCAGGGAAGGCGTAACCGATTCCCGACTGCAACTGGCAAGGCAGGCAACAATAATCAGAAGGACCAGCAGCGCATAAACGGTGCTGAGAATGGCCTTTCTGGTCTGACTGGCGTTTTTCCAGGAATTCCGAATGGCCCGGAACCCTTTCTGAAGCAAGAAGAGGGCAAAGGAGTCAGTCCGCCTGGCGGTCTTTTTTGTCTTCTTCGGCGATGCGGTTTTTGCGCGTGGAGCAGCCGCTTTCGGCTGTGCCGGAGGGACATATGCCGTAGGGTCAACGCGTGGCGTATAGGTAATGGTTTTAATACGGGGCGCGTATGCAGTACCGGCCAGTTCCGTCATTCTGTCTGCCTCCTTTCCGGAAAAATCAAGATATAGCGGTGCTATTTATTACTCTGGGGATTATATAGGCCACTTTTGAACAAGATGTGAACAAACTTTGAACAGTGAGGTCAGGTTGCTTTAGACTATTTTCAGAAAGTGCAACAAGCCTTGCTACTGCGTCACTTTTCAGATAGAATAAAAGGGTATTATTTCGGACAAAAATTTTACGAAAAGGAGAATTTCTATTGGAACAATTAAGAACGTATACTAAAAAAGAGGCCAGGATGTATCTGGTCGGAATGACGGGACAGAACATGATTTACAACGTGGTAAATACCGGTTTGTATTTCTATTTCCAGAACGTCATTTGTCTGCCGGCGGTAGCACTTGGCTGGATTTTTGCACTGGCCCGGGTATGGGACGCCATCAATGACCCCATGATGGGTGTTATTGTAGACCATACACACAGTAAATATGGAAAGTGCAAACCATATTTAATGTATGTGCCTTTGGCAGTTCTGATTATTACCAGTGCCGCTTTCCTGAACGGTAATTATGCTGAACTGAAGATGGCAGGAGAAACCACAAAGTGCTTCTTTGTTGTAGCGTGGGCCGCCGTTTCGTATATTCTCTGGGGTATGACTTATACCGTTGGTGACATTCCATTGTGGGGCGTTATTGCCCGCATGTCCGAAGTGGAAGAAGACCGGGTTAAGCTGATTTCCTGGGCAAGAATTGCGGCAGCTATTGGCGGCGCATTGTCTATTGCAACTATTGTTGCTATCTCGCAAGGGGTAAACGGGGCCATGGGCCTGCCGGACAACGCACAGAAGGGCTTCATTATTGTTGGTGTGGCCTTTACGGTTGTGGGTTGCCTGCTCTTTGAATGTGCCGGTATTGGTGTCAAGGAGCATGTTCGTCTGACCAACGGAGAACAGTCCAAAGGCTTCCTGGACTCCATCAAAATCATGTGGTCCTGCAAGCCGTTCCGCAGATTAATGATTTCCGGCGTACTTCGTTCTCCGATTGCACTGTTTAACAACCTGATTATTACCCTTGCAACCTATTATTATTGCGATGGTAACCTGATGAATATTCTGCAGGGCGGAAAAGTCCTGGTGGTAGTATTGCTGTTCGCCCTTGGCTTTGGCCTTGGTATGTTTGGCTCTACCTTAATTGTTCCGCTGCTGATGAAAAAGTGGGATGTTAAGAAAATTTATAACGCCACCGCATTCAGCGCCATTCCCATGGTCCTGATCTTTGTTTGCTACATAGCCGTTCCGGACGGTGCCTTCAAGGAAATTGGCTGGGGAGCGGTTGTTGGTCTGCTGATTCTCTTTGGCGGTGCAGGACAGGGCATTATTAATGTATGTCAATCCGTTATGATTACCGACTGCATTGACTATGAGGAATATCATACCAATTATCGCCCGGATGGCGTGTTCTTCTCCGGACAAAGCTTTATTACCAAGCTGTCCTCCGGCGTGGCTTCCCTGATTTCCGCCTACGTATTTGCGTATGTTGGTTACACGGATGTCAACATTGCTGAAATGAACGTGGCATTGAATGCGGGTGCATCGTTTGCTTTGGATTACTCTTCCTACTCCTGGGCAATGTGGTTCTTAGTAACTGTTCCGGCTGCCATCGGCCTGGCAATTGCCATTATTCCTACGCTGAAGTATGAAATTACACCGGAATCCAGAAAAGAAATTACCGCTGCTTTAAAGATTAAACATGATGAAGCAGAAGCACTTCTTCTGGAGCAGGAAACTGCTGTAGAGGCAGAAGCGGTAAGTACTTCTAATAAGGAATAAATAGGAATAAGCTGTGAAAATAAGAGACTGGTAAATTAAGTAAAAAGTCATAAATTTAGAAGAGGGCACGTTGTTAACGTGCCCTTTTTACTGGGAAATACTGCTGAAGTTGCAGAGGAGGCTGCATCGCAAAAAACGGCAGAAAATGGCAAAAGTGTCCTGTTTTAGCCAAAAAACCTTGTGTCAAGTGCTCAACTTTACAAAACTTTCCGGTACGGCTTTGGTAAAAGTTACAAAATGTAACCTTTTTGTAACTATTTGTAGGAATTCATGTTATAATGCATGACATGTGAATTTTTGCTATGCGTGAATTTATGAAATCTATGAATTGGAGAGAGTTTATGACCTCAGTCAAAAAACACCAGCGTATGGGCGCTGTTATCAGTGTCCTTATGGCAGTTGTTCTTCTCCTGGGAACGCTGGGCTACACCAGTACTGCATCCGCAGCCGGCTCCTTTACTCCAAGAACAACAGCACCTACAAGATCTAATAAATATTACTACAGCTCTATGAATGCCTTTTATGCCTGCGGTTACGGTATGCCGAACTGCACTGCATATGCCTGGGGCCGTGCCTATGAAATCCTTGGCACCCGCCCAAAGCTCTGCACTTCCAGTGCACATAAATGGTGGGACTATAACAAGAATGGCGGATATTATGAATACGGCTCTCAGCCGAAACTGGGCGCCATTGCCTGCTGGACCCGCGGTGTCTCCGGCCACGTTGCCGTTGTAGAAGCCATTAACGGGAATCAGGTAACCATTTCGGAATCCCATCTGACCCATGGTAACTTTGATACCAAGACCTTGACCATCGGATCCGAATCCAGCTACGCTGGCCGGTTCCAGGGCTACATTTATATTTTAGGTGACATCACCCTTACTTTTGCAGACTATCTTGCAGAACACGGTTATATTCCGGGCAACTACACGGTAGACACCGGTGGGTATGACCTGCGGGTTCGCCAGATTGCAGACAGCAACGGCGCCCAGCTGACAGTCATTCCGGATGCAGAAGAAATTTACATTGAAGAAATCAACGGAAACTGGGGTAAAGTAACCTATAAGGGTGTAACCGGTTGGGTACTCCTTCCGTATTGCGGAAACTTCCGCGGTCTGGTTAACGTGGATGATATCTGGTATTACTTCAATAACGGACGGGTAGACACAGATACCACTTCCATTATTAAAAATGCCAATGGTTGGTTCTACGTAAACAACGGTAAGGTAGATTTTGATTACAACGGCTTTGCCGAAAATGAAAACGGCACGTTCCTGATTACAAATGGTCAGGCAGAACTGGCAGACGAAGGCCTTTATGACATTAACGGCGAACAATGCTACGTCAGCAATGGTAAGGTACAGGATACCACCGGTCTGACTAAGATTGGCGAATTCTATTATTACCTGGAAAACGGTAAGCTGCAGGAAGCTTTCAGTGGTCTTGCCACCAATGACCTTGGTACCTGGGTTGTAGAAAACGGTAAAGTAAACTTCAACTATACCGGCCTCTTCAACTCCGGCAACCAGAACTACAATGTAGTTGCTTCCAAAGTTATTTCTGAAGCAGAATAAAAATTCAAACAAAAGACCCGGTTTCAGATGTGGAATCTGAAACCGGGGTTTCTTTGCTTGTGAGCCGTCAACCAAGTGCCGGAATATAGAACAATAGTTTATTTAATAATTTCAAAAACGCTTGCAACTTTTTCCGGTTGAATCTTCAGATTAATCGACTTACCTTCAGTAGTAATGAAATCGATTGTTATTTTTTTGAAATCATCTTTTATTACAAGAGTTCCTGTGGCTCCGGCAGGCAGACCTTGATAATCCATCAATAATCTGGCACCGAATTTATTTTCCATAATCAATGGCTTTTTAGAAAATGCCTTCTCATCAGGAATAATGCTGTTAACCCAGGTATCAATCTTATCAGATATCGTTTCTAAATATTCTGGCTCAGAACATAACTGATCTACATCAACGAACTCTGGATTTTTCCACCATTTAGGAACATCACCGCTCATATGTGATGATGAACCGCAAGAACTACACCATGTCCAAATTCCACAGTGTCTATCATCATGACTATGAATATAAACGTGTGCGGACTTCTTATTGCATATCGGACAAACGGCAGGAAAATATGTTGCTCCATGGTTGGCCATATCAAAAATTTCCATTATTTTATCATTGCTGATCCACATTTTATCTTTTCCCCCTTATATATGCTTCTAATGTATCACCAGATGCATATGCAGTTTTCTCAGGAGCATTACCGCCCTTGAGAAAACTTCTTGCATGATTTAATTCATGTGCTATGGTGTTTGCTAACTCCTTTTCGGAAACAAAAGCTTTAGGCCCTAATTCAATAATGCTTGGTAGGTCTTTTACTACTCTACCCGCAGACACAAGATTAGGATTAATCACAATTCGAATAGTTTGCCTTCCGCCCTTTAGATGGATATTGTATTTTCTACAAATCGTCTCTACATAAAGATTTTTATCTAGAGCCATTTCAAGATTTTTCTCTGTAGGTGGTACTGGATGACCAATCCTAAAGCGTTCGCGACTTCCACGGGTTTTCCCGAACCCTCCGTGAATACCTGCTCCCATTATCTACTCACCGCCTTTCGGTGAGCAATGGTGAGCAATACTGAAATCGCTCTCAAACTGTTTTATGGTTATACCGCTTTTTCGATATTTATCGAATATGACATCGGGAGTCTTCCCGTAAACGATAATGGTATCGGGACATATATGTCTTATAATGTAATCAAGTCCTTTTTTGAACGGCTCTCGTTCTTGCAAAAGCTTGATACAACCGTGTGATCCAATTGCAATTGTGCCTCCTTGCTGAATCCCGCTACAGCAAAGCGCATATGTTCGCTCGTCTCCCCAGCGAATATTTGGAATGACAGGAATACCGTTTTCCTGCAGCCAATGTGCAATGGCACGGCTACGGTATATGTTCCACTCTTGCATTACAAGCGGCATATCTCGATACAAGCTGAAGTCGGGAGAAATGACGCCGGCAAAGCGCTTTAGAATCGGTAGATACTTCTGCGGATTATTCCATAGCCGTTCAAAGTTCGCATCATCTTCATAGAAGCAAACCCAACTGTCAAACGCATTTGACGAAATAGCTTTTGAGAACAATATCAATTTTTTCGGAACGATTGATTCCTTCTTTAGACAAGGTATTTCCTGTTCACCCGAATAAGTTGCATTTTCAACCAAAAATGCTCGAAAAACATCTTTGCATCCACTGCGGATACTATTAATCTGAGACATATAGTCGTCTCCTTTCGGCACATTTCCACAAGGCATATTTGTGCCTGTAAGAAAAGATTTACCCTGTGGCCGTGTCAACTGCTTGTCTCAGATGCAATTTACCAGACTACAAATAGAGACATTCAGAAGCACAGAAAATTGTCAAGCGTCTTTTGAAAATTCATAAGAACTACATTGACTTTTACCTCAAATACTTTATAATTTGAATACCAGACTATGAATAGAGATATTCAAGGGACAAACCTTTTGTGAGTTAATACAATGACTCACAAGGGGTTTGTCTTTTTATATATACAATCAATTTAAATCACTTCCTTTCGCAGCCGGCCCCAGCATCATTTTATAAAGTGGCATCCAATAAATTTAACGCTTCTATGATTTCTGGCACATCAGTCCGTGGATTACACTTTTCTGACGGCCAGTCATATTCAAGTCCCTTAAAATGTTTTTCAAGGTTCTTTGCATTTTTGTAGGCATCCTGTAATAATTCTTCAATAATAGGGCTAACCTCTGTATTTTTCTCATAATCAGGAATAAAATTCCGTAAAGCTCTGACAACCTCAGCACCACTATAATATCCTTTCGTTGAATATCTGAAATGAAGTAGGAACCAAATTTCAAAGCACGGGTTTGATACTATAAATTTTGATATGGAGCTTTGTTCAGATAGCTGTTTAAGCAATTTCGCCTTCTCTGCGTCGCAATCTAGATCCAGAACGATAAAGGCCAAATCTCCTTTTTCTTCATCCAAATCATTTTCTTTCCAGAACTTCTCAATTCGCTCCTTCATTCCGGCTGGGTCCGTTATATGTCCAGGAATCAAAACTTTTATGTTGTATTCCGACTTCTTGTCTTGAAGAGATCTGAAATATTGTGATTCTGTCACATTTTTTCCTTCTGCAATTATCAAGATGATTGGTTTTTGCCTACGACTACCGCTCTTCCTTTTTTGATTATTAAAAGATCGTCTTGCCATCAAATAATCTCCTCTGTATGAAGAAAGGGGATTGCTCCATAACGGCCCAACAAATATCCTTTCTCGATGTTGTCATCCTTCCTCACTGCAAATTCATCCAATGAATACAAATCTGTCACACCGGTTTTTGCATCTTTTTCTGTAAAATATACTTCATCCCTACGAAACGTATCCAACGAAAGCAATGTTGTCTCGTGAGTTGTAAAAATTAATTGTGCGCCGTTTTTATTGATTTCTTCATTGCGGAATAGATTGATTAAAAACTTAACTATAAACGGATGCAAGCTATTATCAATTTCATCAATGACCAGCACTTTCCCTTTGTCAAAGGTTTGCCTTAAAAGAGGAGCCAAGAAAAACAACACCTGTGTTCCCAATGATTCTTCTTTCAAACCGAGTGTATATGTCTTTTCTTCCTCTCCTTCTTTTTTTACAGTATGCCCCGCAATAATCTTAATTTCATATTGTTCCCTTGGCTGGATTAACTGCCCATCAATTATAATGCCGCCTAAGATTGGCATTGCCTGTGGATTTTTAATTTCTTCTGATTTTACATGTATGTCACTAATATTGATATCTGCTTGTTTCAAGATTTTTTTTGTAAAAGCTACATTTTCCGCTTCGTTTGTGCGGTACATATCCAGAACCACATTGGAAATATGACTGTCATTTGTATATGCATCTATTCCTTCTGCCAACCACTTGTAAGGAATCATAGTACTTTCAACATTCCAAGCTGTAGCAGTAGCCAAAAACAGTTTGTTTTCCGTATTCATTCGAACCAATGGTTCTAAAAATTTTTTCTCTGAACGCGAAAACTTGTATCCTTCATCTGATCGGTCAAAGATCATGCTTGGTTTTGAACTCTTATAGCAATATAAATACTCTTCATGAATTTTTTTTGTATCTGCAGAGTAGCCATAAATATATTTCAAACCATTTTCTGCTACAAATTTAAATTCAAAATGAGTTGGTTTGCTGATACTTTCTTCGTCAAACTTGAATGGCATTACAGGAATCCCATCATTAACCTGTCTAATATTAGATGTCCGAAGAATAATCAGTGCCATCATCATGGCTTTATACACGCTGGTCTTTCCAGAAGCATTAGCACCATAAATAGCAGTCAGTTTATTTGCTTTGTATTTACCTTTGTTTACAACATTTTCTTCGTGAGATTTGTCCACCGATGGCTCTAAATTCAGAACCACTTCATCACGAATAGAAGCAAAGTTTTCAACCAAAAACTGAAGTAGCATGTTCTTCTCCTCCTTTTTACTTGTCCATACTATCACGTTTTGCTTTTCATTTCAATATTATTACTGTTTTTGTTATTTCATTGCAAATTTAAGATTTATAGTGCTCTGGCGCAACAACTTTTTCAAAAGATGCTGATATAGTCAAAAGCATTTGTATGCGCGTATGATCGTCGGGAAAACCATAAAAACATGAGGTTCGCGATTATATCCGCAAAAGTAATTGAAATTTGAAAGTTTTGCGGTTATAAACCGCAAAACTTGAGGCAGTCCATGAACAAAGAAAAGCCCCGCGGTGCACGCGGGGCTTCTTTGCTTTGCCTGGGGCTTAAATGCCATGCTTCTTTAAGAAGGCTAAGGTGTTGGCGCTGACTTCGTCGGCGCGGTCCTGGATAACGCAGTGGCCGGCGCCTTTGATGGTGACAACTTCCGGATCCTTCAGGGACTCCTGGAAGCGGCGCACCGTGCTTGGCATATTGAACAGGTCAATGCTGGCCCAGGTTAACTGAATGGGAAGACTTACTTTGCGGTTGTTCTTCCAATTCGTTGGTCTTGCATCGGCCGTCATGTAACAAAGACCGGTGCCGGTATCCGGAACCGTAAGGCTGTCTCCGAATTTCCGTGGGTCATAATAGGTGACATACTCCGGATTGAGGGTCATCAGAAGCATCACTATTTTTACAATAGCATCGGAAGACATACATGCCTTAAAGACGGTGTCAAGCACACTGGCCAGTGGTTTTGCAACAATAATATTCTTCAAAGGCGCCGGCACGCTGACCGCGCCCATTGGTGTGTACAATACCACACAGCTAAATACATCCGGCTTTTCATAAGCCATATTCATGGCAATGCCGCCGCCCATGGAATGCCCCATCAGAATCCACTTCCCAGGAATGGTACGACCACTGGCGTCAAACATGGAAAGCAGCTCAAAGAACAGGTCTTCCCGGTCTACGGCGCCGTCAAACGACGTTTCCCGGGTGGAGAAACCGAAGTTGGGGGAATCTACACGCAGGCAGTCAAAGCCCTGCTTCGTGTAGATTTCCACCAGCTCATCGTAAAAGGTGGTGTTGCAGGCAAAGCCATGCAACATTAAAATTTTGCCGCGGGCGTCATAGCCTTTGGCCGGGTCAAAGCGGTAATGCAGCGTGTATTTTCCTGACGTAAAATACTGGCTGTTGGCATACGGCTGCCCGTCCACACCCGGAATCGGCGTTTCTTTGGCGCCGTCCATTAATTTTTGAACGCCTTTCCAAGTGGCATACCCCAATGCTGCCGTGGTAACTGCAGAACGCAGTTTTTTTGCTTTCATAGGTCTCCTCCGAAAGAATTATTTCTTCTTCTTCTTTTCTTCGTTGCGCTTGTCGTTGATGATTTTGACGTGCTCCGGTGTAATCAGGGTGACGTTGTTTTCCTTTGCCCAGTCTACACAGCCCATCAGGACGGTTTTTAAGAACGGTCTTGGGACCTTAACAAAGGCTTCCAGTGCTTCGTCTGTAAACTTGACGGTGTCATCTGCGCGGTTGGCTGCGTAGCGTACGGAGGAGATGTCAATTTCCTTGCCACTGGCAATTGGCTCTGCATGCGGCTTCTTCAGGCGGGGGAAGGATGTGTACCAGAAATTAGTGGAATCACGGTAACCGTAGTCAACCGGAACCGGCGGGAAGTCGTTTTTGGTAACGCCGTTGACAATGGCGTTGTAATATTTTTCCTTCATCAGGATTTTGTCAATTTTCAGGATAAAGTGGGCACCGAACTTGCTGGTAATGCCGTTGAAGTCATTGTATGGTTCCGGGTATCCGTCCATTTCACCCGGCTTGAATTTGCCGCCGTCTTCCAGTGTGCTGTCCCAGGTGCACTCCATTACCTGGAATGCAGAGGAAATGATTTGCGGGCGATCCGGATCTTCCGGATCTACCTGGCCATCCTCCATTTGGAACTTTAAATCCGGCATTTTTTCTTCGGATGGTCCGGGGAAGCCTAAACGGACTGCTTCCTTAAAGGACTCTTTGTCATCCGGAATGAAGTTCAGCGCGCATTTTCCGGTGCGGAGCAGGTTCTGGCAGGTGTTGGAATTGTTCCGGCATTCCAGCAACATGGCATAACGATCTTTTCCGGCAATGTAGTACGGAAAACACAGGGAGTAAGAACCAATGTTCAAGCTTCCATCCGGGTTAACCGTGCTGATGCAAATGGTCGGCATGGGAAAAAATGCCGAAGTCTGATAAAAGTTGTCTACAATGCGTAGGCTTTGAAAAGAACTCATAATGAAGTCTCCTTTGCATAAAAATGCCATATTTTTAACAATTTAACTATAACAGTATCTGTTTTAAAAACGCAAGAGACCGACAAAAAAGTTGCAGGTTTATTTTAAAAGAAATGGTGAAAATCACGACTTTTGCTTTGTAAAGTAAAAGTACTTTACAGCAATGCGGAGCCAATATAAAAC